>DASTGH010000178.1:0-3593 GCA_035719345.1 Anaeromyxobacteraceae bacterium
GGCGCGGCGCCGGCGCGAGCTGGACGCACGGGCTCGCCGGCTGCGGCTGCTCGCCGGCGGCGACCCCGGAGACCAGGACCCGGAGGAGCGCGCCCGCGCGCTGGCCGACGCGGCCGTGCTCGAGACCGACGCCGCCGCCCGCGGCCTGCTCGGCGTCGCGCAGCGCGCGCTGCGCGCCGACACGGTCGCCGCCTGGCTGCTCTCCGAGGACGACGCCGTGCTCCTGCGCTGGGAGTGTCGGTCGGCGAGCGACCGCGTCGCGCCGCGGCTGCCGGCGGGGGAGGGGCCGCTCGGCGGCGTCGTCAAGCGGCGCGCGCCGCTGCGCCTCCACGGCGACGTCAAGGCGGCGAACCACTACCGGGACGGCGCCCGGCCGCGCGCGCTCCTGGCGGTCCCGCTGCTGGCGCGGGTGGGTGGGCACCTGCGCGGGGTCGTGCTCGCGGACCGCGTCGCCCCCGACGCGCCCCCCTTCGCAGAGGACGACGAGCGGCTCCTCTGCGCGCTCGCCTCGGAGCTGGCGCGGGCCGCGGCCGCCGAGCGGCTCATCGAGGATGGCCGCGCCCACCGGGAGGAGACGCAGCGCTTCCACGCGGCGCTGGAGCGGCTCAACCGCACGGCGAAGCCGCGCGAGGTGTTCGACGCGCTCCTCGACGAGGCCGCGGCGCTGGTGCGGGTGGACTTCGGCGCGGTGACCCTGTGCGCGGGCGAGGGCGAGGCCGTGCGGCACGAGGTGGCGCGGGCGGCGCTCGGCGCCCCGCGCGCCGGCGCCGCGCCCGCGGCCGAGCTGGAGGGCCGCTCCTTCCCCGACAACGGCGGGCTGGTGGCGTGCGCGGTGCGGCTCGGCTCGTCGTTGCCGGCGCGCGAGCTCGCGCTCTCCGATGCGGTCGTCTTCGACGACGCCACCCGCCTGCGCGGACTGGCGTCGGTGAAGGTCGTGCCGCTCCGCGCCGGCGAGCAGGTCCTGGGTGCGCTCGTCCTGGGCGCCCGCGACCCCGGCGCCTACCCGCCGGAGGCGGTGCGGCAGATCGAGATCGTGGCCATGCAGGCGGCCGACTCCCTGCAGCGGGCGCGCCTCTTCGAGCAGACGGAGCGGCTCGCCACCACCAACGGCCTCACCGGGCTCGTCAACCACCGCACCTTCCAGGGTCGCCTCGACGAGCAGCTGGCGCAGGCGCAGCGCTACGGGAAGAAGCTCTCGCTGCTCCTCACCGACATCGACCACTTCAAGTCGGTGAACGACACTTACGGGCACCCGGTCGGCGATCAGGTGCTGCGGGGCGTGGCGAAGCTCCTGCAGACCGAGGCGCGCACCACGGACGTCGCCGCCCGCTACGGCGGCGAGGAGTTCGCGCTCGTCATGCCGGAGACCGACGCCGCCGGCGCCATCCGCACCGCCGAGCGCATCCGCGAGAAGGTGGCCGGCGCCGTCTTCCGGACGGAGCAGGGCGACCTGCGCGTCACGCTCTCCATCGGCGTCGCCACCTTCCCCGCGGACGGCAAGCAGAAGGCGGAGCTGGTGGCGCTGGCGGACGCGGGGCTCTACCACGCGAAGCGCCACGGGCGGAACCAGACGGTCGCGCTCGGCGCCGCCCGGAAGGCGCGCGGCCAGGGCGGCTAGGGCCGCCCCTCGAGCAGCCGCGCCGCCGCGCCGGTGGGATCCCACCACACCGGGCCCTTGCCGCGCGCTGCCTCCAGCGCCCGGGTGCGCAGGCGGCCGAGCTCGTCGGCGGTCATGGGGGGGGCGCGCTCGGCCGCCGCGAAGGCGGCGTCCTGCTCGTTCTCGAAGGAGAGCCCGAGCAGCGCCACGTCGGGGTCCTGCGCGAGCGCGTAGCGCACGCACGCCTCCACGGAGAGGCGCGGCAGCACGGCCCCTGCGCCGTCGGCGCCGCCGGAGGAGAGCTTGCCGCGGGGCCGCTGCGAGAGCGGCCGCTGGTAGCCCTCGGTGTCGCCCAGGAGCTTACCGCCGCCGAAGACCTTCATGCCGATGGTGCCCACCCCTCGCGAGCGGGCCCGCGGCAGGACCTCGGCGGTGAACCGGGGATCGCCCACCGGCCCGATCGGGAGCATGACCGCGTCGCACAGCCCGGAGTCGACGGCGGCCAGCAGCACGTCGGGGTGGTGAGAGGAGACGCCGCGGAACCGGGCGCGCCCGCGCGCCACCTCCCCGGCCAGCTCCTCGAACGCTCCGCCCGGGGCCGCCAGGCGGCGCCAGGTGGCGACGTCCGGCACCGCGTGGAAGAGGACGAGGTCGATGGTCGGCGTGCCGAGCCGCTCCAGGCTGCCGTCGAGCTGCGGGCCGACCCGCGCGGCGAGGTCGTCCACCTTGTCGACGAGCAGGACGCCCTCGCGCCGGCCGCGCAGCGCCTCGCCCACGATCTCCTCGGAGTAGCCCTGCTCGTACATGGGCGCCGTGTCGACCAGGTTCACGCCGGCGTCGAGCGCGCGCCGCACGACCGCGACGCAGCGGTCCCTGGGGACCGCCCGGTCGGCGACGTCGCCCTGGCCGACGGCGGTGACGGCGAGCCCGGTGCGGCCGAGGGGGCGGCGGGGGTGGAAGCGGGCGGTGGCCATGGCGGGAGTGTGCCGCCGGCGCCCGTGCCGCGCCAGGCGCGAGGGGGCGGCGGGCGGGCAGCCCGGACCCTTTGCCGGCCGGTGATCCGGGGAGGCGGCCCCTGGTAAGCTCCGCGGCCGAGGTCTCCCTCGCCGTCGGCGGAGCCGCGCGACGTGAAGAAGAACTTCGTCCTCGACACCAACGTCCTCCTGCACGACCCCCGCTCGATGTTCGGGTTCGGGGACAACAACGTCGTCATCCCCATCTACGTCATCGAGGAGATCGACAACTTCAAGCGCGACCTCTCGGAGCTCGGCCGCAACGCGCGCCAGGTCTCGCGCTACCTCGACGAGTTCCGGGCGGTGGGCAAGCTCGGCGACGGCGTGGCGCTCGGGCCCGACAAGGGGACGCTCCGGGTGTCGGTCACGGAGCGCCAGCTGCCCAAGGAGATGACCACCGACGGCCACTCCATCGACAACAAGATCCTGGCGACCGCGCTCGACCTGCGCGATCGGGAGAAGGCGCTCCCGGCCGTGTTCGTGACGAAGGACACGAACCTGCGCATCCGCGCCGACGCGCTCGGGCTGCACGCCGAGGACTACGACGTCGAGGAGGTGAAGCTCGACACGCTCTGGACGGGCGTGGCCGAGGTCGAGGTGGACGCGGCGCAGGTGAACGACTTCTACACGACGGGGTGCGTCGCGGTGGCGCCCACCGGCGAGCCGCCCCCGCCCAACGAGTTCGTGGTGCTGCGCGACGGCACGAACCCGCAGCACTCGGCGGTGGCCAAGTACAGCGCCGCGCGGCAGGCGTACGTGCCGCTCATCAAGATCCCGAAGGAGGGGGTGTGGGGCATCCGGCCCCGCAACAAGGAGCAGTCCTTCGCCATGGACCTGCTCCTCAACGACGAGATCCGGCTCGTCACCATCGTCGGCAAGGCGGGCACCGGGAAGACGCTGCTCGCCATCGCCGCCGGCCTGCAGAAGACGATGGAGGACAGCGTCTACCAGAAGCTGCTCGTCTCCCGGCCCATCTTCCCGCT
>DASTGH010000179.1:0-8426 GCA_035719345.1 Anaeromyxobacteraceae bacterium
GGGGTGATCCCAGCCGCCGCCGCCATTCTTGAGCGTCCATATCTCGCGCGTGCCGAACCTAGGCGCCGCGGAGATGCGGCCGAAGTCCGCCGCCAGCATGTCGCCGTTGTCGGTCTTGATGCCCCACGGGCCGAAGAACGAGGAAACAGGATCGTTGGTGTTCTGGTTGGCGCCGCGCCCGAACTCGAACGTGCGCTGGCGCGCGACCGGAATCTTCGACAGGTCGGGATTCGGAATCATCACCGCCGGCACCTGGCTCACGTCGGCCTTGGCCGGCTTGCGCACGATGCGGAACTCGAGGATTTTGCCGACGCAGGGGTCGGCCGAGTTGCCCGAGAGCGCCTCTGCGAGCGTGAGATCGTTCGCCACCCGCTTGCCGTCCTGGTGCTCGGCGAGGTTCACCAGCCAGACCTTGGTGCTGGCGCCGGGGGTGTAGCGCGAGAAGTCGATGACGATGTCGTAGCGCTCCGCGATGCCTTGCTCGTCGAGCTGGGTGAGCGGCACGGGCGCCGGCAGCAGGTTGCCGTCGTTCGCGATCTGGATCATCGTCGAGCCGTCGGAGAGCGCGAGCTTGAAGAAGCGCGACACGCTCGCGTTCAGGATGCGGAAGCGGTACTTGCGCGCCTCGACCTCGAAGTACGGCTTGTAGAGAAGGTTCACGGTCATCACGTCGCCGATGAAGCCGTCGAGGTTGAAGATGTCGAAGAAGAGCTGCCCGTTCGCGTCCCAGGCCTTGTCCGAGAGCATGAGGTTCACGTCGTAGTCGATGTTTCCCCATGCCTTCGCGGTTCCGCTGGGGAGCCGCAGGTTCACCTTGTCGTTCAGCGCCTCGTTGCCGCGGTCGAGGGAGCTGTAGATGTTGAACATCGCGGCATTGCCCTTGTACACGTTTTGTGAAGTGAAGCTGAACATGTGGTCGTGGAACCAGTGCGTGCTCATCGTCTCGCGCCAGTCACCCGACAGCTTGGTGATGCCGCCGTCGTCGTCGGGGCGGCCGGCCTTCTTGTCGGTGGCGTGCGCGTTGACGCCGCTGAAGATGCCCGCGTGCACGATCGGCCAGTGGTAGTCGTAGAACTGGCCGGGAAAGAAGAAGGCGCCCGTGAAGCCGTCGTTCTCGGCGCCGTGGTGACCGTTGTGCTCGTGCGTCGAGATGGTGTGCCGTCCGAAGCCGCCGTTCTGGGTGACGTCCGCGGGAAGCTCGTTGTGGTGCCGGAAGAGGATCGGCTCGCCGTACCGTCCCAGGACGAGCTTCGGCGGGACGGTCCCGTTGAACGTCCACACCGCGTTCGGCCCCTGGAGGGGAAGGCCGGGGTGGAACTGCAGTGCGATCGATCCGCCGGGGCCGACGCCCGAGTTCAGGGCCGCGGGAACGCCCGGGTTGTAGACGGTGTTGGTGGTCGCCTGCGCCTGCGAGACTTCGATCGCCACCTGCGGCGGGAATTGCGCGAACCGCTGGTGCGCCCAGATCGGCCCGGGCGGCCGCCCCTCCATCGGACCCGTTCCCCCGCCCAGGAGCGGGTCGACGGGCTTCTGCGTCTGGTTCGACTCCGCCGTGGGCGCGGGGCTCAGCGACGAGATGGGCATCCGCGGGAGCACGTCGAAGCGAAGCATCGGCTGGGTGAAGGGCTCGACGCCGAACAGCGGGCTGGGAGGTACGCCCGTCGAGTCCTCGGCGTAGACGCTGCTGACGAGCGGATGGAGCCCGCGGATCGGCAGCATCGCGCCGGCCGCGGTGAAGAGGCCCCACTTGATGAGCTCCCGTCGCGACACCTGGCCGTGAGAGAGGGCCTCGACGATCTCGGCGCGATTCTTCCGTGCTTTCTCCGCTTCGCGCAGCCGGTTCTTCGATGCATCGGGCTTGAGGTACACGTTCGCTCCTCCTCGTCTCGCTCCGGAACCACGGCCAGGCGCCGAAGGCGTCGCTTTCCGCCTGATGCCGCGCGCCTGCGGTCTCCGACAGTCGCATTCGCGTCCGCGCCCATCTCCTTCTCGGCACGCCGCGTGGCGTGCTTTGGCCGACACCAATAGACACACTCGACGTGAAAGCACATCCGGTGAACACGCGACGTGTCTTCACCGAGCACAGAGCCCGCGCGGAGCGTCGCGGTGTCACGAGCCAGGCGAGCGAGTGCTCGCTTGCCGCTGCGGTCACTGGGGGGATGCCAGGCGCGCGAGCAGCCAGCCGCCTACACGAGTCATGGTGGCCGTTGGAACGTCAGCTCGCCATCTCGGGGCGGGGATGAGTCGTGGCCGCACCACGTCGGGCCTCGCCGGCGCGCTTGCATCATTGCTCGTGGTGGCCGGCTGTGGCTCGGTCTCGGTGCGGCGATCGCGCTCCGGCTTCACGGCCGAGGCGAGACCGAAGGACTGCCCGGTCGAGTTTCTCTTCAAGGCACCTGAGCGCGGATACGGTGAGCTCGCAGAGCTGTACAGCTACTACCCCGACGTCGTCGAGCCGCAGCACGTCCTGGGTGAGAAGGCATGCGAGCTCGGTGCCGATGCCGTCATCGTGACACGGGATTTTCTCGTTTCACATGGCAAAGGGCCCGATCACAAGTTCGTCGCCGGCATCGCCATCAAGTACCGCGGCAGCACGACGGCGGCTCAGCCGCCGGCCCCGAGCCACGCGCCTCCGTACACCCCGGAGCCGCAGCAGGCAGCGCACGCGCCCGCCGAACCGCGCGGACAACTCGGGCTCGTACTCATGCCGGGCGGCACCACCTTCGATCGCGGTCACACGACCGCGGTGACGGGCGCCGTCGGGATGGAGCTGCGCGGAGATTCCGGCGGCTTCCGCCTGCGGGTCGCGTTCGAGTACGCGCACGACGTGCGGGTCGCCGACGCGACGCTCAAGTTCGACCTCAACGATGGTGGCCTGTTCTGCCCGTTCCTCGCCCTGAGCGCGGGAGCGGCGCGGCTCCTCAGCACCGACGACCAGGCCTGGCACCCCACCGGGAGCATCTCGGTGGGCTTCGACCTTTACATCCACCGCGACTTCTTCGTGACGATCGAAGCGAAGCAGCGCGCCTTCACGCACGACACGCCCAGCGGGCTCAGGTTCTCGAGCCTCCACCAGACGAGCGTGTTCGCCGGGCTCGGCATGTTCATCTAGAAGGGAGCTGGCGGTCACGCGCTTCTGCCAGTCGGAGGGCTTGCTCGGGCCCTGCGTGGTGTTCGCCTCGAGCTCGAGAACCGGACCATAGAGCTTGAGCGGGTGTCGGCTCTGGCAGACGATGCCATGGAGTGGTGCGCCGCCGACGGTGCCTTGGTGGAGGCCAGGAGCGACCATGTACCTGAGGTTTCCCTTCGAGGACGGCGCCGAGACGCTCGAGTACATGGCGCTGTCGATGCGTCGCAAGCTGGACCTGCTCGGGCTCAAGATCGGACTGAAGACCTGGCAGGCGTTGACGCGCGCGGAGCGCCTCGCGCTCTCGCACCTCCCGGTCGATACCGACGACGAGCGCGCCGCGTTCGAAGAGGTGCTCAGGGCATTCGCCGAGCGAGCCAACGAAACGGTCGAGACCGTGGCCGCGGTCGACTCGCGGGCGTGGGGTACAGAACACGTGCCCGACGCCGTCGGCGCGAGGCGCACCGTCTTGCTCGAGACGTGGGCGGCGCTGTGCGACGAGGAGCGCTACGTGCTTCTGCGTCTCGCCGAGCGCCAGCGAACCCCGGAGCGCTTCGACGCGGCGCTCGCGCATCTGCTCGAGCGCTGACGAGGTCGAGGATCCGTGCGCGCCGAACTCCTCCCGATCCGCGCGCGCCTTGATAGCGGGCTTCGAACTCGGTTCAGTCCACCTGTCCAGTGGAGTCTCGGCGTGGCAGGACAACAGTAAATGCGGCGCCGTGCTCGGCCTCGCTCTCCACACGCACGGTTCCATCCATCGCAGCCGCGAACTCGCGGACGATCCAGAGACCGAGCCCGAATCCGCTGTATCCTGGCCCGCGCTCCACGCGCTCGAAGCGCTGAAAGATACGGTCCTGATCCTGCCGCGGAATCCCGATACCCTCGTCCTTCACGACGATGAGCGCGTTTCCATTGCCTGCTCTGACGGACACGTGAATAGGCCGACCTCTCCCATACTTTACGGCGTTCGAGATCAGGTTCCCGACGATCTGCTCCACACGAAGCCTGTCCCACTCACCCACGATTCCCGGCGGCGCGTCCACGACCAACGTGTTCCCCGCGTGCGCAGAATCCTCCTCGTACGCTTCCGCAGCCGTCCGGACTGCCTCCGATAGATCGAATCGTTCGACGTGCAGACGTAAGCGGCCTTCCACGATGGTCGAGACGTCCAGGAGCCCGTTCACGAGACGCGCTAGCCTTTCGGTCTGACGCTGAAGAGCCTGGATGCGTCGCTCGGCTGAGGAGGTATGCTCGACGCGGGGCCCCCTCTTCATCTGCTGGACGGTGAGCGACAACGACGTCAGCGGCGTTCTGAGCTCGTGCGATGCCGTAGCAATGAACTGATCTCGAAGGTGGAGGGCGCTCGCGAGCTCTCGTGCGGCGCGCTCTCGCTCTGTGAAACCAGCACGGACGACTGCTCCTATTCCCGCGATCAGGCACGCGACCGGAAGGAAGAGAGCGGTCCCGAGGAGTGCCCCGGCCACACGCTGTGCGTCGGCGGACGTCGCCAGAAACGCGTAACCGCAAATCCCGGACACTCCCGTGGCGACGATGCCGGGCACCCATCCGCCGAGGGATGCTGCCAGGGACACGACGAGGAAGAACAGAACAAACGGAATATGTTCTATCCACGACCTCAACGCGAGCTCAATGCTCAACGCAATAACGGGCAAGACAATCGCCAAAGCGATGCTCGCGCCACGTGAGATCTGTGGCGGGGGCGGGATCCTGAAGGGGGGCCGAGTCGGCGCGTCCAAGCGAGGACCGACGGTCCTCCATTTGCGCTTGCGCGTCCGCAGCCCAGTTGGGGGTCCCCGGTGCGCGTTCCCGGCGCACAGCTGGAGGTCGCGACGAGCTGGGCCAGCTTCGGCTCGTGAGCTCGATGGCCGCCGAGGCCGACTCCTCGGAACCCGTAGCGTGTTGGTGTGTCACCTGTTCATCTGCGCCATGGCTGACGCGATCTGATCACCCGTCGACCTGTCCGTCCCGAAAAACCAGTCGCGCCATGGATCGCGCGCTGAGGGTAGAGCCGGCCACCAGCCGCCACTGTGGCGCCAATTCGGTGCATCGTGCTGTAGACGGTCACTGCGTCTTGCCTTCAGTGACGCGCCACGCCGCTCCTGCTCGCCACGACACCGTCCCGCCTCGGCTCCCTACCGCGCTACGCACCTTCCCGACGAGGCGGAATCTCTGCTCCCCCCGCCCTGGCGGACCTCTGGCGCGCGACGGGATTCTCGGGACCGACAGCGTCGCGAGCCACGCGCACCCCATGGATCTCGGCCCCCGTTGGTGTCTCGCGCGAAAGCGCGCCGTCGATGTACCCTGCGGGCATGAAGCGCCGGTGAGCGGTGTCGCCACTCGGTGCCATCTCCGCGGTTGGTCCGTGAACGTGGGACGACTTCGCGTCGAGATCCTGTTCCTGACGGCGGGTCTCGCGATAGGCGCGGGGTGCACCAACACGCTGTTCGACGCGAGTGCCGTGCCAGGCGCCCTCGTCTGCACGGTGCCGACGACGCACGCGTGCGAGGCGATCCGCCGCTGCAAGGCGGACGACGACGCGAGCTTCTGCGAGGCGACCTGCCACCCGTGCGAAACGAGCATCTCCGGGGCGAAGCCGATCTGCGTCGCGAACCGCTGCACGTACGAATGTCCAGCAGGCCTCCTCAAGTGCGCGACGGGCTGCTGCCCGGCCACGGCCGTCTCGGCCGGCGGCGACCACGCCTGCGCCATCACGGCGGGGACCGGCGAGCTCCTGTGCTGGGGCGCGAACAACGACGGCCAGCTCGGCATCGGCTATGACCCTTCGGCCCCCGACACCGGCGTGGACCAGGCTACGGCGGTGAAGGTCGCTCTGCCACGCCCAGTCATCTCGGTCGGCGCAGGCGGCGCCCACAGCTGCACCGTCCTCGATACGGGTGGCGTGTGGTGCTGGGGACGGAGGAGCTCATACGCCGGCGGCAAGGACTACGACTTCGTGCCGAACGAGGTCGCGAGCCTCGCGAGCGCAACCGCGGTCGCTTCGGGCGGCGCGCACAGCTGCTTCATCACTGCCGGCGGCGCGGTCCGCTGCGTCGGTTCGTGGGATCCTGTCGGCGCCATCAGGGACCTGCCGGTCGCGAGCGGAGCGACGACACTCGCCGCCGGAGACGACTTCACCTGCGCGATCGTCGAGTCGTCGCCGGGAGCGGGCGACGGCACGGTCCGCTGCTGGGGCGCGAACGACCACGCGCAGCTCGGCGCTGGCGTCTCAGGGACGGTCGCGCAGCCGGTGACCGTGCCACTCGGCCCGCCAGTGATCGCGGTTGGCGCCGGCGTCCATCACACCTGCGCGTCCACGAAGCCCCCAGGCCCGCTGCGCTGCTGGAGCTCGAAGCGCGTCGGGACGACGAGCGACGCCGATCCCTACCGCCCCGACGGCGTCGACTTCGCGGCGTCCGCGATCGCGGGCGGCGAGATGCACACTTGCGCAGTGCCCATCGGCGCACAGGACGGCGTCGAGTGCTGGGGGCAGGACGTCGTGCCGGAAGTCGTGGTCGGGGGCACGCCCGCTGTCGCCGGTGCGCGAGTTCACGTCCCGATCACAGGGAACGTCTCCGCGCTCGCCGCCGGTGATTTCCACACCTGCGCACTCGAGGCCGACGGCCGAGTCGCTTGCTGGGGCCGGGGCGAGCGCGGCCAACTCGGCGACGGTCGGAAAACCGATAGCGCCGCCCCGGTGCTTGTCATCAGCCGCTAGAGCATGAGTCTTCGCTCCGCGACGGGACCCACAACCGGGTGAAGGACGTGGCGCCCTCGACCTGCCGAAAGGCGCAGGTCGGGAGTCACTCATGGCCGTGAGGAAGCTGCTCGACGCGCCGGAGCGCCCTCCAACGGCAATCTGACCGCGACGGAGCCGGCTCGCGAGAGCCGAAGAAGAAAGCCCCGGCAACTCAGGGAGTTACCGGGGCGAAGATGGAGCGGGAAAAGGAATTTGAACAGTGACAAAGGGTGAATGCTAACCGTGCGACAGCCCACGCCATTCTGTCGTTCATCGCTGTGCCGCAGGCATTTCCGTATTTCGACGCGATGCCCACTGTTCCCCGCCGCGCCCCACTCCTGCCCCGGCATCCGGGAGACATACGGGAGACGAATTACGATCTTGGCTCCGGCTCCGGTTATGAACCGGGCGGTCAGCGCGCTCGACCTCGCGCGGGGCCATCGCCACCCGCGCCGACGAGGCGTACGCGTGCGCCTGAATGAACTCGACCCCGGCCCCCACGACGGACGAGAACACGACGACCGACGTCAGCCTGCACACCTGCGCCACGACGTGGCTCATGCGCGGAGTGTACCCGACGACGTGACGGTGCCGGGCCCTGCTCGCGGAGCTGCAGGCTGTGCAACCGGCCGCAACGATGATCATCGCCGACCGCGTCAGGACGGTGGCTACGAGCCCCAGAGTTCGGATGTAGCCGATCACTCATTTGAGCGCCCAGGCGAGCCGCCGGCGGTCGGGGTCGCCAGGTAGCGAGAACCGCCGACGGGCGACGTCGCCGAGGAAAGCGCGCAGCGCCACGCGTTCGGAGTCGGTCGCGGCAGGCATGAGCCGGACCGTCACGGCGCGCGACCCGACGTGGATCGTGCCCGGCGCGATGAAGAGCGTCGCGAGCAGCTTCTTCGCCTCTCGAGGCCGGTCGAGGTGCTTGGCGAGGAGGACGGCCAAGTCGGACTCGAGATTGGCGAGCGCGGTCCGCAGCGTGTCGAGCACGTTCTTGTAGCCGAGCTCGTGTCGGCGGAGCTTGCCTGCGAGCGGCGTCTCGCTCACGGGCGCGACGGCAGGCACGGTCGCGCGGAGCGCCATGAGCTCGCGCTGCCGCTCCATCGCCGCGCGCGCGTCGCGCTCGTACTGCGCGCGGGCGGGGTCGTCCGGATCGGCCCGCATGAAGTTGCGCCACGCCTCGCCCTCGGCGGTGTGCGAGAGCTTGAGCACGCGGTCGAGCCGGCGGCGCGCCGGGTTGGGCACGAGCGCGTCGGGCGGGTACTCCTCCACGCGACGGCTGTCGAGGTGGTTGATGCCCCACCGCTCGACGCCGTGCTTGAGTTGGTTCTCCTGCAGCCCCCAGCGCGCGAGGTGGCCGCGGATGAGCGCCTCGGCCGGCAGCTCGGAGACGGAGAGGAGATTCACCTGCTGTCCCTCCTCGGTGAGCATCCCAATGCGCCGCACGCGGCCGCGCCCGAAGCGAAGATTCTTCTGCGGCGCCTCGGTGTATGCGACGCGGATCGGGCGACGCGGCGCGCTCGCCAGCGTGATGGTGAGCGA
>DASTGH010000180.1:0-3453 GCA_035719345.1 Anaeromyxobacteraceae bacterium
TCGAGCGACAGCGAGGGCAGCTCCTCGGGCACGAGCAGGCCGCCGCCGGCCGCGAGGCCCTTCATGACCGCGTCGAGGAACGTGTAGCGGGCGGGGTCGAGGCCGCGGGTGTCTCGATAGAGGACAGGCCCGGGTCGCGCGCGGTCGGTCGGCATGGCCGTTCGATGGTACCAGACGCCCGCCGTGTACGCGGCCACGGGCGACGGTGTAACGTGCCATCCACCCCGGGCAGCGCGGCTGCGCGACAGCGAGGGAGGGCCCCGTGAAGCACTGTGTGATCATCCTCGACGGAGCGTCCGGCTGGCCGCTGGCCGGGCTCGGGGGCAAGACGACGCTCACCGCGGCGCGCACACCGCACCTCGACGCGCTGGCGCGCGAGGGCACGGTCGGAATGGCGGTCACCGTGCCCGAGGGCCAGGAGCCGTCCTCGTCCACGGCGTGCACCTCGATCCTGGGCTACGACCCGGTCGCGAACCGCGTCGGTCGGGGAGCGATCGAGGCGGCGTCGATGGGCGTGAAGCTCGCGCCCGACGAGGTCGCGCTCCGCATGAACCTCGTCCACGTCGACGGCGGCGTGATGAAGTCGTTCTCCTGCGGCCGCATCCCGACGGCGGACTCGCGCGCCATCGTCGGGGAGATCTCCGAGGCGCTCGCGACCCCGACGTTCACCTTCCACCCGGGCGTCGCCTACCGGCACATCCTGGTGGTGAAGGGCCACACCGCGCTCCTCGACGCGGAGTACACGCCGCCGCACGACATCTCGGACAAGGCGGTCGCGGGCAACCTGCCGCGGGGCCCGGGCGCCTCGGTGCTGCTCGATCTCATGGAGCGGGCGCGCGACGTGCTCCGCCGTTCGCCGGTGAACGCGCGCCGCGCCGCCGCTGGGCAGCTCCCCGCGACCGACATCTGGCCCTTCTGGCCGGGCCAGGCGCCGCGCGGGATGGTGCCGTTCGAGAAGGGGCGCGGTGTGCGGGGCGCGATGACCTCGGGCGTGGATCTCCTGAACGGCCTCGCCGTGCTGGCGGGGCTGACGCGGCTGCAGATCGCCGGCGTCAGCGACGGCCCCGACAACGACTACGCGGCGCAGGCCGAGGGGGCGCTCGCGGCGCTCGCCGACCACGACGTGGTCATCGTCCACGTGGAGTCACCGGACGAGGCGGGCCACGCCGGCGACGCTGCCGCCAAGCTGGCCGCGATCGAGGCGATCGACCGCGAGATCGTCTCGCGCGTGCGCGCGGCGGCGCCCCGCTTCGCGCGGGACGGCGGCCTGCGCATCCTCGCCATGCCGGATCACCCGACGCCGGTCGCGACCAAGACGCACGCGCGCGAGCCGGTGCCGTTCGTCCTGGCGGGGCCCGGGATCGCGAGGAACGGGGCGGATCGCTACGACGAGGCCGCCGCCGCGGCGACGGGCTTCACGCTGGAGCCGGGACACCTCGTCATGGACAGGCTGCTCGGCTGAAACGGCGAGGCGCCTCGCGCTACGACCGGGTGGAGGCGGCGGAACGCTCCTTCACCGCGTAGTACAGCGCGATGTCGCCGAGCGAGACGACGCCGAGCAGCCCGCGCGGACCGACGACGGGCAGGTAGCGCTGCCGGCGCTGCCGGAGTAGCGCCGCCGCGTCCTGGCTGCTCGCCTCGAGCGTGACCGTCGGGACGTCGCGCGACATGACCTCCGCCACCGTCACAGCCGCGGGGTCCCTCCCCTCCGCGACGACGCCGGTGACGACGTCGCCCGCCGAGAAGATGCCCTGCACCTCGCCCTCGCGCGCCACCACGAGGCAGCCGACCCGCCGGTCGCGGAGGGTGAGACAGGCCTCGGCCACCGTCGTCTCCGGCGGGCACGCGAACACGACGGCGCTGTTCTTCATGTCGAGCAGGTCGCGGACCGTGGTCGGGCTCACGTCGGTGAGCATCCGCTGTCGCGCGACGAACCGTCAAGGGTTCCCTCCTGGCGGAGGAGCGTGCGCTCCCCCGAAATCGTGAATGCGTCCCTGCTCGACGGTCAGACCTCCCGCGTAGCCTTCGCGCCTCGCCGGAGCCGACATGCCCCCCTCGCGCGCGCCCACGCTGGTCGATCACCTGTCCGCGTCCTCCCTGGAAGCGACGTTCGCCGAGGACGCGCTCGGAGCGGGGCGGGAAGCCGTGACCGGCGGTCGTGTCTCGCGGCCGGCGCTGCGCGCCTCCAGCGCCGAGGCGGTCGTGGTGGCGGCTGATCGGCGGCGACACCGCGCCCGGCTCAGGCTCGTCCGAGGCGCGCTCGATCCGTCGTGCACCTGTGGTGACCGCGGCTGCGCACACGCGGCGGCGCTCGGGCTCCTCCTGGTCGGCGACGAGGCGTCCGGACGCGCCGACGAGGAGACCGACTCGCCGACGCTCCGGGATGCGGAGCTGCGGCGCCGCGAGGCCCGCGGCTCGTCGGAGCTGTTCGAGATCCGCCGCCTCGGCGGGGCGCAGCTCGTCGGCAGGTACGAGGTCACCTCGCCCTCGGCGCGCGCCTATCAGGTCACGCTGCGCGCGCTCGATGCCCGCCACAACGGCTGCTCCTGCGCCGACTTCGCGACGAACCAGCTCGGCACGTGCAAGCACGTCGAGGCGGTCCTCCACCACCTCCGCCGCGATGCTCCCCGCCGCGTGCAGCGCGCGCTCTCCGCGGGGCCGGCCGCGAGCTATCTCCACCTCGTCTTCGAGCCCGAGTCGATCGGCCTGCGCCTCGCCGTCGAAGCGCGCCCGCCGCTCCGGCGCATCGCAGCGCGGTTCTTCGACGCAGCGGGGCGGCTCCGAGGAGACCTGGCGCGGCTCTGGCCGGACCTGGAGCGCGCCGCCCTCGAGGCTGGGATCGAGGTCCCGGCCGAGGTGGTGCAGCTCGCGTCGCGGGCGCTGGCCGCGGAGAGGGAGTCGGAACGCCGCCGCGAGGTGGAAGCCGAGGTGCGTATCGCCGGGCGGGACCAGCCAGGTCTCCGCGTGAAGCTCTACCCGTACCAGGTCGACGGCGTGGCATTCCTCGCATCGCGCGGGCGGGCGCTCCTCGCCGACGAGATGGGGCTCGGGAAAACCGTCCAGGCCATCGCCGCCCTCCGTCACCTCGCCCGCCGCGGCGAGGTGGCGCGGACCCTCATCGTCTGCCCGGCGTCGCTGAAGCACCAGTGGATCCGCGAGATCCGCCAGTTCACCGGGATGGGCGAGGACGAGATCGCCCTCGTCGGTGGCACGCGCGAGCAGCGCCTCGCCCGCTACGCCGACGCACCTGCGGTGCTCGTCACGAGCTACGAGCTGGTGCGCGCTGACGAGCGGGAGCTCGCCGCGCTCGCGCCCGACCTCCTCGTCCTCGACGAGGCGCAGCGGATCAAGAACTGGCGGACGCGCACCGCGAGCGTGGTGAAGAGCCTGCGGTCGCGCTTCGCGTTCGTGCTCACCGGCACGCCCCTCGAGAACCGGCTCGACGACCTCTAC
>DASTGH010000181.1:0-19929 GCA_035719345.1 Anaeromyxobacteraceae bacterium
GACGTCTCCGCCGGCTTCACGACGGGGATCTCCGCCGGCCTCGGCCACGCCGACCTCGCGCTCACCTGGCGCTGACCCGCTCCCGGTCACTCCCCGTCGCGCTCGGACAGCGTCGCCGAGCGCACCGCTCCGTCGCCGAACCGGGCCCGGAGCGCGTCCACCGCCGCGTGCAGCGCCGCGCGCCGCGGCGCCGCGGCTGCCGTCCCGTCGAAGAGGCCGAGCTGCTCCGCGCGGTCGTCGAAGCCGGAGACGGAGACGCCGGTGAGCCGCACCGGCCGCGCCAGGTCGGCGCGCTCGAGCTGCGCCCTGGCGGCCGCGAACACGGCCGCGCCGTCGTCGGTGGCGGCGCCGAGCGTCACGCGACGCGTGACGCTCTCGAAGTCGGCGTACTTGAGCTTGAGCGTCACGACGCGGCCGCGCCGCCCCACCGCGCGCAGGCGCGACGCCACCCGCTCCGACTGCTCGAGGAGGTGCGGCAGGAGCGCCTCGGCGCCGGCGAGGTCGCGCTCGAACGTCTCCTCCGCCCCGACGCTCTTCGCGTCCTCGTCGGCGACGACCGGGCGCGGGTCGTCGCCGCGGGCGAGCGCGCCGAGGTCGCGCGCGTGCCCGTGGCCGACCGCGCCGGCGAGGAGCGCCTCGGGCGCGGCCGCGAGCTGGCCGATGGTGTGGACGCGGACGCGGGCGAGCGCCGCCTCGGTCACCCGCCCCACGCCCCACAGGCGCGCGACGGGGAGCGGCGCCAGGAACGCCGCCGTGTCGCCGGTGGGCACCTCGACGAGGCCGTCCGGCTTGCCCAGGTCGCTCGCGATCTTCGCGGCGAGCTTCACCTCCGCGACGCCGGCCGAGACGGTGAGGCCCACCTCGCCGCGCACCGCGGTGCGGATGGCGGCGGCGATCGCCCGCCCTCCGCCGTGCAGCGCCTCGCTCTCGGTGACGTCGAGGAACGCCTCGTCGAGCGAGAGCGGCTCGACGAGCGGCGTGTAGCGGCGGTAGATGGCGAACACGCGCGAGGAGAGCTCCTCGTAGCGAGGGAAGCGGGGCGCGACGAAGATCCCCTCCGGACAGAGGCGGCGGGCGCGTGCGGTCGGAATCGCCGAGCGGACCCCGAAGCGGCGCGCCTCGTAGCTCGCGGCGCACACCACCCCTCGGTTCGACGGGCCGGCCACGATCACGGGGCGCCCGCGCTTGACCGGGTCGTCGAGCTGCTCCACGGACGCGTAGAACGCGTCGAGGTCGAGGTGGAGGATGGCGCGCCGCCGGGGCACGCTCGCCTTCTAGCACCCGGGACGCACCCGTTCCGTGCGCTCCCGCGGCTGCCCGCCTGCCCGGACAGGGGTCGACTTGACCCAAGTCAAGCGCGTGGATTAAAAATGCGTTCTCATGGACGCCTCCGTCGCGCGCCGTCCTGCCCCCACACTCCGTCCGGGGATCGCCGAGCGGCTCTGGGAGGCCTCGCGGGTGGAGTTCTCGCTGCGCGGCTACCACGGCGCGCGCGTCCAGGGCATCGCGCGGCGGGCGGGGTGCAACGTCGCGCTGCTCTACCGGCACTGGAGCTCGAAGAAGGGGCTCTACCTCGACGTGCTGCGGTCGATCTGGCTCGGCATCCTGCGCGAGGTCGTGGCCGACATCGAGCGCGGGACCGGCGCCTCCTCGGTGGTCCGGGCCTACCTCGAGGCGAACATGCGCGACCCCTGCGGCGCGCAGATCATCATCCGCGAGGTGCTCGACGGCGGTCCGTTCCTCTCCCAGATCCTGGCGAGCGAACCCGCGCTGATGGACCCGATCCGGCGCGCGGCGACCGCCATCACCGCCACGGGGGATGGCGGCGCCCTCCGCCCGGGCATCGATCCGACCGTCGCCGTGCTCGCCATCGGCGGGCTGGCCGCGCTGCTCGCCTCCGCCCACGAGGCCACGCGGGTCTTCTTCGAGACGGTCATCTCGCCCGACGAGTGGCGGCGGCAGATCCACGAGCTCCTCGTCCACGGGGTGCTGCCCTGCCCCGAGGGCGCCGGGGACGCCGCGCCCGCGCCCGCGCCGGCGCACTGACGCTCGCCCGTCGCCACCGCGTCGAGATCGCGCTTTCGCCGGCCGCGCGCGACCGCTAGGGTTCGCCCATGCGCCACGACGTCGTCGTCATCGGAGCGGGGGTGCAGGGGTGCGCGGTCGCCATGCGCCTCGCCCAGGCAGGCAAGAAGGTCCTCGTCCTCGAGCGCAGCATCCCCGGCGCCCAGGCCTCGTCGGCAGCGGGCGGCATCCTCTCGCCCGGCGTGGAGGCGGTCGAGCCCGGGCCCTTCTACGCCCTGTGCCGCGCCTCGCTCTCGCGCTATGCCGCGCTGGCGCGCGAGCTGGAGGCGGCGACGGGCATCCACGTCGGGTACCGGGGCGGCGGCACGCTCGAGGTCGCGCTCGACGGCGAGCATGCGGTGGTGCTCGCGGCGCGGGCCGAGCGGCTGGAGCGGCGGGGGCTCCCGGCCGAGATCCTCGACGACGTCGCCGTCCACCGGCTCGAGCCGCATCTCTCGCCCGAGGCGCGGGGCGGGCTCTTCTTCCCCGACGAGGCGTCCATCGACCCGCGGCCGCTCGCCCGCGCGCTCTACCTCGCCGCGCATGCGGCCGGCGCCCGCTTCCGCACCGGCCAGGTGCGGCGCATCGTTCACGAGGGGAACGCGGTGGTGGGCGTCGAGCAGGAGGCCGGTCGCATCGAGTCGGACGCCGTGGTCCTGGCCGGCGGCGCCTGGAGCGCGCTCGTGGAGGGGAGCATGCTGCCGCGCGGCGCGGTCCGCCCGGTGCGCGGCCAGATCGCGGCCGTGGACACGCGCCCGCTCCTCATCTCGCGCGTGGTCTTCAGCGACAAGGGGTACGTCGTGCCCCGCGCCGACGGACGGGTGCTGTGCGGCTCCACCATGGAGGAGGTCGGGTTCGAGCGCGCGGTGACCGCCGGCGGCCTGCACACGGTGCTGGGGATGGCCATCGAGATCGCGCCCGGCCTGGCGCAGGCCGAGGTGGTGGAGACCTGGTCGAGCTTCCGGCCGGCGTCGCCCGACGGCTGGCCGGTGCTGGGTGCGGCGCGCGCCAAGGGCCTCTTCTACGCGACCGGGCACACGCGCAACGGCATCCTGCTCGTGCCCATCACCGCCGACGCGGTCGCGGCCGCCGTGCTCGGGAAGGAGCCGCCGGTCGACCTGGCGCCGTTCTCGGCGGCCCGGCTGGGCGTCCGGTAGGGGCGGGAGGAGGCCGCGCCTTGGCGCTCTCGCCCGAGCTCGACCCCGTCCTCGACCACCTCGCCGGGCGGATCGCGCGCGGGCAGCTCGTGGTGCTGGTGGGCGCCGGCGCCTCCCGCTGGGCGGGCCTGCCCACCTGGAAAGAGGTCGTGTGCACGCTGGCCGAGGAGCTGGCGCCGGCGCTGCGCGAGGCGGTGCCGGGCGCGGCGCGCCGGTTCGCGCCGCCGTCGCCGGAGGACCCGCTCCTGTCGGTCGACGTGTTCATGAAGATCAGCGAGGCCTTCCGCTGGGTGTGCGGCGAGGAGCGACTGCACCAGCGCATCCGGGCGCTCTTCGACGCCCGGGTGACGCGCGGCGAGCTGCCCCTGCATCGCCTCCTCGTGCGCCTCTCGGAGCACGTCCCGGCCATCTACACCACCAACTTCGACGACCTCCTGGAGCGGGCCTTCGCCGCGGCGGGGAAGCCGTACCAGGTCGTGGCGGAGGCGCGCGACCTGCACGAGTGGCGCCACGACGAGATCGACGGCCGGTTCGTCCCGCGCTTCCCCATCTACAAGCTGCACGGCTCCCTCGAGCGGCCGCAGACCATCGTGCTCGGCGAGTCGGACTTCCAGCGCCGCCAGGGGCTCGCGTCCCATCCCATCGACCTGCGCTTCTGCTCGGACGTGGTCGGGCGCGAGGTGCTGCTCATCGGCTACTCCTTCTCCGACCCGAACGTCCGCTGGCTGTGGACGAAGCTGCGCGACCTCGACGTCCTGCCGGTCGCGTACTTCCTCGAGCTCGGCGCTTCCTCCGACCTCGACGTCGCCTACTTCCTCAAGGACCGGGTCTACCGCGTCGACCTCAACGCCTCCGACCGCGACCGGCCGAAGGAGCTGCTCGACTTCCTGGAGGCGCTCCTGCAGCGCTGCGTGCCACCGTCGCCGGTGCGCTCCTCGCCGCGGCGGGCGTGAGGTGCCCCCGCCCTGAGCCCTTCGACTGCGGCCTCGCCCCGTTTCGCCCTGAGCCCTTCGACTGCGGCCTCGCCCCCGTTTCGCCCTGAGCCCTTCGACTGCGGCCTCGCCCCCGTTCGCCCTGAGCGTAGCGAAGCGGAGTCGAAGGGCGAGGCCTACGCTCAGGGCAGGCTGCGCGAAGCGGAGTCGAAGGGTCACTCGACCCAGTCGGCGATGAACACGTTCGTCTCGCCGGGGCGGGAGCCGTTCCGGTTCGAGGCAAAGACGAGCTTCTTCCCGTCGGGCGAGAACATGGGGAACCCGTCGAAGGTCTCGTTCCACGTCACCCGCTCGAGCCCGCTCCCGTCGTCGTTCACGAGCCACAGGTCGAAGTTCCGGCCCTTCGGGTCGCCCACGTTCGACGCGAAGATGATGCGCCTGCCGTCGGGGTGGAAGAACGGCGCGAAGGAGGCGGCCCCGAGCCGCGTCACCTGGCGCTGGCCCGAGCCGTCGGCGTTCATGACCCAGATCTCGAGCTGGGTGGGTCGCACCAGCTTCCGGGCGAGGAGCTCGCGGTACGTGTCCGCCTCGGCGCCGTCTTTGGGGCGGCTCGCGCGGTACACGATGCGCTTCCCGTCGGCGGAGAAGAAGGCGCCACCGTCGTAGCCGAGCGTGCTCGTGAGGCGGACGAGGCCGGAGCCGTCGAGGCGCATCTTGTAGAGGTCGAGGTCGCCGTCGCGCGTCGAGGTGAACACGATCCAGCCGTCGCGCGAGATCGTGGCCTCGGCGTTGTAGCGGGGCCCGGGCGCGAGCGGGCGCACGTCGCTGCCGTCCGGCCGCGCCGTGTAGATCTGGTAGTCGTAGAGCGCCCAGACGTACCCCTGCGACATGTCCGGCTTCGGCGGGCACCCCGGCGCGAGCGCGTGGGTGGAGGAATAGAGGATGCGCGAGCCGTCCGGGAAGAAGTAGCCGCAGGTGACGCGGCCCTGGCCGGTGGAGACGAGTCGCGGCGCCGACCCGTCCGCGCCCATGACGTACTCCTGGTCGCACTCGCCGCCGTTCCGCGTGGATTGCAGGATCAGCTGCTTCCCGTCGAAGCTGAAATAGGCCTCGGCGTTCTCACCGCCGAACGTGAGCTGCCGGACGTTGCGGAGGTGGCGCTCCTCCGGAAGCTCCAGCGGGCCGCGGGACGGGTTCGGGGACGCGGTCGAGTTCGAGGTCGGGGTCGTGTTCGGGGACGAGGACGAGGTCGAGGCGCAAGCGAGGGCGAGGGCGACCGCTGCGAGGGAGGCGCGCATGGGCGACGAAGATAGCCGCGCCGCCGCCCGGGGGCTCTCCGCCCGGGCCCCGGCACGCCCCCCGACCGTGCGCGCAAGTCCCCGACAGCCTGCCGGCGTGGCGCCTTGCCACCGCCCCGGAGAGGCTCCAGTTTCGCGCGCAGGGGGCGCGATGCTGCACGCGACCGGACTGCTCCTCGTGCTGGGACTCGCCTCGCCGGCATCGCCGTCGCTGTCGGTGCGGGCGGAGTCGCGGTTCGTGGCCGTCCAGCACGCGAGCGCCCTCGTGGCCGGAGCCCCGGCGAACGCCGGGCCTCGCGCCGCAGCGGTCGACTGGGCGGACGCCGCTCGATCCGGCACACCCGACGCCTGGGCCCACGCCGTCCGCCTCGGCGACGGCGGCGTCGCCCGCGCCGCCCTCTCCGTGCTCGCCGCCCCGGTGCAGCTCGACGTGGGCCCGAACCGCGTCCGCGTCCTGGTCCGGGTCGCCCTCCCCTGAGCGAGCAGGCCACGCCGCCCGGTGCAGGCCCGCAGCGAGCAGGCCGCAGGGCCGTGAGCGAGCGAGGAGCTTGCGGCGGCGGGGCCGTGGACGAGCTCGCCGAGCGGAGCGAGGCCTCCGAATGAGCCCGCCCGGTCGGTCCTTGGTCGCCCGCGCGTGGCGTGGCACACTCCACCCCGGTGTTCGCACGGTCGGCCGCTCTCCTCCTCCTCATCGTGCCGCTCGCCGCGTGCCGCCGGGGCGACCCGCCGCCGCGGGCGGCGCAGGCCTCGAAGCCGCTGCCCGACGGGCCCGGCCAGCTCGCGCTGGTGCGCGCGCCGCCGCCGCCCTGCTTCGCTCCGCACGCCCATCCCACCCCGCAGCAGCTGGTGGAGCGCGGGGGCGACGCGCTCGACGAGGGCGAGGAGACACGCGCCCTGGCGTGCGCCGAGGAGGCCGTGCGCGCCGCCCCGGCGTGGGTGCCGGCGCTCCGGCTGCGCGCCTCCGCGCTCTCGGCGCTGGGGCGCGCCGCGGAGGCGCGCCTCGCCTGGGCTCGCGCCCTGGCGGCCGACGCGGACGATCCCGAGACGCTGCTCGGGGCGGCCCGGCTCTACGTCGACGCGCCGGACGCCGACCACGACGCGCTCGCCCTGGGCCTCGCCTACGCGCTGCGCGGCGCGGAGCGGGCGCAGCGCGGGCGGGCGCGCGATCGGGACCTGGCGCGGCGGCTGCTCACGCTGGCCGCCTCCGCGGAGAACGAGCTCGGCTCCTCGGCGGAGGCGCTGGAGCACGCGGATACGGCCCTCGGTTTCGGCCCGAAGGACCTCGACGCGCGGTACGAGAAGGGCGTGGCGCTCTACGAGCTGTGCCGGTTCCGGGAGGCGAAGGCGGAGCTGGAGCGCCTGGTCGCCGCCGCGCCCGACGACGCCTGGGCGCTCCACCAGCTCTCGCTCGTGGCGGAGCGCACCGGCGACCCCCACCGCGCCGACCGGCTGGAGCGCCGGGCGCGCGCGCTGGCGCCGGACGCCTTCCCGCCACCGGTGGACGTGGATCGCGGTGCGTTCGAGGCCGAGGTCCGCCGCGCGATGGCCGCCCTGCCCGACGCCGACCGGCGCGCGCTCGCGGCGGTGCCGGTGGAGGTGGAGGACGTGCCCTCGCTCGAGGACCTCACGGCGGTCGATCCGCCGCTCTCGCCTGCCATCCTCGGCCTCTACCGCGGGCCCTCGGCGACCGAGCCGTGCCTGCCCGAGGACGGCGCCACCTGCCGCAGCATCGTCTTCTACCGGAAGAACCTGGCGCGGTTCGCGCGCGACCGCACCGAGCTGGCGGAGCAGGTGCGGGTGACCTTGCTCCACGAACTCGGCCACCTGCGCGGCGAGAGCGACGACGAGCTTCGCGCCCGCGGCCTGCAGTGACGGACTTCCACCATTCGTCCCGAGCCCTTCGACTCCGGCCTCGCCCGCCCGTTCGTCCTGAGCGTAGCGAAGCGGAGTCCTGAGCGTAGCGAAGCGGAGTCGAAGGACGCCGTCAGCGCCGCGTCTTCGACTTGCGTCCCTGCCCGGGGCGCACGTGCATGGCGCCGATCTCGGGCGACTCGGGCGGCTCCGGCTCGATCAGGTTGGCGAGGTCGTCCTCGGGCCCGGGGAAGTCGCCGCCGGAGTCGTTGCCGAGGCGCGTCGGCACCGCTCCGCCGACGTTGGACAGGGGCACGACGCGATCTCCACGCTCGTCGTCGAGATCGACGTATTCGCGCGGGCGCGCGGTCGGCTCCGGGGGATCGACGTCGTCGTCGAGGTCGGGCGGCAGACGGAACTCCACGTCGTCGCCACTCTGGCGCTTTCTGGGCACGCACGGAATGTGGGGCCGGCGCACGGTTCGGCAAGCGGCGCGCGCCCCCGCGCTCACCTGCCCGGCAGGCGGACGAACAGCGCCTCGTACTCCCCGGCGCTCCGGCGCCAGGAGAAGTCCTGCGCCATGCCGCGCTCCTGCAGCCCGCGCCAGGCCCGCGCGTCCCGGTGCACGTCGAGGGCCCGGCGCAGCGCGGTGAGCAGGGCGCCCGGGTGGTACTCGCGGAAGCGGAACCCGGTCCCGCTGCGGTACCCGTCGAAGTCCTCGACCGTGTCCACCAGGCCGCCGACCGCCCGCACCACCGGGACCGTGCCGTAGCGCAGCGAGTACATCTGGTTGAGCCCGCAGGGCTCGAACCGGCTCGGCATGAGGAAGACGTCGCCTCCCGCCTCGATGCGGTGCGCCAGCCCCTCGTCGAAGCCGATCCGCGCGGCGAGGCGGTCGGGCCGCTCCCTCGCCGTGCGCGCGATCAGCTGCTCGTAGCTGCGCTCGCCGCTGCCCAGCAGCGCGATCTGCACGTCCATGGCCAGGATGTCGGGCAGCGCCGCCGCCACGAGGTCGATGCCCTTCTGCTCGGCGAGCCGCCCCACCATGGCGACGAGCGGGACGTCGCGGCGCACGGGCAGCCCCAGCTCCTTCTGCAGCGCCGCCTTGCAGGCCGCCTTGCCCGAGAGGTCCTCCCGCCCGTAGCGCGCGGGCAGGTGCCGGTCGCGGGCCGGGTCCCAGGCCTCGTCGTCGATGCCGTTGAGGATGCCGGTGAGGTGGGAGGCGCGCTGCCGGAGGAGCGCGTCGAGGTGCGCCCCGCCCTCCGGCGTCAGGATCTCGCGCGCGTAGTGGGGAGAGACGGTGGTGATGGCATCGGAGAAGACGATGCCCGCCTTCATGAAGTTGAGCTGGTCGTAGAACTCCATCGCCTCGTAGCGGAACACCTCCCAGGGCAGGCCGGCCGACGGCATCTGCTCCTTGGGGAAGACGCCCTGGTAGGCGAGGTTGTGGATGGTGTAGACGGCGCGCGCGCGGCGTCGCCAGGCCTCCTGCCCGCGCTCGTGGCGCAGCAGCCACGCGCCGAGCGCGGTGGGCCAGTCGTGCAGGTGGACGACGTCCGGCTGGAGGTGGAGCGCGCGCGGCAGGTCGAGCGCCGCGCGGGTCAGGTAGGCGAAGCGCTGCGCGTTGTCCGCGTAGTCGCGCCCGCCCTCGCCGTACACGCCGCGCCGGTGGCCGAAGAACCTGAGGTGCTCGACGAGATAGACGTGCGCGGCGCCGAGGCGGCCGCGCCACAGGGCGCCGCCCTCGCCGCGCGCCTCGACGGTGACGGGGAGCCGCTCCAGCCGCGCCTCCGCCGGCTCGACGAAGCCGTAGCGCGGCGTGACGACATGGACCTCGTGCCCGCGCGCCGCGAGGGCCACCGGGAGCGCGCCCGCCACGTCGCCCAGGCCGCCCGTCTTGGAGAAGGGGGCGACCTCGGAGGCGACGAAGAGGATCTTCACGTCACGACCAGGCGCAGGAACTCGGCCGCCTCCTCGGGAGGCACCGGGTTGATGTGGAAGCCGGAGCCCCACTCGAAGCCGGCCACGTGCGTGAGCGCCGGCATGACCTCGATGTGCCAGTGGTACGACGGGCTGGCCTGGTCGCGCAGCGGGTTCGAGTGGACGATGAAGTTGTAAGGCGGGTCGCCGAGGGCGGCGCCGAGGCGCTTCAGCGTGGAGCGGAGCGCCTGGGCGCAGTAGGCGAGGCGCTCCTTCGGCTCGTTCTCGAAGTTCGACTCGTGGCGCTTGGGGACGATCCAGGTCTCGAAGGGGCTGCGCGGCGCCCAGGGCGCGAAGACCACGAACTCCTCGTTCTCCAGGACGAGGCGGCTCCGCTCGCGCCGCTCCTGGCTCACGATGTCGCAGAAGATGCAGCGCTCGCGGTGCTCGAAGTGCCGGCGCGCGCCCTCGATCTCCTCCTGCACCTGGCGCGGCGTGACCGGCAGCGCGATAAGCTGCGAGTGCGCGTGCTCCAGGGTGGCGCCCGCCGCCGGGCCGTGGTTCTTGAAGAGCAGGATGTAGCGGAAGCGCAGGTCGTTGCGCAGGTCGACGATGCGCGCCTTGAAGGCGAAGAGCACCTCGGTCGCCTCGGCGTCGGTCATCTGCCCGAGGTCCTTGCCGTGCTCGGGCGTCTCGATGATGACCTCGTGCGCGCCGATGCCGTTCATGCGGTCGTAGATGCCGCTCGCCTCGCGCTCCAGGTCCCCCTCGATCATGAGCGCGGGGTAGCGGTTCGGGACGACCCGGACCTTCCAGCCGGGGCCGTTGGGCGCCTGCGCGGGCGATCGCCCGGCCACGTACACCTCGCGCGGCGTCTTGTCCTCGTGACCGGGGCAGAACGGGCACATCCCGGGGGCGGCCGGATCCTTGACGCGCGGCACGTCGCTCGGCCGCCGCGCCCGCTCGGTGGCGATGATGACCCAGCGGCCGACGATCGGGTCCCTGCGCAGCTCCGGCATCGGTCAGGCTCCTCGCGGCGAGGCCGCGGCCGCGTCGTCCATGGGCGCGCGCTTCAGCGTCAGCGCCACCGTCGCGGCGACGCCCATGAGCACGCCGCCCGCCACGTAGGGGAACGCGAACGACACGTGGTCGTAGGTGTAGGTCGCCGACTCCGGCCCGAGGATGCGACCCAGCGCGGATGCCGACTCGCCGATCCCGAGCGTGCCACCCTGGTCCTCCCGCTTGCTCATGCGCGAGAGGAGCGCCGCGAGGGACGGGTTCACGAGGCCGGTCCCCACCGAGATCGGCGCGAGGACGGCCAGCATGCCGCCGAGCGTGCCGGTGAAGGGCAGGATCGCGAACGTCACGGCCTGCAGCGCGAGGCCGACGAAGAGCAGCCGCACCTCGCCGAAGCGGCGCGTGAGCGGGCCGATGAGCGCGCCCTGCATGATGACCGCCAGCACGCCGATGTAGGCGAAGACGTAGCCCACGTGCTCCTGGTCGAGAGAGAAGACGTCCTTGGCGAGCAGCGAGAACGTCGCCTCGAGCGCGCTGAAGGCGAGGATGGAGATGAAGCTGGTGAGGAGGAGACGGCGTATCCCCGGGCGCCTGAGCTCGCCGGTGAGCGCCTCGAGGCGCGGGCGCTGCGCCGCCGCCCGCCGGCTCTCCGGCTCGGGCAGGATGAACCAGGCGGCGATCCCGTTGACGATGGAGAGCACGGCGGCCGCGTAGCCGGGCGCCGCGATGGAGATCCGGGACAGCGGGCCGGCGATGGCGGGTCCGAGGATGAACCCGAGCCCGAACGACGCGCCGATGACGCCCATGCCCTTGGCGCGCGTCTCGGGCGTCGTCACGTCGGCGACGTAGGCGCGGGCGATGGCCAGGTTGGCGGTGGCCATCCCGGCGAAGAGGCGGGAGGCGAGCAGCCAGCCGAAGTTCGGCGCCAGGGCGTAGCCGACGAAGCCCACGGCCGTCATCGCGATCGATCCGAGCAGCACCGGGCGGCGCCCGACCCGGTCCGAGAGCCGGCCCCAGATCGGCGCGAAGACGAACTGCATGAGCGAGTAGCCGGTGAGGAGGAGCCCGGTCCAGGCCTTCGGCGCCCCCAGCTCGGCCGCGTAGCGCGGCATGACCGGGATGACCATCCCGAAGCCGAGCAGGTCGATGAAGACCACCACGAAGAGGATGGCGAGCGGGGCCTTTCGGCTCACGGGGCCGCGAATCTAACCCGTTCCGGGTGCGGGCGCCTGCGCATTCGGGCCTCATGGCGGCGCCCCGTCGAACCGAACCTCGGCGTCGTTTCCGCCGCCATGCCGCGCGGACGCTCGTAGCCGGTGAGCCGCGTCTCCTCGCTCCCCACGCGAGGGAGAGCGTGGCACGGACGCGCGGAAGATCGAAGCGGCGAGGGAGGGGGCCGCGCCTACACGCGCCAGTGGATCCGCTCGAAGTCCTGATCGGGGACCGTGAGCGTCACGTAGCCGAAGCGCGGCAGCCGCTCCAGCTCCACCTCGCCGCGGAGCACGTGCAGCGCCACCGCCACGCGGTCGCCGGCGGCCAGGCGCAGGCCGGCGAAGGGCAGCGCGATCTCCATGACCCGCGCGAAGGCGCTCCGTCCCAGGTCGGCGCCGGCGCGGCGGCCGCGCCGCTCGGCGCCGTCGGGGGCGGCGGAGAAGTCGACCTCCAGCTGCAGGTCGGCGGCGACGACCTCGACGCGCACGGCGCTGCACAGCTCGCCCGAGCGCTGCGGCGCCTCGACCGGGTCGAGGCGCAGGTAGAGGTTCGCGAGGTCGAACCCGTAGCGCAGCGCCTGGAACGCCTGCGCCCCGCCGAACATGGACCCGCGCGCCTGCCCGGGGCGGTAGAGCCCGCCGCCCTGCCACTCGAAGTAGGTCGTCTCCCGGCCGTCGATCGACGGGGTGATGAGCTGCGTCGGCTCGCGGATCGGCTTCTCCGATCCGCCCGCCGCCGGCCCCACCCGCTTGATGGGCTCGAGCGCCTCGATGGGGAGCGGCGCGCCGATGAGCTTGCACGCCTCCACCACCAGGCTGCGGAACAGGCCGTCGAACTCGACCGCCAGCTCGGTGTGGAAGTCGTCGCCGTACCACCAGTACCAGTCGGACCCCTCCGCGCCGTAGAGGTGTCGCCGGGCGAGGGCGATGGCCTCGGGCTTGAGGCCGGGCGGCGGCGCCGCCTCGACGCGGGCGAGCGCGTCGCGGGCGCGCCCCAGCGCCGTCCAGGCGCGCCGGTCCTCCTCGTGGCCGATCCAGATGCGGTAGTTGGCCTCGATCCACGAGCCCGAGTGGATGCGCGGCACCACCGGCCCGGGCGGCGCGGCGGTCGCCTCGGTCATGGTCGCGGTGGACAGGCCGGGCGCCGACTCCAGCCGCCGGTAGAGGGCCTCGAGGAAGTCCTTCCCCGAGTTGGGGAAGTGCTCCCACGGGTTCTCGCCGTCCAGGAAGACGCCCACCGTCGCCGGTCCGCGTTGCCCGTCGTCCTCCCACGCGTCCCCGATGGCGGCGAGGTGCGAGGTGAAGTCGGCGGCGGCGTCCGGCGCCGAGGTGCGCGCGTAGCTGAATCCGATGAGGTCCGAGAGGCCGCGGTCGCGGAAGAGCATCGCGATCTCGCCCGCGCCGGCGGCGACGCGCCAGGGCCGGTAGAGCGCGCGCAGCCGCGGCAGCTCGTCGCCGAGCGAGTGCAGGAGGACGCCCTCGTCGGTGGCCGCCCAGCGCACGCCCTCCGAGGCGAGCACGTCGAGCGCCTCGGGCGAGACCGAGCCCTCGGCGGGCCACATGCCGGCGGCGCGGCGGCCGAAGTGCCGCTCGTGCGTGGCGAGCGCCTCGCGCACGTGCCAGCGGGCGTCCTCCGGCCAGGCGAAGCGCGGGGGGAGCGTCACCTGCGGCATGGCGCGGCGCGCGGCGTCCGTGTCGCAGACGAGCGGGAGGATGGGGTGGTAGTACGGCGTCGTGGAGAGCTCGACCTGGCCACGCCCCTCGAGCGCGCGCCAGCGTGGCGCGATCTCGGCGACGATCCGCCGCTGCGCGGCGAGCACGTAGTCGAGGTCGCCCGCGGAGTAGCCGCGGCCCTTCTTCACGAGCGCCCGCAGCCCGTCGTCGTCCTCCACCGCGCCGAAGCCGAACCACCCCAGGTTGAAGAGGACCTGCAGATCCAGGATCTCGGCGTCGGAGAAGTCACCTGCGACGCGCGCCAGGTCCACGTAGCGCACGTCGCGGCCGCGCTTCTGGAGCAACTCCCAGTAGCGCGGCCAGGGCTTCACCACCGTCTCCCAGTCGATCATGAAGAAGGAGCGGAGGATGGCCTGGCGCTCCTCGGGGAGGAGGTCCTGCGGCCGCTTGCGCGAGACGTCGAGGAAGCGGTCCCGCGCCTCGCCGCGCGCGTAGGCGTCGAGCTGATCCATGAGCACCGGCGTGAAGTTCACGGTGCAGCGCACGGACGGGTGGCGCTCCAGCATCCACGCCATGTCGTAGTAGGCACGCGTCGCGTGCAGCCGGACCCAGGGCAGCAGGAACTCGCCGCTCTCCGGCTCGCGGTAGAGCGGCTGGTGCATGTGCCAGAGGAAGGCGAGCCGGGTCTCGGGCATGCGCGGGGGAAGCTAGCCCTTCAGCGCCGGCGGGTGGTGGATGATCTGGACCACGAGGCCCTCCGGCCCCTCCAGGTAGAGCGAGCGCGCCCCGTCGCGGTGCGTGCGAGGCCTCGAGAGGAGCTTCGCCCCGTGCGCGTCGAGCCAGTCGGCCCACGCGTCGACGTCGTCGGCGCGCTCGACGAGCAGCCCGACGTGGTCGAGGAGGCCCGGCCCGGCGACGTCCGCGACCTGGTGAACCGCGACGTTGTCACCGCGGCGAATGAGATAGACGTTCTCCGCGTCCGGGCGCCACTCGACGCGATACCCGAGCAGCCCCACGAAGAGCCGCTCCACGGCCGCGAGGTCGCGCACCCGCAGGGCGACGTGGCGGAGGCCGAGCGTGGGAGGCGGTGCCGCGGGGGTCATGTCGCGACCTGTAACGGGATTCAACATGCGCCGCAGGAGGGGTCCCGGATAGATGCAAAAAGCGCCAAGGCGCCGCGCCGGCGCGTCGAGCAAGGATCCCGCCGGAGCACGTCAGGTGAAGCGGACCGCGCGCGCGCCGAGCTACGAGCTCGTCTACTGGCCGGGCCTGCAGGGCCGCGGCGAGTTCGTCCGCCTCGCGTTCGAGGCCGCGGGCGTGCCGTACCTCGACCTGGCGCAGGTGCCCGAGTCGCGAGGCGGCGGCTCCCGCGCGGTCCTGGCGCTGCAGCGCTCGCGCGGCCCGGCGCTTCCACCGCTCGGTCCGCCGGCGCTCCGCTGCGGCCGGTTCGTCATCCCCCAGACGGCGGCCATCCTCCACTGGCTCGGGCCCCGCCTCGGGCTCGTGCCGCGCGACGAGGCGAGCCGGACGCGCGCCAACGCCATCCAGCTCACCGTCGCCGACCTCGTCGCCGAGGCGCACGACGTCCACCACCCCATCTCCGGCTCGCTCTACTACGAGGACCAGCGCGAGGAGGCCGCGCGGCGCGCCGCCTTCTTCCGGCGCGAGCGCATCCCGCTGTACCTCGGGTGGCTCGACCGCGCGCTCGGCGCGAACCGGGCCGGGCGCGGCCGGTGGCTCGTGGGCCGCGTCCTGTCCTATCCCGACCTGTCGGCGTTCCAGGTCGTGGCGGGCCTGCGCTACGCGTTCCCGCGCGCCATGCGTCGCGTCGAGCGACGCGTCCCTGGCGTGGTGGCGCTCCACGAGCGGGTCGCGGCACTCCCGCGGATCGCGGCGTATCTCGCGTCGGAGAGGAGGATCCCGTTCAACGAGGGGGGGATCTTCAGGCATTACCCGGAGCTGGATGGGTGACGGAGAGTCAACCGTCCCCGACCCCGTCCCCGACCCCGTCCCCGACCCCGTCCCCGACCCCGACCCCGACCCCGACCCCGTCCCCGTCCCCGACCCCAATCCCCGTCCCCGTCCCCGAACGCCGTCTGCTCGTTGCAACGCTCGGCCACGCAGAGCGTGGCCTTCGCGTATGCAATCAGAGGCACACGCGTATTCGGCGACCGACGTTCCCCGGTGGTCCCGTCATGAGCGCTTCCTCGGGCTTGGGGCAGGAGGAAGCGCTCATGACGGAGAACACCTTCACCAGCTTCACGTTTCAGCGTCTCGATGTGTACGTCGCCGCGCGCGAGCTCGCGGCCCTCGTTCATCTCGCTCGTGTGGCGGATGCGGAGCTCCGCGATCAGGCGTCTCGCGCATCCAAGTCGGTCGTCCTCAACCTCGCCGAGGGCCTCGGCAGCGAGTCGCCGGGCGTGAAGCGGCGGCACTTCGCCATCGCCGCCGGCAGCGTGCAGGAGGTCGCGGCAGCCGTGGATCTCGCGGTCGCGATTGGGGTGCTGTCCGCAACCGTCGGCGAGCGCGCCATGGCCCTCGCGCTCCGCGTGCGGCGGATGCTGCGAGGGCTCATGCGTTGACCGCTATCGCGCCCGCGCGAGCGGGTAGAGCATCCTGCTGAGCCGGCTGGCGAGGCGGATGACCTCGCCGGCCGGCCCGGAGCCGGCGTCTCCGCAAGCGGCCGCGATCTCCACCGCTGCCGCGGCCTCCGCGGCCTCAGCTCGCGCCACGGAGAAAGCCCGGGCCTTCTCGCCGCGCGACGTGCGACCCGCGCCCTCCGCGCAGTTGAGGCACGCCGACTTCGCCGACCGGAGCGCCTGGTCGCGGAGCGTGGCGTCGCGGATGCTGCAGGCCCTCACCGCGTGGAGCAACTCCACGGCGACGCCGTACGCGAGCAAGTTGTGGTGCGGGAGAGAGGTGGTTTCGTTCATGGCGCTTCCCCTTTCACCCGACCCAAGGGGAAGCGCCATGAACGACCTGTCGGACCACGCCGCGAAGGGCGACGAGCAGTTGCACGCTGAGTGACGCCGTAGGCGGCGCGAGGCGTGCTCGCAGATCCCGCTCCAGAGCCCGAGCCTTGGCCCTGGCCCTCACCCCGACCCTCCCGCTGGCGCGGGCGAGGGGGATCAGCCGCCGACCTCCAAGATCCGGGCCCGCACCCCGTCCCCGACCTCATTCCCGACCCCTTCCCCGTTCCCGTTCCCGTCCCCGACCCTCGTCCCCGACCCCGACCTCGACCGGATAGTGAAAACGAAGCCGCCCGGGGCCCCTGGACCCCGAGCGGCTTCACCCGCGCTACACCACGACCGCGCTGCTAGAGCGACGGCAACGGCTTCGAGACGGCGGTGCCGAGCACCGGCGAGCCGCCGGTCATGCCGCTGCCGGCGGGGAGCGGGCCGGCATCGGTCGAGTAGCCGAGCACGCCCATCTCCGGGAGGTCGAGGCCGTTGATCTCGTCCTCGAGCGGGACGCGGTTGCCGACGAGCTTGCCGATGAGGCCGAAGGCGATCGCCGCGACCGTGCCATCCCAGGCGACGGCGGCGAGGACGCCGATGACCGACGCGATGAACTGGCCCTTGTCGCCGTAGAGGAGGCCGGTGACGCCGTGGGCGATCCCGTTCAGGCCCTGGCCGTAGACGCCGTTCGCGAACAGGCCGAGCGAGATGATGCCCCAGGCGCCGTTCACGCCGTGGACGGCCGAGGCGCCCACCGGGTCGTCGATCTTGAGCTTCGTGTCGATGAACACGGCGGCCACCACGACGAGCACGCCCGCGACCGCGCCGATGAACGCCGCCGCCCACGACGACACGAAGGCGCACGGGGCGGTGATGGCGACGAGGCCGGCCAGCATGCCGTTCGCGAGCCAGGACGGATCGGCCTTGCCCCACTTCGTCTTCACGTAGAGGTACGCCCCGAACGCACCGGTGGCGCCCGCGATCATCGTGTTGGTGGCGACGACGGCGAGGCGCGTATCCATGCCGGCGAGCGTCGATCCGGCGTTGAACCCGAACCAGCCGAACGCCAGGATGAAGGTGCCCAGCATGACCTGGGGGATGGAGTGCGGCGCGATGGGGTGGATGCGGCCGTCCGCGCCGTACTTCCCGGCGCGCGGGCCGATCATCTTGGCGAGGACGAGGGCCATGACCCCGCCCTGCAGGTGCACGACGGAGCTGCCGGCGAAGTCGACGTGCCCGTGGCCGAGACCGAAGTTCACGCCGAGCTGGGAGAGCCAGCCGCCGCCCCACACCCAGTTCGCGTAGACCGGGTAGATGAGCATCGAGATGACGAAGCTGAAGAGCACGAACGAGCTGAACTTCCAGCGCTCCGCGGCGGCGCCGGTGGGGATGGTCGCCGTCGTGTCCATGAACACCATCTGGAAGAGGAACATCGCTGCCACCGCCGGCGTGAACATGGAGAGCGGCAGCATGAAGCCCGAGGTGCCGAACAGGCCGAACGGCTTCCCGAAGAGGCTCACCGTGAACTCGCTCGACGCCTTCAGCATCTCCTCGTTGCCGAAGGTGGACATCGGGCCCATCCCGCCCATCTGCAGCCCGAAGCCGACGAAGTAGAAGCCGATGATCCCGATCGAGTAGACGAGGAAGTTCATCCCCATCGTGTGCGCCGCGTTCTTGGCGCGGGTGAGGCCGGTCTCGACGAGCGCGAAGCCGGCCTGCATGAACATGACGAGGAAGCCCGCCACCATCGTCCACACGATGTTGAGGGCGGTCTGGGTGTCGGCGAGGTTCTTCGCCAGCTCCGGGATGGTGGGGTCTGCCATGTCGCCTCCGTGCGCCGCGCCGAGCCATCGACGCGCGGCCTGTGATGTGATCGCCGCCTGGCAGGCGGCTCTTCGCGATTGCGCCCATCCCCCGGCTGCAAGCGACGTTCCCGATGCGCTGCTTCAGATTTCGTCCGCACCGGCATTCACGGGACGAAGGCGTCCGCGCGCCGCTGCCGCGCTACCGGGCATGCCGCGCCAGAGGAACGGGCCGAGGACCCGACCCGGTACACGCACCGACGGTGACGCGCGGGCCCGCTGCCCGATCGCCGATCACCCGCGACCGCCTCGCGACCCGCCCGACCAGGGACGCGCCCGCGCAGCGGGCAGTGAGATGCCCGCCGAGCGGGCGCGGCGAGCCCGGCGACGCCCGTTCCGGCCGATATCCAGCCTTCGGACGGCCGGCACACCGGCTGCACCGGTCCCGGGCACACCGTTGGCCGCGGCTCAGGCCATCACGGGCGAGCGCAGCTTCCACTGCCAGGAGAGCGACCGACATGACCGAGAACCCCGCCCCCGGAGGCACCACGTCGCGCGCGACGCTGGGGCTCACCGGCCTGACCATCAACGCCATGGCGCTCATCGCGCCCGGCGCGTTCCTGTGGCTGACGTTCCAGATCCAGGCGCTCTACGGCGCCCCCATGGCGGGCAAGGCCATGTGGTTCGGCATCATCGCGGCGCTGCTGCTCTGCTTCGCGACCGCCATCTCCTACGCGGAGCTGTCGAAGCTCTACCCGGGCGCCGGGTCCTCCTACTTCTTCGCGGAGCAGGCCTTCCTCGCAAAGACGAAGGCGTACCGCTTCGCGCGCATCGCCAAGTTCGTCACCGGCTGGGCGAGCCACCTCTACTACTGGGTCTACCCGGGCGTGATGGTGGGCGTGACCGCCATCCTCTCCGGCTACCTCCTCAACCAGTTCCTCCCGGGCACGTTCAGCGGCACCTACAACAGCCCGCTCTTCATGTTCTTCTTCTGCTTCGCCTTCGCGCTCGGCGTCGCCTACATCGCGTTCCGCGGCGTGACCGGCACCACCGGCGTCAACTTCGCCATCAACGTCATCCAGATCACGGCGCTGCTCGTCTTCTCCGTGATCGCCATCTCCTACCGCGTCTCGCACCCGGAGGGCTCGAAGGCGTGGACGCTCGTCGCCGGCACGCCGGTGGACTACGTGGTGGCGCAGGAGCCGGTGCTGGAGAACGGCAAGCCCAAGCTCGACGCGGCCGGGCAGCCGGTCATGCAGAACAAGATCGACGCCGACGGGAATCCGGTGCCGGAGCTGAAGGACGGCAAGCCGGTGCCGTTCACCATCAGCTACGCGGCCGACCTGGCCGAGCCCATGGAGGCGGTCGACGCCGATCACCCCAAGGACCTCGTCAAGAAGTTCAAGTTCCACCCCACGGCGTCCTCGGTGCCCGCGCCGCACGGCTTCTCCTACATCGTCATCCAGGCGTGCATCGCCATCCTCATCCTGGTCGGCTTCGAGTCGGTGACGTCGATGGGCGAGGAGGCCAGGAACGCGAAGCGCGACATCCCGCGCGCCGTTCTCCTCTCGCTCGGCATCCAGGGCATCGTCTGCTACGCCATCGAGTACTTCGCGGCGAACTACTTCCTCAACCAGGGGTACACGCTCACCGACGCCGCCGGATCGGGCGCCCCGCTCGGCGACATGATGGTCATCGTCGGCACCTGGCTCTTCGGCAGCGCCGCCGCCGGCAAGGCCTTCATGCTGATCCAGGCGGCGACCGTGTTCCTCGCGCTCATCGGCACCACCCTCTCCTGCCTCTCCACCGGCGCCCGCGTCACCTACGCCATGGGCCGCGACGAGGAGGTCCCCTCCCACTTCGGCCTGCTCCACGGCAAGACCATGTCCCCCTACAAGGCGATCTGGGCTCTGGCCGCCATCTCCGCGGTGATCGGCATCGCAACCGCCTCCGTCTACCTGGGCGGCACCACCCCGTCGGCACTGGACGTCCACAACTTCTGGTACAGCTTCGGCATCTTCGCCCCCGAGACCTACGCGAAGCTCC
>DASTGH010000182.1:0-9334 GCA_035719345.1 Anaeromyxobacteraceae bacterium
GCCGCCGACGCCGCCTCCTCGGGCGAGGCGCCGCCGGCCGACGAGCCGGCGGGCGTGGACCTGTCACGGGCCGCGGAGACGCTCGAGGGCACCGCCGCGCCCAGGGCCGGCGAGGCGGCCGCCGCGGCATCCGCGCCCGGCGGCGCGCCCTCCACCGAGCAGTACACCGTGAAGCCGGGCGACACGCTCTGGGACCTCTCCGGCCGCTTCCTCAACAACCCCTGGTACTGGCCGAAGGTCTGGTCCTACAACCCGGAGATCTCGAACCCGCACTACATCTACCCGGGCAACCAGCTCCGCTTCTACCCCGGGGCGGAGGAGGGACCGGGGCGCGTCGAGCCGCTCGGGCCGGTGGCGGGGGCGGCTCCGGTGGAGGGTGACTTCGAGCCGCCCCGCGAGCTCGACGACCTCAGCCGCGCCGACATGAAGAAGCCGCAGGAGATCGGCGAGGCGGACGACGTGGCCGTGGTCGGGCCGTACAAGGTCGGCTACGTCGCGCCGCGCGGCCTGAACGCGCGCCGTGACAGCTTCGTCACCCGCGGTGAGCTCGAGCAGTCGGGCAGCATCACCGCCGCGTTCGAGGACAAGCTCTTCCTCACCATCCACGATCGCGCCTACGCCCGGTTCGCCAAGGCGGGCACGGTCAAGGCCGGCGAGACCTACGTCCTCTACAAGACCGACCACCCGGTGAAGCACCCGAAGACCGGGGAGCTGTTCGGCTACAAGTCGACGATCATCGGGTCGGCGCGCGTGGTGGCGACGGACGACAAGGCCGTCACCATCCAGATCACCCAGGCGTTCGACCCGATCGAGCGCGGCACGCTCGTGGCGCCGTGGCACGAGAAGATCCTGAAGCAGGTGCAGCGCCGCCCGAACGCGCGCGGCATCGACGGGTTCATCATCGCGGCGCAGCAGGACCTCGTCTCGGAGATCGGTGAGCACCACGTCGTCTTCGTCGACAAGGGCCGGCAGGACGGCGTGGAGGAGGGGAACGTCTTCAGCGTCATCCGCTCGGGCGACCCCTACGGGCGGGAGATGCGGGACATCCACCTCGACCCGAACCTGCCGCGCGAGGACGTCGGCTCGCTGCTCGTCATCGACGCGCAGGCGACCTCCTCCGCCGCCCTCGTCGTGAAGAGCCTCCGCGAGCTGTACGTCGGCGACAAGGTCGTCATGAAGGCGTCCGCGCCGGCGACCGCCGGGTCCGGCGGGAACTAGGCGACCGGTCGGGGCCGGCGAGCCCTCGCGCGCGGGTGCGCGCGCGAGGCCGTCCGGGAACACCGCGAAAGTCCATCGCTTTTCGCGGTGCGTCGCCGGGCGGCTGCTTGACCTCGCCTGACGCGGCGAGTATAGGGCTCCCCCTCATGGACCCGGCGCGGACCATCCTGCCCGGGGAGAGCGGCTGGCCGGTCCGGCTTTCCACCATCCCCGAACCCCCGGAGAAGCTCCGCGTCCGCGGCAGCCTCGGCGTGCCCGGCGAGCGCCGCGTCGCGGTCGTCGGCTCGCGCCACCCCGACGAGTACGGAGCATCCCTGGCGCGCGAGATCGCGGCGGGCCTGGCGCGCGCCGGGGTGTGCGTCGTGTCGGGGGGCGCGGAGGGGATCGACGCGGCGGCCCATGTCGCGGCGCTCGACGCGGGAGGGCGGACGATCGCGGTCCTCGGGACGGGGATCGACGTCGCCTACCCCGTCGGGCACGGACCGCTCTTCGAGCGCATCGCGGCGACGGGCGGCGCGCTCGTCTCGGAGTACGAGGACGGACAGCGCGGCGCGGCCTGGACCTTCCCCAGGCGAAACCGCCTGGTGAGCGCGCTCTCGGAGGCGCTGGTGGTGGTGAGCGCGGGTGCCCGCAGCGGCGCGCTCATCACCGCGGCCTGGGCGCGCCGCCAGGGCGTGCCCGTGCTGGCGGTTCCGGGCGACGTGCGCGAGGAGCTGTCGCAGGGTCCGCTCGCCCTGCTGCGGGAGGGCGCCCGGGTGGCGGCCTCCGCCGAGGACGTGCTCGCCGCGATCGGGCTCTCCGGGCAGCTGGCGCTCCGCATGGAGGCGCCGTCGCCGGCGGTGCAGGGCGACGAGGCGGCCTTGCTCGGGGCGCTCTCGCGCGTCCCGCGCCACGCCGACGACCTCGCCCGGGCCGTGGGGCTGGGCGCCGGGGCAGCCCTCGCGGGCCTGCTCACGCTCGAGCTTCGCGGGCTGTGCGAGCAGAGGCCCGGTCACTACTTTCTGCGCCGTACCTAGATAGAGGAAGAAGAAGGCACGATGGCCCAAGCGAAGGCGAAGACGACGGCGGCCAAGGCCGCCACCACCGATGGCGGGGCGAAGGCCGCGCCCAAGCGCAAGGCGCCCGCGAAGACGGCTGCGCGCAGCGCCGCGGCGCGCGAGTCGAGCCTCGTCGTCGTGGAGTCGCCGGCCAAGGCGAAGACCATCAAGAAGTACCTGGGCCGCTCCTTCGAGGTGAAGGCGTCGGTGGGCCACGTGAAGGACCTGCCCAAGTCGAAGATGGGCGTGGACGTGGAGAAGGGGTTCGCGCCCGCCTACGACGTCATCAAGGGCAAGGCCAAGGTCCTCTCCGACATCAAGCGCGCCGCCAAGAAGGCGGACCGGGTGTTCCTGGCGACCGACCCCGACCGCGAGGGCGAGGCCATCGCCTGGCACATCGCCGAGGAGCTGGGCGTCTCCGAGGGTCACGACGGCAAGGTCCGCCGCGTGCTCTTCAACGAGATCACGAAGAACGCGATCCAGAAGGCGATCCAGGAGCCGATCGACCTCGACCGCAACCGGTTCGACTCGCAGCAGGCGCGGCGCATCCTCGACCGGCTGGTCGGGTACGAGATCAGCCCCATCCTCTGGCGCAAGGTGCGGCGCGGTCTCTCCGCCGGGCGCGTGCAGTCGGTGGCGGTCCGGCTGGTGGTGGAGCGCGAGCGCGAGATCCAGGCGTTCAAGCCCGAGGAGTACTGGTCGCTCGAGGCGGACCTGCGCGCCCAGGTGCCGCCCGACTTCCGCGCCAGGCTCGTCAAGCTCGACGGCCAGAAGGCGGACCTGAAGGACGGCGAGACGACGCGCGCGCTCGTCGACGAGCTCGCCGGCAAGCCCTTCTCGGTCGCGGCCGTGGAGCGCAAGGAGCGGCGCCGCAACCCGCCGCCGCCGTTCACCACCGCCAAGCTGCAGCAGGAGGCGGCCAACCGGCTCGGCTTCACGGCCAAGAAGACGATGACGCTGGCGCAGCGGCTCTACGAGGGCGTGGAGCTGGGCGAGGAGGGCGCGGTCGGCCTCATCACCTACATGCGCACGGACTCCGTCCGGCTCTCCGGCGAGGCGCTCACCGCCGTCCGCGAGCACATCGAGAAGACCTTCGGCAAGGACCACCTGCCGGAGGGGCCGAACTTCTACAAGACGAAGCAGAAGGCGGCGCAGGAGGCGCACGAGGCGGTGCGCCCCACCTCGCTCGAGTGGACGCCGGAGCGCGTCGAGCCCTACTTCGAGCAGATGGGCGAGCGGGACATGTTCCGGCTCTACCAGCTCGTCTGGAACCGCTTCGTCGCCTGCCAGATGGTCCCGGCGGTCTACGACCAGACCACCGCCGACGTCGCCGCCGGCCGCGCCACCTTCCGCGCCACCGGCTCCGTCCTCAAGTTCCCGGGCTACCTCGCCGTCTACGGCGCGCAGCGGCCGGAGGACGAGGCGGGCGCGCAGCCGGAGGCGAGCGCCGAGGCCGACGGCGAGGAGAAGAAGAACCAGGAGCGGCTCCTCCCGCCCCTCGAGGCCGGGATGGCGCTCGAGGTGCTGAAGCTCGACCCCGAGCAGCACTTCACCCAGCCGCCGCCCCGCTTCAACGAGTCGTCGCTCATCAAGGAGCTGGAGGAGCGCGGCATCGGCCGGCCCTCCACCTACGCCGCCATCCTCTCCACCATCCAGGAGAAGACCTACGTCGAGAAGGTGGAGCGGAACTTCAAGCCCACCGAGCTCGGCACCCTCGTCACCGACGAGCTGGTGCGCGCCTTCCCGCGCGAGATGGACATCGCCTTCACCGCAGGGATGGAGGAGAAGCTCGACGAGATCGAGGAGGGCAACGCCCACTGGCAGGCGGTGCTGGGCGACTTCTACGCCGCGTTCAAGGAGGACCTCGCCAAGGCCGAGGTCACCATGCGCGACGTGAAGCGGCAGGAGATCGCCACCGACATCACCTGCGACAAGTGCGGCAAGACGATGGTCATCAAGTGGGGTCGCATGGGCGAGTTCCTCGCCTGCCCCGGCTACCCCGAGTGCCGCAACACCATGAACTTCAAGCGGGGCGAGGACGGCTCCATCCAGCCGGTGAAGGAGGAGGAGATCACGACCGACGAGGTGTGCGACAAGTGCGGGTCGCCCATGGTCGTGAAGCGCGGTCGCTTCGGCCGCTTCCTCGCCTGCTCCAAGTACCCGGAGTGCAAGAACTCGAAGCCGATCTCGATCGGCGTCACCTGCCCCAAGGGCTGCGGCGGCTACATCAGCGAGCGGCGCTCGAAGCGGGGCAAGACGTTCTACGGCTGCTCCAGCTACCCGAACTGCGACTTCGTGTCGTGGGACCGGCCGCGCAACGAGGCCTGCCCGACCTGCGGCTCGACCTACCTGCTGGAGAAGTTCTCGAAGAAGACGGGCCCGTTCATCGCCTGCCCCAACAAGGAGTGCGACTACCGCCGCCAGGCGGAGGGCGCGCCCGCGGCGGGCGGCGCCGGCGGCGACGCACCGGCCGTACCGGAGGAGATCGACGCCTGACGGTCGCGAACGGGGTGGGGCCCCGCGAAGCGGGGCGGGGCGGGGGCGCAGCCCCCGTGCGACATGAACGCCCTGGTCCCGGCGAGCTTCCGGCGCCAGGCGGGCAGGATGTACGCCGGCTTCGCGTTCGGGCGGCTCGCCCCGCTGTACCGCGTCCTCACCGCCCACGAGGCCTGGCGCCGCTCCTGCCGCGAGCTGGGCGCGCTCGTCCCCGGGCCGCTCGTGCTCGACCTGGGCATGGGGCCGGGCGACGGCGCGCTGGAGATGGCGCGCGCCGATCCCTCGCGGCGCCACGTCGGCGTGGACCTCTCGGCGGCGATGGTCTCGCGGGCGGCGCGCGCCGCGGCGGCCGCCGGGGCCGCGCTCCGGCCGGTGCGCGCCGACGGTCTCGCCCTGCCGGTGCGCGAGGGCGCCTTCGACGGCGTGACCGCGCACAGCTACCTCTACCTCGTCCCCGATCCGCTCGCCGCGCTCGCCGAGGCGAGGCGGGCGCTCCGGCCCGGCGGCCGGCTCGCCCTGCTCGAGCCGCGCGAAGGCCCGCTCGACGTCCGCGGCGCGCTCTCCTGCGGCGCGCGCGGTGCGGCCTCGATGCTCCTGTGGCGCTCCATGTCCCGGCTGCACCGCCGCTTCACGGAGGATGCGCTCGCGACGCTGCTCGAGGCCGCCGGCTTCGGCGACGTCGGCGTCCGCCCCGCGCTCGCCGGCTTCGGCGTGCTCGCCACCGGCGCGCGCCCGGCGCCGTGACGGGTGGAACCGCCGGCGTCGTCCCTCGGCGGGTTGACACCCATTCCTGGGGCCTGCTACGAAAAACCTCCGGATTTCCGATGTGTGTAAGCGCCCGCCCGCGGAGGTAGGACCCCGATGATCCAGCACCTCGCCGAGTTCTTCCGGGAGGGCGGCCCGTTCATGTTCGTGAACCTCATCGCCTCGGCGGTGGCGGTCGCGATCATCGTCGAGCGCGTGCTCGCGCTCGCCTTCCGCCTCAACGTGAACGCGGGTCCGTTCATGGACCAGGTGCAGAAGCTCGTCATGACCGGTCACCTCGACCGCGCCATCAAGCTGTGCGGCGCGGCCCCGAAGGCGGCGCTCTCGCGCGTGGTGCTGGCCGGCCTCACCCGCGCCAACCGCGGCGAGGCGGAGGTGTCGCGGGCGCTGGAGGAGGCGGTGCTGGAGGTGACGCCGCTCGTCTCGAAGCGCATTGCCTCGCTCTGGTCGCTCGCCAACGTGGCGACGCTGCTCGGCCTCATCGGCACCATCACCGGCCTCATCGGCACCTTCAAGTCGCTGGGGGCGGCCAGCCCCGAGATGAAGCAGCTCATGCTCTCCCGCGGCATCTCGGAGGCGATGAACAACACCGCGTTCGGGCTCGGCATCGCCGTGACCTGCATCGTGGCCCACCTCCTCCTCACCTCGAAGTCGAAGGCGATGATCGAGGAGGTCGAGTTCTTCGCGCTCAAGCTCGAGAACCTCCTGGCGCGGCGGGCGGCGGGGGAGACGAACCCGCTCGACGCGGCGCGGTCCGCGTAGCGCCCCGGGGAGCCGATGCGCCGGAGGGTCCGCGACGAGGAGCACGTGGGCGAGCTCAACATCGTCCCGTACCTCGACATCGTCACGAACCTCGTCATGTTCATGCTGCTCTCGATGACCGGGCTGCTCACGCTCGGCGTCGTGAACGTGTCGGCGCCGAAGATCGGCGGGGACGCCGCGCAGGCGCAGGCGGCGGCGCCGGCGGAGGGGCCGAGGCTGCTCCTCACCGTCGCCATCTCGAAGAAGGGCTTCTACGTCGCCGGCGCGGGCGGGGTCCTCGGCGCGGACGCGCCCTCGGTCGACGCCGCCCGGCCACCGACCGTGCCGCTCCGCTCCGACGGCAAGTACGACTTCGAGGCGCTCACCGCGCAGATGCAGCGGGTGAAGGAGCGCTACCCGAAGGAGACGAACGTCATCTTCTCGGCCGACGGCGACGTCTCGTACGAGACGCTCATCCAGGCGATGGACGCCGTGCGCGAGGCGCGGGTGAAGGGCGCGGACGGGTCGGTGGAGCGGCGGCCGCTCTTCTTCGACGTCTCGCTCTCGGTGATGGGATGACCGTGGCCGCGCCTCCCGGGACCCCTCCGCCCGCCGCCGACCCGAAGGTCCTGGCGCGCCTCAAGCACGAGCGCGACTTCCGCCGCGCCCGGCGCAAGGCGCGCGCCCGCGCCGAGGAGATCTCCGAGCTCAACATCACGGCGATGATGGACATGATGACCATCATCCTGGTCTTCCTCCTCAAGTCGTACTCGGCGTCGTCGCTCAACCTGAACCTCTCCGACCAGCTCCACATCCCGCAGTCGACGGCGCAGGTGCAGCCGCAGGACAACGTCAACGTCACCATCTCGCTGCGCGAGGTGGCGGTGAACGACCATCCGGCGGTGCCGGTCGAGGGCGGCCTCATCCCGGCCTCCGCCAAGGAGAGTGGCAAGGCCGACTCCTTCTACGTGGGCGCGCTGCACGAGGCGCTCCGCAGGGAGGTCGAGAAGCAGAAGTACATCGCGCGGTACAACCCGACCGCGCCCTTCTCCGGCCGCGTCAACGTCATCGCCGACCGCCGCATCCCCTACCGGACGGTGATGGACGTGCTCTACACCGCCGGCCAGGCCGAGCTCGGCGAGTACAAGCTCATGGTGATGAAGGCGGAGTGAAGCGCGGGCGCTACAGGCTCGGCCCCTCGATCTCCGCCATCGTCCCGCGCTCCCGGCGCGACGCGCAGTCGGCGCAGAGCAGCGCGAAGGGGAGCACGTGCAGCCGCTTGCGGTCGATGTCCGTCCCGCAGTCGGCGCAGATGCCGTAGGCGCCGGATTCGACGCGCGCGAGGGCGGCGTCGATCATCGAGACCTGGCGCCGCTGGTTGTCACCGAGCAGCGAGAGCGTGTACTGCTCGTGCTCGCGCTGGGCGCCCTCCTCGAACTCCGGATCGCGCTCGGCGCCGCGCAGCGCCTCGAGCTCCTCCTGCGAGCGCCGCGCCGTCTCCAGCAGCGTCCTGCGGCGCCTCTGCAGCTCCTCGCGGACCGCGGTCAGCTCGTTCGCACGCACGTTGCAATCCTTTCCGTCGTCCGACAAAGATGGGCGCGCCCGGGGCCCCCTCCAACGGCACGCCACCCCCCGGGTCCCGCGCGCGCTCGACGTTCAACCTGGGCACCCTGGGCACGGCGCGGCAACCCTCGGAGGATCGGGTGCTCCCCTGGCGCACGGGGGGCGGGCGGACGGGCATGGGCATGGACGAGCGGGCGGTGACCATCATCGGCGGCGGGCTCGCCGGCAGCGAGGCGGCCTGGCAGCTGGCGCGCGCCGGGGTCGCGGTGCGGCTCCACGAGATGAAGCCCGGGCGCCGCTCGCCGGCGCACAAGCTCGACGGGCTCGCCGAGCTCGTCTGCTCGAACTCCCTCCGCAGCGACAACCCGGAGAACGCGGTCGGGCTCCTCCACGAGGAGCTGCGGCGCGCCGGGAGCCTCGTCCTCGAGGCCGCCGACGCCACCCGCGTGCCCGCGGGCGACGCGCTGGCGGTCGACCGCGAGCGGTTCAGCGCGCTCGTCACCGCGCGCCTCTCCGGGCACCCGCGCGTCGCGCTGGTGCGCGAGGAGGTGACGGCCCTCCCGGACGGCCCCGCGCCCGCGGTCGTCGCGACCGGCCCCCTCACCGGCGACGCCCTGGCGGAGGGCATCTCCCGCCTGTGCGGCGGGAGGCTCCACTTCTACGACGCCATCGCGCCCATCGTGGCCGCGGACTCCATCGACATGGACGTCGCCTACGCCCGCTCCCGCTACGGCAAGGGCGGGGGCGACGACTACCTGAACCTCCCCTTCGACGAGCCGCAGTACCGGGCCTTCGTCGCCGCGCTCCTCGCCGGCGAGAAGGTCGCGCCGCACGCGTTCGAGGAGGCGCGCTACTTCGAGGGATGCCTCCCCGTCGAGGTCATGGCCGAGCGCGGGCCCGACGTCCTCGCCTTCGGGCCCATGAAGCCGGTCGGGCTCGAGGACCCGCGCACGGGGAAGCGGCCCTTCGCCGTCGTCCAGCTCCGCCGCGAGGACGAGGCCGGCACGGCCTACAACATGGTCGGGTTCCAGACGCGCCTCACCTGGGGCGAGCAGAAGCGCATCTTCCGCGAGCGCGTGCCGGGCCTCTCCCGCGCCGAGTTCGTCCGCCTCGGCCAGATCCACCGCAACACCTTCATCGAGGCGCCGCGCGTGCTCGCGCCGGACCTCTCCCACCGCGAGCGGACGCACCTCTTCTTCGCCGGGCAGATCACCGGCGTCGAGGGCTACGTCGAGTCGACCGCGTGCGGCCTGCTCGCCGCGCGCGCCGTGCTCGACCGGCTCGCCGGCCGGCCCTTCCGTCCGCCGCCGCCGGTCACCGCGCTCGGGGCGCTGCACCGGCACGTGACCGGCGCCGCCCACCCGCCGGGCGCCGAGTACCAGCCCTCGAACGTCGTCTTCGCGCTCTTCCCGCCGCTCGAGGGCCGCCACCGCGGCAAGGCGGCGCGCAAGGGCGCGCACGTGGAGCGCGCGCGGCGCGACCTGGGCTCCTGGTTGTGATCGTTCCCCGACCGT
>DASTGH010000183.1:0-2132 GCA_035719345.1 Anaeromyxobacteraceae bacterium
GGCCGCGGCGCCGGCGGCGAGCCCGGCGGCGCCCGCGCCGCCCGCGCTCGCCTTCGGCATGGCCTCGCCGCTCTCCGGCTCCGACAAGGAGCTCGGACGCGGGATGAAGATCGGCATCGAGCTGGCGTTCGCGGAGGCGAACGAGGCGGGTGGCATCCAGGGCAAGCGCCTCAACCTGGTCGCGCTCGACGACGGCAACGACGCCGCCAAGACGGCCGAGGTGAGCAGGGACCTCATCGAGAAGCGGAAGGTGCTCGCGCTCGTCGGCAACGCCGGCACGAGCGCCGGCGCCAGCGCTGCGGCGGTCGCGACCGAGCACAAGGTGCCGATCCTGGGCGCGCTGGGCGGCGCGGCGGCCCTCCCCCGGGAGGCGCCCGAGCGCTACGTCTTCGCGTTCCGCCCCGGCCTGGCCGAGGAGACGGCGGCGGCGGTGCATTACCTCGTCGAGGTGCGCCGGGTCGAGCCCGGCGAGATCGCCTTCTTCCTGCAGGACGACGAGTTCGGACAGGCCGGCTGGGTGGGTGCGGCCAAGGCGCTCCAGACCTACGGCCGCGATCCGTCGGCCGCCCTGCGCGTCGGCTACAAGCACAACACCGCCGACGTGAGCGGGGCGGTGGACAAGCTCGCCCGCGCCGGCGCGGGCGTGAAGGCGGTCGTCATGGTCGCGACGCACCGCCCCGCCGCCCGGCTCATCGAGAAGCTCTCGGCGCAGTCGCCGGGCGTGATCTTCACCGGGGCGTCGGCCGTGGACGCCGGGGCCCTGGGCGAGGAGCTGGTCGCGGCCAAGGTGAAGCTCGCCGAGAACGTGGTCGTGACCCAGGTCGTGCCGCTGGCGTCGAGCCGCGCCTCGGCGGTCATGCGCTATCGCGCCCTGCTCGAGAAGCACGCGCTGGGCGAGGCGCCCGGCCCGATCTCGCTCGAGGGCTGGGTGGTGGGCACGCTGCTCGTCGAGGCGCTCAAGAAGACCGGGCCCGACGCCGATCCGGAGAAGCTCGTGGCGGCGCTGGAGAGCGTCCACGGGCTCGACATCGGCATCGGCGTTCCGCTCGGCTTCTCGAGCGCGGATCACCAGGCCTCGCACAAGGTGTGGGGGGCCGTGCTCCAGCCGAACGGCGCCTGGAAGCAGACCGATCTCGAGTGAGAGGCGCCGGCTGGCCGCGTTGGGGCATCACCCGGTCGAGCGACAGCCGGGAACTGGCGCGCTTCGTGTTAGGTGAATAGCTTATCGGTATGCACGGCCCCAGAGGCCGCGCACCGGAGAGCGGCCAGGGTAACGGGAGTTACCCGGTCGCTCTTTGTATTTTCGGGCGCTTGGGTGCCCGGCCCGCGCCCGGGCGGCGGCGCCCGCGGGCGCCCGGCGGCCCGGTCCGACCGACCCGGGTGTCCCCGGCCCCGGGTTCGGGCGTGCGCTGCCGGGTCGCGCCCTCTCGCTTAAGTCTCCCGTCCCGCGACGAGGAGGCGACCCGTGCCTGGAAAGAAGCTCGAGCTCCCCACCGCCGCCGAGGCGCTGCCCGGGCGCGCCGAGCGGATGCCCGTCCCGGAGCGCCACGCCGTGCTCGGCCACCCCATTGCGCCGCCGTTCCCGGATGGCCTCGAGCGAGCCGTCTTCGGCCTCGGCTGCTTCTGGGGCGCGGAGCGGAAGTTCTGGCAGGTGCCCGGCGTCTGGACGACCGCGGTCGGCTACGCCGGCGGGTTCACCCCGAACCCCACGTACCGCGAGGTCTGCACCGGGCGCACCGGCCACGCCGAGGTGGTGCTGGTCGTCCACGAGCCGACGCGCGTGCGGTACGAGGACCTGCTCAAGCTCTTCTGGGAGTCGCACGATCCGACGCAGGGCATGCGCCAGGGGAACGACGTCGGGACGCAGTACCGCTCGGCCATCTACACGTACGGTGAGGCGCAGCGGCGAGCCGCCGAGGCGTCGCGCGCCGCGTACGGCGAGCGCCTGCGGAGCGCCGGCTTCGGGCCGGTCACCACCGAGATCCGGGACGCGCCCGAGTTCTACTGGGCGGGGGACTACCACCAGCAGTACCTGGAGAAGAACCCGGACGGCTACTGCGGGCTCGGCGGGACCGGTGTCTCGTGCCCGATCGGCGTCGAGGTGGCGGCGGCGGGGTGACCTACCGCCGCGC
>DASTGH010000184.1:0-9133 GCA_035719345.1 Anaeromyxobacteraceae bacterium
CTCGTGCCGGCGGCGCTGGCCGCCGCGGCCGGGCTGGCCGCCTGGCTGGCCTGGCCGCACCTCGCCTCGCTGGGCGGCTCCCTGGAGAGCCCGGAGACGCAGCTGCGCCGGGCGCTGGCCGCCCAGACGCGCGCCCAGCTCGACGACGTCTACGGTTTCCGGTCCGGGGGCACGGTCGAGCTCTCGCCGGTGAAGTTCGACGACGTCGCGCCGGACGTGCGCGGCGATCGCGCCACGGTGGTGGCGATGCTCTCGGCGGAGGGGCGCGCCGCCTGGCGCGACCAGGCCGCCGCGCTCTCCTACCTCGGTCGGGAGCGCTTCCACATGAGGCGCTGCGCCATCGCGCTCTGGTGCGGTGAGGGGGATCAGTTCGACCGGCTGCGCGGCGTGCTCACCACCCTCTTCCGGCGGCACGACGCCTGGCAGACCCGGGACGCCGAGGCCTACGGCCGGCTCCTCGCGCCCGGCTACCGCGACGGCGGCGAGGACCGCGCCGCCGCGCTGGCGCGCGTGACCGGCGCGCTCGGGCCCGCGGCGCCGCGCGCCCGCGTCCTCGGCTGGCAGGTGCGCATCGAGCGCGACGCCGCCGAGGTGGGCGAGGACCTCGAGCTCGCCGGCCCCGCGGACGCGCTTCGCCGCGAGCGCCACGTCTACCGGCTGGCGAGGGAGGGGGAGCGCTGGCTCTTCGTGAGCGGCCTTTGAGGACTACCAGGCTTCGGGCTTCGGGCTTCGGGTTTCAGGCTTCAGGCTGCGCGCGTCCCTGTAGCCCGTAGCCCGTAGCCTGTAGCCTCGTTGGAGTCTGTAGCCTCGTGACCTCCGATGTGGGACGCGCCGCAGTGCCGTGGTCGCGTCACGTGCCCGTCGATCCCACCTGGGGTAGACTCCGCCCGCCATGACCGAGCTGGACGACAGCCTGAAGCAGGCCCTCACGCTGGGGAAGGCGTACTACCTGAAGAAGGAGTACGCGCGGGCGGAGGGCTACCTGTCGCAGGTCGTCGAGCGCAACCAGTCGTTCGCCGACGTCTACAACATGCTGGGCGTCATCTACCACGACCAGGGCCAGTACCAGAAGGCGCAGCGCTCGTTCGAGGCGGCGCTCCGCCTGAACCCCGGGTACACGGACGCCGCGCTCAACCTCGCCGTCATCTACAACGACACGGGCAAGTACCAGGCGGCGCGAGACACCTACCGGCAGGCGCTGACGCGGTCCGGCGCGGCGCCCGGCCACCTCGATTCCTTCGTGCAGGGCAAGCTCGCCAACCTGTACGCGGACATCGGCGACGTCTGGCTCTCCTCGGGGATGTACGCGGAGGCGGTGCGCGAGTACCAGCGGGCGCTGGAGCTGTGCCCGACCTTCGTCGACATCCGGGCCAAGCTGGCCGCGTCGCACCGCGACGCGGGCGAGCGCGACCTCGCCATCCGCGAGTACGAGGAGATCGTGCGGCAGAACCCGGGCTACGTCCCGGCGCGGCTCGCGCTCGGCCTGGTGCTGCAGGCCGCCGGCCGCCGGGACGAGGCGGTGAGGCACTGGGAGGCGGTGCTGGAGATGGCGCCCGGCAACCGCAGCGCGGAGATGTACCTGAAGCTCGCGAACGCCGAGCCCTCCGCCGCCGGCGGGGGCGGCCGCTGACCGATGGCTCGCCGACCGCTCGCCCTCCGCTTCCTGGCCGGCCGCAACCCCGGCGCGCTCGTCCCGCTCGACCCTGCGCGGCCCGTCGTCCTCGGGCGCCAGCCCGGCGTCGAGCTGCAGCTCGACGAGGAGCTCGTCTCCCGGCGCCACGCCCGCCTCTCCTTCGAGGGTGACGAGCTGATCGTGGAGGACCTCGGCTCGACCAACGGCACCTGGCTCAACGGCGCGCGCATCACGCGCGCGGTCGTGAGCGAGGGCGACCGCATCCTGGTGGGCGGTTGCCTCATGCGCGTCGTCCCGCGCGACCAGGCGGCGGCCGAGCCGCCGGCCCCGACCGCCTCCACGCGCAGCGCCACCGCCATGCAAGGGCGGCTGGAGGAGGTGCCGCTGCCCGACCTGCTCCAGCTCTTCGCCACCTCGCGCAAGTCGGGCGTCCTCGCCATCCAGGCGCAGGGCCGCGCCGCCGAGATCAGCCTGGAGCGCGGCCGCGTCACGAGCTGCGTCATCGACGGCCGGACCGAGCACGGCGCCGAGAAGAGCTTCTACCGCCTCCTCTCCTGGACCGGTGGCCACTTCGAGCTGCGGCCGGCGGCGCTGCCGCCGAGCAGCGAGGGGACGGCCACGCTCGGCGCGTCGCTCGAGGCGCTGCTCATGGAGGGCATGCGCCAGATCGACGAGCTGAAGCGGCTGCGCACCATGATCCCGGCGCGGCTCGTGCCCGCCGGTCCCCCGCCGCCCGACCTGGAGGAGGAGGACCGGGCGCTCCTCGCCCTGGCCATGCGGCTCGGCCAGCGCGACGCCGTCCTCGACGCGACGCCGCTGGCGGACCTCCCCGCGGCGGAGCGGCTGGCGCGCCTCCTGCAGCGAGGCTTCCTGCGCGGAGGTTGAGCGGTCGTCGCGCGCCGCTCCGCCGGCGTCCGTGGGCGTGCTAGGAGATGGAGGGATGTCGCTCGACCTCCGCGTGAAGGAGTTGCTCGCCGAGGGGCGGCACGGCGACGCCGCCGGCGAGGCGATCCGCACGCTCGGGCCCGAGGTGCTGAGCTACCTGGCCTCGGTGCTGCGCAACGACGCGGACGCCGCCGAGGTGTTCTCGCAGTTCGCCGAGGACCTGTGGAAGGGGCTCTCCGGCTTCCGCGGCGAGGCGACGCTGCGCGGCTGGGCCTACCGCATCGCGTGGCACGCCTGCGTCCGTTTCACGCGCGACCCGTACCGGCGGCGGGGGCGGCGCCTCGACACGAGCGAGGCCTCGCGCCTCGCCGACGAGGTGCGCTCCACGCTGCTCGGCGACGCCTGGCGCCGGGACCGGATGGCGCAGCTGCGCGACGCGCTCACGCCCGAGGAGCAGACGCTCCTCATCCTGCGGGTGGACCGCGCGCTCTCGTGGCGCGACGTGGCGGACGTGCTGGCCGGAGAGGGTCAGGCGCCGGCGAGCGAGGCGGCGCTGCGCAAGCGCTTCGAGCGGCTCAAGGAGAAGCTGGGGAAGGCCGCCCGCGAGGAGGGCCTCATCGACTGAGGAGCGTCGGGCTCCCGCCCATCCCGAGCGCGCGCGCCAGCTCCCCGGCGTCGCGCGCGGGAACCGGAGATCCGGCGGCGACGAGGCGCTCTGCGTCGACGAGCCCCCAGGCGACGGGCACGAAGCGGAGCGGCACGGCGCGCGCGGTCTCCAGGTCGACGAGGCTGTCGCCGACCAGGACCGCCTCCTCCGGCGCCACCCCGAGCGCCTCCAGAATTCCGCGGGTGCCGGCGGGGTCGGGCTTGCGGGGCGCCTCGTCGCCGCCGACGACGTCTCCGAAGCGCTGCGCCACGCCCAGCCCGTCCAGGATGCGGCGGGCGAGCCGGCCCGGCTTGTTCGTGTGCACGGCGAGCGCGAACGGCGCGCGCTCGAGGAGCTCCGCCAGGCCCGGAAACAGGACGGTGTGGTCGAGGAGGTGCGCCTCGTAGTGCTCCCACCAGGCGTCGAGCGCGGCGCGGGCGAGGTCGAGGCGGGGCGCGACCGCGCGCTCCACCAGCTTCTGCGCCCCCTCGCCGACGAAGCCCGCCACCTCCTCCATCGTGCGCTCCGGGAGCCCGACCCGGCGCAGCGCGTGGTTCACCGCCAGGCACAGGTCGAGCTTGGAGTCGACGAGCGTGCCGTCGAGGTCGAAGACGGCGGCCCGGATCACCGGGAGGGCCCCCCGCGCTCGCCCACGATCGTGAACTCGACGCGCCGGTTCTTGGCGCGCCCGGCCGCGGTGGCGTTGGAGGCGATGGGCCGGTCGAAGCCGTACCCCTGCCCGTCGAGGCGCCCGGCGGCCACGCCGCGCTGGACGAGGGCGCGCACCACGGCCCGCGCCCGGCGCTGCGAGAGGTCCTGGTTGTAGGCCTTCCCGCCCACGTTGTCGGTGTGACCTTCCACCCGGATGCGCGTCAGCTCCTGGTGCTGGAGGAGGACGCGCGCCACCTCGTCGAGGATGTGCGCCGACTCCGGGCGCAGCGTGTCGCGGCCGGTGTCGAAGGTGATGGCGTCCTTGAGCGAGAGCCGGTCCGTCTCCACCTCGACCAGCGGCTCGTCCGGCGGCGGCGGGCAGCCGTCGTTCTGGGCGGGACCGGGCACGTCCGGGCACTTGTCGTCGATGTCCGGGACGCCGTCGCCGTCGCGATCCGGGCACCCCTCGAGCTCGGCCGGCCCCGGCTGATCCGGGCAGCGGTCCTGCGCGTCGGGCACGCCGTCGCCGTCGCGATCGCCCTCCGGCGCGCGCCCAGGCGCCGCGGACACCAGCCGCTCCCAGCGCAGGCCGAAGAAGATCCGGTACAGCTCCCTGCCGAAGCCGGAGTTCCCGAACGCGAAGCCCGAGCCGGCGCCCACGTCGACGGCGAGGTCGCGCCAGACGCGCGCGCGGACGCCGGCGCGCACCGAGAGCGGCGCCCGGAAGCGATCGGTCGACACGTCGCCGTGCGGCCAGCCACCGGCCACGTCGAGGATGGCCCTCCACGCGCGGATCTTGCTCACCGGCGGCAGCGGCACCTGGGCCGCCGCGCCGTAGAGCAGGCCCTGCGGGACGACGAGCTGCAGGTACTGCCCTTCCTGGCGGAAGAGCCAGCCGACGGTCCCGTCGAGGCGGACGGGCCCGACCTGCCGGCCGACGGCGAGCTGCGGCGCGAACGCGGTCCCGTCCGAGAGGAAGTCCTGGCCGTCGCCGGTGGGCAGCCGCAGGTCCGCGATGGCGGCGAGGTCGAGCGCGCCCGGGTGCCAGGGCAGCGGTACCTTCGCCAGGAGCCGCGCGTCACCGAGGCCCCACCCCGAGTCGATGGGAGCAACCAGCGGGCCGGTCACGCCGCGGTCGGTGAGCGCGGAGAGGTCGGTCCGCTGGTGCACGGCGACCGGCAGGTGCGCGCCGACCTCCACCGGCCCGAACGACCAGCTCCCGAGGAGGTGCAGCGTCCACCGGTCGTGAACGAGGTCGGCCCGCTGCCCGCCCCCGGCGTCGCCGGTGAGGAGCGTGTTCGCGTAGTCGAGGAGCAGCTCGAGGCGGCGCGTGCCCGCGCCCTGCGGCGCGGCCGTCTCCACGCCGAACCCGCCGCCGGCGAGCGCGGCGGGGCGCGACGGGTCGACGTCGAAGCCGCGCTTCGCGGGATCGTCGGCGAGCGCCGCGGCGGGGGTGGCCAGCGCCAGGGCGGCCGCGAGCAGGGTCGATCTGCGCATGGCGGCGAGCCTAGAGCCCGGCAATGCGCGTGGCAAACTCCGCGACGCGTCCGGCGCCCTCTCCCCGGCGCCGCACCACGCGTACGAGCGCATCGCACACGGCCGGATCGATCTGGCTGCCGCGCAGCCGCTCCAGGACGGCGACCGCCTCCTCCAGCGACATCGTCTCCTGGTAGGGCCGGAGCGAGGTGCAGGCGTCGTAGGTGTCGGCCGCGTTCACGATGCGCGCCAGCAGCGGGATGGCCTCGCCCGCCAGCCGGTCGGGGTAGCCGGTCCCGTCCCAGCGCTCGTGGTGGCTGCGGACCGCGGGCAGCGCCGCCGCCAGGAACTCCACGCCGCGCAGGATCTCGGCGCCGATGGCCGGATGCGCCCGCATCTGCGCGATCTCGTGGTCGGCGAGCGCCGCCGCCTTGTGCAGGATGGCCTCGGCGATGCCGATCTTGCCGACGTCGTGGAGGACGCCGCCGTAGGCGACCACCTTCAGCTCGGCCTCGCCGAGCCCCAGCTCCCGCCCCACCTCCACCGCCAGCTCCGCCACGCGCTGGGAGTGGCCGCGCGTGGACGGGTCCTTGGCGTCGATGGCGGAGGCCAGGCTGCGGAGCGTCGCCAGGTAGCCGGCCTCCAGCGCCGCGATGAGGCGGCGGTTCTCGCCGTCGTACGCCTTGAGCTCCCGCGACATGTGGTTGAAGGTGTACGCCAGCTCGCCGATCTCGTTCTTGACCGTGACCGGCACCTCCGCGCCGAAGCGGCCGCGGGCGATGTCGAGCGCACCGCGCACGCACTCCGAGACGGGGCGGGCCAGGCGCCGCGCGAACCAGGCAGAGAGCGCCACCGCCAGCGCCAGGGCGGCGCCCAGCGCGCCGAGCGCCGAGGCGCGGTCGACGACGGCGGCCGACTGCCGCAGGAGCAGCCAGGCCAGCACCGCGCAGGGCACGGCGCTGGAGAGCAGCATGAGCGCGAGGATGGAGCGGAACAGCCTCATCCGGTGCGCGTGGCCCGCGCCAGCGCCTTCTCGATGGTGCGGCGCTTGAACGGCTTCTCCAGGATGGCCTCGGGCGCCTCGAACCCCTCCAGCTCGCGCATGGAGGAGTCGCTGATGGCGGTGAGGAGGACCGCCGGCATGAGGAGCCCGCGCTCCCGCATCGCCTTGAGCGCGTCGAGCCCGGAGAGCTTGGGCATGAGGAAATCGAGGATCACGGCGTCGGGGTGCTCGCTGGAGGCGAGGTCGACCGCCTCCGCCCCGTTCGTCGCCGCCACCACGACGTGGCCCATGTCGGCGAGCATGTCCCGGAGCAGCGCGCGGATCGTCTGGTCGTCGTCGGCGATGAGCACCTTCATCCGGCCGCCCCCGTGGCGCGGAGGATATCACCAGCGGCCGCCGGCGAGGGGCGGCTCGACGCAGCGATCGGGCGACGATCAGGGTCCGAGTCCCACCCAGCTCGTCCCGTCCCGGAACACCTCCCGCTTCCAGATGGGCGCTTCGACCTTGAGGCGCTCGATGGTCGCCTCGCAGGCGCGGAACGCGGGCGTGCGGTGCGGCGCGGCGCAGGCGATGACGACCGCCGCCTCGCCGGGGGCGAGGTGTCCGATGCGGTGGACGATGCTGACGGCGGCCCCGTGCTCGCGCCCGATCTCGTCGGCGAGACGCGCCAGCGTGCGCTCGGCCATGGGGACGTAGGCCTCGTACTCCAGGCGCACCACCTCGCGCCCGCGCGTCTCGCCGCGCACGTCGCCGCGGAACGTCACCACGGCGCCGCGGGTGGCGTCCTGCACGGCCGCCACCGCCTCCTCCAGCGACAGCGGCCGCTCCACCACGCGGCAGGCGGGGGCGCCGCCGGAGACCGGCGGGATGACGGCGACCTCGGCGCCGTCCGGCACCGCGTCGGCGTCGTCCGCCATCTCCTGGTTCACGGCGATACGGCAGCGCGGCAGGATCCGCGAGAGGGCGGGGTGGCGCTCGGAGAGCGCGCGGCGCAGCGCGGCCACGTCGCCCGGGCTCGCCGGGAGCGCCTCGCGCGCGCCGCCGGCCGCCTCCCGCGCGGCGGCGAAGTAGAGGACGGTGATGGGCACGGCGGCATCTTAGCCGTCTCGCCGGCGGACCGCCGCGGGCGAGCGCGCCGGAGCGAGAGCGAGTCAGAGGCCGGGGTCGGAGAGCCAGCGCTCGAGATCGCCCGGAGCCGGCGCGCCGCGGCGCAGCGCGGCATGGCCGCGGCGGAAGAGCACGACCTCGGGCGGCACCCCCACCTCGAAGGCGGCCACCGCAGCCGGCTCGCGCCCGGTGTCCACGCGCAGGCAGACCACACGCCCGGCGCAGCCGCCCGACACGGCATCGAGGCACGAGCAGACCGCGCCCGGAGGCGTGAAGTCGACGAGGACCGGCGCCGGCGAGGCGAGCACGGCCGACGCCAGCGCCGCCGCGTCCACCGGCTGCGCCGCGCCGCTCGTGTCCAGCGCGCGCCGGCAGCGCGTGCACGCCGGCGCGGACGCATCGTCCGAGACCCGGTTCACCGCGCCGCACGCGGCGCAGCGATAGATGCCCATGACGTCCCCCGCTCCGGCGCCAGTATAGGCGAAGCGGAGCCGGCGGGGTGGCGCTTCCCGTCCCACCCGGGCGGGGTCGGGGCGGGTGAGGGTGGGAGTGGGCGCGGGTCAGCGACGGAACAGCCGCCCCAGGCCCAGGTCTCCGAAGATGGTGACCGCGAGCAGGAGCCCGAACAGCGCCACGAATCCGGCCAGGTGGACGATGCCCTCGACGCGCTGGTTCACGCGGCGGCGCGTCACGATCTCGTAGACGAGGAAGACGAGCCGACCGCCGTCGAGGGCCGGCACGGGCAGGAGGTTGAAGAGCGCGAGCGCGATGGAGATGAACCAGACGATGCCGACGAACTGGCCCGCGCCGGCCCGGGCGCTCCGGGCCATCTCCTGCGCGATCCCGAGCGGCCCGCGCAGCTCCGCCTTCTGACGCCCGGTGACCATCTGGCCGAGGCCGGCCAGGATCTCGCCGGCGCGCGCGTTGGTGAGCCTGGCCGCCGCCAGGAAGGCCTGGCCGGCGCTCGCCTTCACCATCCGGCGCGACTGCTCGATCCCGAGCCGGCCCGTCCCACCCTCGGAGTCGGGCGTCGCCGTGATCTCGAGCGTCGAGCCGGCGCGCTCGACGGCGAGGCGCGCCGGCTGCCCCGGGTGCGCCACGATCTCGGCCACCAGCGCGGCCCAGGAGTCGACCGGGCGGCCGTCGACGGAGGCGACGCGGTCGCCGGCGCGCAGCCCGGCGCGCTCGGCGGCGCCCCCCGCCACCACCCGGCCGACCACGGGCGCCGGATCGCCCTCGGGCAGGCCGAGCGTCGCGAGCATGGCGCCGGCGAGCAGGACGGCGAAGAGGTAGTTCATCCCCGGCCCGGCGAGGATGACGAGAAAGCGCCGCCACGCCGGCTGGTTGGCGTAAGCGCCGGCATCGCCCTCCGCGACGTCGTCGCCCGGGCCCATGCCGGCGATCTTGACGTAGCCGCCGAAGGGCACGGCGGAGACGGCCCACTCCGTGTCGCCGCGCTGCCGGCGCAGCAGCACCGGCCCGAAGCCGACGCTGAACCGCTCGACGCGCATCCCGCAGCCGCGCGCCACGAGGAAGTGGCCGAGCTCGTGGATGATGACGAGCGCGCCGAACGCCAGGATGACGACCAGCGCCACCACGGCCCAGCTCGCCGACGCGCCGAAGAGGTGAGCCATGCCGTTTCCTAGCACGGGGCCCGCCGGCGGGTCACCCGGCGTCCGCGCCGCCGCCCTCGATCTCCTCGGCGGTGAACAGCTCCACGCGCGCGTCGGGC
>DASTGH010000185.1:0-2625 GCA_035719345.1 Anaeromyxobacteraceae bacterium
GCCCCCCCGGCGCCGGCACCGGCGCCGAGCGCGGCGCCCTCCGGAGCGGCGGAGGCGCCCGCCGCCGGCCCGCAGGAGTTCGGCGAGGAGATCGTCGTCACCGCCACCCGCGACGCGCGCGCCCGGCGCGACGCCACCGCGGCGGTGACCGTCATCTCGCGCGGCGAGATCGAGCAGATCCCGGCGAAGACGGCGGACGAGCTGCTGCGCAGCGTCCCCTCGTTCGCGACCTTCCGGCAGTCGAGCAGCCTCGTCGCCGACCCCAGCTCGCAGGGCATGAACCTGCGAGGCATCGGCCCGTCGGGCGTCTCGCGCGCCCTCGTCCTCATGGACGGCCTGCCGGTGAACGATCCCTACGGCGGCTGGGTCTACTGGCGCGGCATCCCGCGGCTCGACATCGAGCGCATCGAGGTGGCGCCGGGCGGGAGCTCCGCCATCTACGGCAACGCCGCGCTGGGCGGCGTCACCCAGATCATCACGCGCGCGCCCACGCCCTCCACCGCCGAGGCGACCGCCTCGTACGGCTCGTTCGGCAGCTATCAGGTCGGCGCGCGCGCCTCGGACGTCATGGGCCCGGTCGGCCTGGTGGTGGCCGGCGACCTCCTGCAGATGGCGACCGGCTATCCGGTGGTGTCCGACGGGACGCGCGGACCGGTCGACGGCAACGCCGAGAGCTGGGCCGGGACGGTGACGGCGCGCGCCGAGGCGGCGCTCTCGCCCGAGCTGGCGGTCACCGCCCGCGGCGGCTTCTTCTACGAGGACGAGAACGGCGGCACGCAGTACACCACCGCCGCCGCCCGGCGCGCCGAGTACGGCGGCACCGTCCGGTGGTCCCCCGAGTCGGCGGGCACGGTCGAGCTGCAGCTCATCGGCCACGCGGTCGACTTCAAGCAGGACCGGGCGCGCATCGCCGCCTCCCCGCCGCCCGATGCCATCCCGCGCACGAGCGAGACGCTGGCCGAGCGGCAGGACGTGCCGGCGCACGACTTCGGGGGCGCCCTCCTCTGGTCGCGGCACCCCGGCGCGCTCGCAGCCCACCACGCCGTCACCATCGGCCTCGACGCGCGGCGCACGACCGGAGCGATGGGCTCCGATCAGTTCCCGGTGGTGCCGCCCGGTGCCACGGCGCCGGCTCCCACCGCGCTCGTCCGGCGCGACGCGAGCGGCGTCCAGCTCGCGTACGGCGGCTTCGTCCAGGACGTCGTCGACATCACGCCGCGCGTGGCGCTCCAGCTCGCGCTCCGCTACGACGGCTGGCAGAACCAGGACGGCGAGCGCGTCGACCGGCAGCAGAACGGCACGGTCAAGACGACCCCGTATGCGGACCGCACCGCGGACCAGCTCAGCCCGAAGGTCGGGGTGCGGATCCGTCCCTTCGACGCGCTCACGCTCCGCGCCGCCGCCTACCGCGCCTTCCGCGCGCCGACGCTGAACGAGCTGTACCGGCCCTTCCAGGTGGGCCAGGTGATCACGGACTCGAACCCGAACCTCGGGCCGGAGCGGCTGCAGGGCGCCGAGGTCGGGTTCGAGCTGACGCCGCTCTCCGCGGTCACCACGCGCGTGACGGGCTTCTGGAACGTCCTGCAGGATCCCATCGTCAACGTGACGACCGGCCAGAACCTCCGGCAGCGCCAGAACCTGGGCGAGGCGCGCATCCGGGGCGCCGAGGCGGACGTGGAGTGGCGCGTCGTCCGGAACCTCACGGCGGCGGTCGGCTACACCTTCGTCGATCCGATCGTGACGAGCGCCCCCGGCCAGGAGGCCCTCGTCGGGAACCAGCTCCCGCTCGACCCGCGCCACCGCGCCACGGCCTCCCTGCTCTGGGACGACCTGCGGCGCTTCGCGGCCATGGTGCAGGTCCGCTACGTCGGCCCGCAGTTCGAGGACGACCAGAACCAGACGCGGCTCGGGGAATTCGCGCTCCTCGACGTCTCCGCGCGCTGGCGCACGACGCGCCACCTCGACCTCGTCTTCGGCGTGGAGAACCTGCTCGACAAGACCTACCTCGTCGGCCACCCGGGGGCCGTCGAGAACATCGGCCAGCCGCGCTTCATCCACGCGGGCGTGGCGGTGCGGACCGGGACCTGAACCGCGGGTGGTGTGGCGCGCGCGCGGCGCGCCGCGTCGGCTGGCCTCGCGCCATGGCCGCGCTCTCCTGGATCTCGGACCCGCCGGCGGGCCGCCGCGCGGCGACGGCGCGGCAACAGGGCGCGCGCGGCAGGAAGCGGACCGCGCGGCGGTAGGTCACCCCGCCGCCGCCACCTCGACGCCGATCGGGCACGAGACACCGGTCCCGCCGAGGCCGCAGTAGCCGTCCGGGTTCTTCTCCAGGTACTGCTGGTGGTAGTCCTCGGCGTAATAGAACTCCGCCGCCGGGAGGATTTCGGTCGTGATGGCGCCGAAGCCCGCCTTGGCGAGCATGTCCTGATAGTCCGCGCGTGATTTCTCGGCCGAGGCGCGCTGCGCGTCGTCGAAGACGTAGATCCCCGAGCGGTATTGCGTGCCGACGTCGGCGCCCTGCCGCATCCCCTGCGTGGGGTCGTGGCTCTCCCAGAACACTTTGAGGAGGGCGCCGTAGTCGACCTTCTGCGGATCGAAGACGACCTGCACGACTTCGTTGTGACC
>DASTGH010000186.1:0-8575 GCA_035719345.1 Anaeromyxobacteraceae bacterium
GCGGAGGCCGGAGCCGAGGAGGCCGATCGCGCGCGCGCCGCGGGCTGCCGGCTCTTCACCCGCGACGCGCACCGGGCCGCGACGGCGGAGTGCGTGGGCTGCCACGTCCGGCACGACGCACACCCGGTGGACGTCGATCTCGACGGGCGGGCCGCGCGCGCCGGTTCGAGCCTGCGATCCGCGGCCGAGGTCGTCCGGCGCGGCGTGTACCTCGACGGCGGACGCGTCACCTGCCTGAGCTGCCATGACGCGCGCTCGCGCTGGGCGGCGTACCTCGCCCTCCCGCCCGGCGCCCGGGTGCGCACCGCCGTCGACCCGAGGAAGCCCGCCACCTACCTGGCGCGCGCGCAGGAGACGGTCGACGGCCGGCACCTGCCGCAGGGGACGGCGGTGAGCCCGACGCCGCTCTGCCGGGCGTGCCACACGCACGGGGACTGAGGGCGCTCAGGCGGAGCGCGTCCCGTCGGCCGCCGGTGCGCTCGCGCCGAGAAGGCTCCGGCGCCGCAGGAACGCCTCGACCTCCCGCGCCGACTCCCGCGGCCTCCGCAGGAGCAGCAGGTGCGGCGCCGCCAGCATCCGGATCTCGGCGTCCGGCCGGAGCATGCGGATCTCGATGGGGAGCGCCGTGCGGAGGAGGCGGTCGTCCGTCCCGCCGAGGAAGAGCAGCGGGACGTGCAGCCCGCGGACGACCTCGCCCGCGTCGACGGCCAGCGCCTCGGCCGCGCGCGCCGCCATGACCGGACCCTTGACCGACGCCACCGCGTCCTGGACCTCGCGGACGACGTCGGCGGGCGCGTCGCCGCCGCCGAGGAGGAGGCGGACGGCGTGCGCGGGCAGGGGCAGGTTGAAGAACGCCGGCGCGAACGGCCGCAGCGCGCGCAGCCAGCCCGCGGCCGGGCGCCGGTGGAAGGACGACGCCAGGACGACGGCGCGCAGGCCCGGCGGCCGCGCCGCGGCCAGGCGCAGCGCGAGCGGCCCGCCGAAGGACTCACCCAGGAGCGCGAACGGCCGGTCCGGCGGCAGCTCGCGCCGGACCAGCGCCTCGAGCGCGGCGTAGCCGAGGACGCGGTCGGGTGGGTACGACAGGATCCTCGGCTCCACGGCGCCCGACGCGGCGGCCGCGAAGCGCGCCAGGAGGCGGCCGGTGCCGTCGATGCCGGGGAGCATGACGAGGAGGAGCGGTGCGGGCGGCGACACGTCGCCATTCTCGCACGGCGGCGGCGCCGGAGGATCCGTCAGTCCGCCGCCCGGCCGATCCGGGCGACGAGGTCCGCCAGGGCGCCGCGCGCGACGTCGGGCGACGGGGCCGCCCACGGCCGGCCGTGACCCGGGAAGACGCGCTGGAAGCGGTGGCCGAGGAGGCGCTGCAGCGAGCGGACCTGCTCCTTCCAGCTCCACCAGCACACGGAGCGGCTCGCGCCGAGGCGCCCCCCGGCGTCGCCCCACAGGTGATCGCCGGTGAAGAGGTCGCGCCCGCGGTGGAGGAGCGCCGTCGAGCCGGCGGTGTGGCCGGGCACCGGGATGGCGAGGAGGTCGTCGTCGAGCGCGAGCGGCGCGTCGCCCTCGAGCCGCCGCTCCACGTCCCGCGTGTCCGCCGTCACGTCGCGCGCGTGCAGGATGCGCTCGCAGCCGAGGGCCTCGGCCCAGCGGGCGTGGTCGGCGACGTCGTCGCGGTGGGTGAGGAAGAGCCAGCGCGCGCCGCCCAGCGCACGGATGCGGGCCAGCAGCGGGCGGGCGAAGCGCGGCGAGTCCACGAGCACGTTCCCGCCGCGGCGCACCACGAGCCAGCTGGCGGCGCCGAAGGAGGAACGCGCCGCGTAGCCGCACGCCTGGACGTCGTCCCCGGGCGAGAACGGCTCGGGGAAGGAGCGCGCTGCCGCGGCCACGCCCGCGTCGGGGGCCCGGGTCCCGATGGCGGAGACGGGGCAGGCCACGAGCGCCATGAGGGCGCGGTGCCGCGCCGCCGGGGAGCCGGGCTGTCGCCGCACGAACGAGGGATCGTCCTCGCCGCCGCCGAACGCCTCGGGGGCGATGCGCCGGCACGTGTCGCAGGCGATGCAGGAGTCGTCGACGAAGAGGTCGCCGGGGGCGTTCCCGGGGAGGCGGTGGGCGAGGCGGGCCACCGGGAATTCCTAGCGATCGTTCACGCCCTCCGCCCGCTCTCGCCTCGCACGATGGCCGCGCCCACGAGGTGCGCCAGCCGCAGCGCCTCGGGCACGTGGCCGCGATCCGTGAGCCGCGCCAGCGCCGCGGCCGTCTCGTCCGGCCCGGCGCCCCGGACCTGGAACGCGAACGGCGGTCGCTCGTGGACCGGGCCGGCCCGGGCCAGCAGCGCCAGGCGCCGCCCGGCGCGCGGCAGCCGGCGCAGCGCGCGCTCGACGGCCTCGAGGTCGGGGGCTCGCCGCATGACGGCGACGCAGGGCCGGCCGAGGCGGTCCGCCAGCTCCGCCAGGTCGACGACGTTGAAGCCGCCGAAGGCGATGCCGTCGAGGAGCACGAGGTGCAGCTGGGGCAGGAACTTCCCTCCCACCAGCAGGCGGCACAGCTCGTCGGTCGCGCCCCAGCCATCGCGGCGGACGCGCCCCACCACCAGGCCCTCGAAGCGCGTCCCGGCGCACACGGCGCCGGCCAGGGTCACGCGCGCGCCGGGGCGGCGCGCGAACGGCGCGTCGTCGAAGCCGATGGCGCGCAGCGTCCGGCCGGGCGGCGGCAGGCGGGCCACGCGCGCTAGGTCGCCCCGCCGCCCGTGTCCTCGCCTTCCCAGTACGTCCGCCGCGCGCGCTGATCGTAGATCTCGCGCAGCGCGCGGACGTTCACCTTCCCGGTGTCGGTGTAGACGCAGACGTCGTGCGGCACGCGCTCGCCGATGACGAGGAGCCGGCACGGCGCGCTCCCCTCGTTGACGAGGCAGTGCCCCGCCCGCTGGCCCGCCGGGAAGCAGGCGTAGTCCCCCGCGCGCATCGCGTGCCGCTCGTCGCCGAGCCGGAGCGTGCAGGCGCCCTCCAGCACGTACACGTGCTCCTCCTCGGAGAGGTGGTAGTGCGCCGGAGACGTCTGCTTGCCCGGGGCGAGCTCCTCCACCTGCACACCGACGTGGTAGCGCTTGCCGACCGCGGCCTGGGTGAGGTGCCGGAAGCGGCTCCCGAAGCGCGCGCCCTCGGCCCAGACCTCCCAGGCCACCCGCTCGGAGGAGATGGGCGGACGAGGGCTCGCGGGCGGCGTGGTCTCGTCAGGGGGCACGGCGTCCTCCGGGTCGAGGGTCCGCCGGAGGTGTAGCCGGGGCCGCCGCGCGCGGCCCGCCGGGCGCCGCGCTACTTCACGAGCTGCTCCAGGACGGCGTCGAAGACGAACATCTCCAGGCGCTCGGCGTCGTCGTCGCCCAGCGCCACGAAGGTGAAGCAGGCGCGGGCGTTGCCAGGGAGGATCTTCACGTCGACGCAGCGCGCGTCGGCCCGGAGCGGCTCGCCGCCCGGCAGGCGGAGCGAGACCTTGAGCTCGTCCTCCACCCTGGGCGGCCTGGCGAGCAGCGCCGCGAACCCACCCACTCCCACCTCCAGGGTCATGGCCCGCGCGCGGCCATCGTGGAAGTCGAGGTCGGCCTGGAGCGCCCGCGAGACGCGCAGCGCCCGGCGCGGCCGCTGGCCGGGCTGCAGCGCCACGTGCTGCGCGGCGAGCAGCGCGCGGGCCAGCTCGTCGCGGGCGGCGTGGTAGCCGGTGAGCTCGCGGCCCGACAGCGCGTTGCGCCGCGCCTCGGCGTGCAGCTCGCGAAACCCCTGCAGCCAGTTGGCGAGGCTCATCGCGCCACCTCCGGCCACATCGTACCGGAGGTGAGGCCGCCGGCCTGTCCCGCGGACGTGGCGTGGGCCGCGCGCCTACAGCGCCTTCTTGAGCTCGGGCGCCGGCTTGAAGCCGACGGTCTTGCTGGGCGCGATCTCGATGGCGGCGCCGGTCTGCGGGTTGCGGCCGACGCGCGCGGCGCGGCGCTTCACCACGAACGTCCCGAACCCGGGCATCGCGAAGCGCTTGTCCTTGCGGATGGCCTTGGCCACGTGGTCGAACACCGCGTCGACGACGTCCGACACCTGGCGCTTCGAGAGGTCGGGACGCGCGGCCTGAACCTTCTCGATCAGGTCTGCCTTGGTCATGTGGATCCCGGTGGCGGGCAGCTGAGCCTGGATGGAGGCGCGCGAAACTAGCTCCCTCGCCGGAGATCGTCAAGACGCGCCTTGTTGACCGGGAGTAGACGGCGGCGGAATCCCGAGCAGCCGCCGCGCCTCGGCCGGCGACGCGGGCTCGCGCCCCACCGCCCGCACCAGGCGAACCGCCGCCTCGACCAGCTCGTGCGAGCCCTTCGCCAGGACGCCCTTGGCGAGATGGAGGTTGTCCTCGAGCCCGACGCGCACGTGCCCGCCGAGCCGCGGCGCGAGCGCCGCCAGCTCGAGCTGCGCGCGACCCACGCCCGCGGCCGTCCAGTGGACCGCCTCGGGCAGGCCCTCGACGAGGAAGCGCAGGTTGCGCTCGCTCGCCGCCATGCCGCCCGGCACCCCGAGCACGAGCTGCACGTGGTAGGGCGCGGCCAGGTGGCCCTTCCCCAGCAGCCAGCGCAGGGTGTCGAGCATCCCCGCGTCGTACACCTCGCACTCCGGCACCAGGCCGCGCTGGCGCAGGCGCGCGGCGACGCGGACGATGTCGGGCCGCGTGTTCACGAAGACGTCGTCGCCGAAGTTCATGGTGCCGAGGTTGAGCGTGCCCATCTCCGCTCCGTGGACGAGCGACCCGAGCCGCTCGTCCACGCTCATGCCCACCGCGCCGCCGGTCGAAACCTGCAACACCGCGTCGCAGCCCGCCTCGCGGATGCGGTCGATGATCTCCCGGAAGTGCACCGCCTCCTGCGACGGGCGGCCGTCGGGCCAGCGCGCGTGCAGGTGGATGGCGGCCGCGCCGGCACGCCAGGCGTCCACGGCGGCCGAGGCGATCTCCGCCGGCGTGTAGGGCACGTGCGGGCTCTGCGCCCGCGTCACCTCGGCGCCGACCACCGCGGCGGTGATGAGGGTCGGGTCAGCCACGGCGGCGCTGCTTCTCGCGCGGGACGACGCAGGTGCCGCTGGCGCGGCAGACCAGCACCGGCTCGGCCAGCACGTCGGCGGCGCTGTCGGAGACGTCGGGGCGCGGGACGATCACCTTGCGCGCCTCGAAGCGCATGGCGCGCGAGGTCTCGCCCACCCGCACGATCTCGCCGCTCGCCTCGACGAAGTCGCCGGCGTGGACGGGCGCGAGGAACTCCACCGCGTCGTAGGCGCGGAAGAGGCCCTCGTCGCCGTCGTGCCGCACGAGCAGCTCGGTGGCGACGTCCCCGAAGAGCGCGAGGAGACGCGCGCCGTCGACGAGCCCGCCGCCGTAGTGCGCGTCGGCCTGGGACATGCGGAGCCGGAGCGTGACCCTGTCCATCGGCAGCCCTCCACCTCGAGGCCTGGCTAGTGCATCGCCTTCCCCATCCTCGCCAGCACCTCGCCCACGATGTAGTTGGCGACGTCGGAGGGCCTCGTCCCGGGCCCGAAGCCCGCGTCGTATCCGAGCTCGCGCGCCGTCTTGTGGTCGAGGCGCGGCCCGCCCAGGATGGCGATGACGCCCTTCCGCGCGCCGATGCGCTCCAGCTCGTCGATGAGCGCGCGCGCGTTCTCCTTGTGGACGTCGCGCTGGGTCACCACCTGCGACACGAGCACGGCGTCGGCGCGGCGCTCCTTCACGAGCCGGGCCAGCGCCGCGTTCTCCACCTGCGCGCCCAGGTTCCGGGCGTCGAGCATGGGGTAGCGCTCGAGGCCGTAGTCGCCGGCGAAGCCCTTCATGTTCATGATGGCGTCGATCCCGACGGCGTGGGCGTCCGAGCCGGTGCAGGCGCCGAGCACGACGATGCGGCGCCCGACCTCGCGCGCCACCAGCTCGTTGAGCTCGTCGAAACCCTTCTTGCGCGTCACCACCTCGGGCACCTCGAGCGCGTCGAGGTCCACGGCCACCGCCGTGCGCCCGTACACGACGAAGAAGGTGTAGCCGTCGGCGGCGCGCTCCATGGCCGCGACGAGCACGCCCGTGAGCCCGATCCGGCGGGCGACCTCGGCCGCCGCCTCGCGCGCGCGCTCGCCGGCCTCGACCGGCAGGACGAAGGAGAGCTGGACCACGCCGTCGTCGCGGCGGTCGCCGTAGGGCCGCACCAGCCGCGGCTCGCCCGCGCCGCTCACGCGCCCTCCGCTCACGCCCCCGGCCTCGTGGCCAGCGTGGCGGTGGTCGGGAGCAGGCGCGCGACCTCGAGCCCCTGCGCGTCGATGGGGGACCGCCCCGTGAAGAAGACGCGGTACTGCTCGCCGCCGTCGCACAGCGCCCACGCCCACCCGTGCCAGCCGCGCGGGTCGTCCGCCTCCTGCACCACCGCCTTGCGCCCGGCGACGGTGGTGGGGTGGCGGCGCACGTTCTGGAGCTTCGACTCGCCCTTGGCCAGGGCGTCCTGGGCCTGGGCGAGGCACGACGTGTCGTCGGCGAAGGCCTTCTCGCCGAGCTGGGCGTCGATGCGGGAAGCGCCGTCGGGGCTGGTGAGGAGGACGCGGCGCGGGTCGCCCTTCGCCTCCCACGCCGCCGGCGCCTGGAAGGTGAGCCGGCCGACGGTGTAGAGGAGCGCCCCGCCCTCCCCGCCCGGCCGCGAGATGGGCCCGGGCTCGGCGGCGCGCTCGTGCACGAGCGAGCACGCCGACGCGGCCAGCGTGGCCAGCGCCATCCACCGCCCGCGGGTCATGCGCTGCCCTCCAGGATCTCGAGGAACGGGTTGAAGTAGTCGGCCGAGCGCTCCACCACCCCGGCCAGCCCCTTGCCGCCCTCCTCCGTCCGCGCCACGTCCCCGAAGCGCGCCTTGGCGATGGCGGCGAAGAGCCCCTCGGCGGCGACCTCCTCCAGCAGCGCCAGGGCGCGGTGCAGCGTCTCTCGCGCGCGCCGGGCGACGACGCCCTCCGGGTCGAGCCGGATCTCCGCACCCATGCTCCGCCACGCGCGGTAGACGTAGTCGGCGGTCTTGAGCGCGACGTACCGGTCCATGAGGAAGGGGTTGTGCATGGCCTCGGTCATCATGCCGAGGAGCTGGATGGACTGCCCCGTCACCTGCCCCACCACGTCGGCCATGGTGTCGTAGGCGTGGCTGAAGAAGATGTCGCCCTGCTTGTGCTTGGTCGGCGGCATGTACTTGATGGGCGCCTCGGGGAAGAGCGTGCGCACGAGCAGCGCCTGCGCCAGCTCGCGCGCCAGCGTGTCCTCGCGCGCCGGGTCGATCTCGAAGGAGTGGCCGAGCCCGATGAGCCGGTCGGGGAGCCCGGCGCGGTGCGCGAAGCTCTCGTTCACGAACTGGGAGGCGATGACGGTGTGCGCCGCCTCGTCGGCGTCGGCGGTGGTGATGTAGTTGTCCTCGCCGGTGTTGATGACGATCCCGGCGAAGGCGCAGATGCGGCGCGAGAAGTCCTGGTCGCAGAGCGTCCGCCGCGGGTTGATGTCGCGGAAGAGGATCCCGTACATGGCGTCGTTGAGGAGCATGTCGAGCCGCTCCCACGCCGCCGCGAACGCGATCTCGCTCATGCACAGGCCGGACGAGTAGTTGGTGAGGTGCACGTAGCGGCGCAGGCGACGCGACTCCTCGTCGAGCGCCTGGCGCATGATGCGGAAGTTCTCCTGCGTGGCGTAGGTGCCGCCGTAGCCCTCGGTGGTGGCGCCGTCGGGGACGTAGTCGAGGAGCGACTGGGCGGTGGAGCGGATGACGGCGATGACGTCGGCGCCGGCCTGCGCCGCGGCCCGCGCCTGCTCCACGTCGTCGAAGATGTTGCCCGTGGCGACGATGAGATACTTGTGCGGGCGTGGGCCGACGCCCAGCTCGCGCCGCAGGTCGTCGCGGCCCTCCACCCGGCGCCGCAGCTCCGCCGCCGCCGCCCGCGCCTCCCGCCTCAGCTCGGCGCGGAGCGCCGCATCCTCGGCCGGGGCGAGCGGCGCCGGAGTCCGCGGCAGCGCGGCGAGCTTCTCGACGATGCGCCCGGGGTCGTGGGCTCCGGCGCGCAGGACGTAGCCGAGCCAGTAGGCCGCGCCGCGGCCCACCAGGCCGCGCGCGTGCAGCTCGTCCACCATCACATTCACCCACGGTACGCCACGGGGACCCGCCCCGTGGAACCCGAGGAGGCGCAGCACCGTGCGCTCGATCGACGTCGTGGTGTGGCGCCGGACGAGCGCCAGGACCTGTCCGGAGACGGCGTCGGCGAGCGCGCGGCAGCGGGCCACGACCTCCGGGTCGAGGTGGAGGTCTGGGACCGTCCTTCCGTCGGCGAGCCGCACGCCCGCTAGGTAAGCCCGTGCCACCTTCCCCGCAAGGGACTACGCGGGTCCCGGCCCGGCGACGAACGCGGCGAAGCGCCGCGCCAGCGCGACGATCGGCCCGAGCGGCGCCTCGCCCGAGACGAGCGCGGCGACCGCCTCCGCCACGGCGCGATCGCCGGCGGCGCGGCGCCAGCGCGCGCCGCCGCCGTGGAGGCGCGGCGCGAGCCGGGCGCAGATC
>DASTGH010000187.1:0-8185 GCA_035719345.1 Anaeromyxobacteraceae bacterium
AGGGCGATCCTCGGCGCGGCCGCCGGGTGCGGCGGCAGCCGGCCGGCGAGGGCGTCGGCCAGCGCCGCCTCCACGTCCGCCCAGAACCGGCCGACGTCCAGCCCCAGGTAGGGCGGCGCGGGCGCCGGCGCGGTCTCCGCCTCGGGGGCGTTGTGGATGACGACGTACCACCAGCCCGCCCAGAACGTGCCCACGGTGATGAAGAGCGGGACGGCGAGCACGAGCACGTTCCTGATGACGCCGCCGAACCGGACCGGGCTCTCGCCCGGCGGATGGCGCAGGCCCGGCCTGAACAGCGCGGCGACGAGGCCGCCCGCCACCCTCCGCGCGCGGCCGCGCTCGAGGTTCCGGACCCATCCCGGGACGTCGACGCGGTACTCGTCGTCCTTGAGCTTCGGCGCGATCTTCGGGTTCAGGAGCGCCCAGCCGAGGATGTACACGAGGTAGAGGAAGGTGAGGAAGAAGCCCGGCAGCATGGCCGCGGCGTACAGCTTCACGATCGACTGGCCCGCCACGGCCGCGTACACGATGAGCATCACCGAGGGCGGGATGAGGATGCCGAGCGTGCCGCCCGCTGCGATGCAGCCGGAGGCGAGGCGGATGTCGTAGCCGGCGCGCAGCATCGGGCGGAGCGCGATGACCCCCATGAGCACGACGACGGCGCCGACGATGCCGGAGGCGATGCCCCAGAACGCGCACACGAGCAGCGTCGTCACGGCGAGCGAGGCGGGGACGCGCCGGAACGCGAGCTGCACGCTGTGGAACATCTGGTCCACGAGCGCCGCCCGTTCCATGACGTAGCCCATGAAGACGAAGAGCGGCACCGAGAGCAGCGTGTCGTTCGTCATCACGCCGTAGGTGCGCTGCACGGCGAGGTCGAAGATCCGGTTCTCGTACCAGGGCAGGGCGGGGTTCCAGAACGCCACGAAGCCGAACGTCATCCCCAGGCCCATGAGCGTGAAGGCGGTGGGGAACCCGGCCATGATCGCGACGACGACGAGCCCCAGCATCGCCAGGCCGAGCGCGGGGTCGCTCATCGAATGGCCTCGCTTCGCTCGGCGAGCTCGTCAACGGCCGTGCCGCCGCAAGCTCCTCGCTCGCTGACGGCCCTTCGGCCTGCTCGCTGCGGGCCTGCACGGGGCGGCGCGGCCTGCTCGCTCACGGCTCCTCCTCCTCCGTGACGCTGCGGCGCCGGGCGGCCTCGTCGATGGCCTTCACCGACTCGATGGCGGCCCGGCGCGACTCCTCGTCGACGTACTCGCTCGTCGAGAGCTGCTTCTCGACCACGTCGATCTCCTCGACGTCCTCCAGGCGGCGCGGCCACTCCCCGGTGCGCAGGCAGACGACGCAGCGGGCGATCTCGGCCAGCCCCTGGATCATGACGAGCGTCCCGGCCAGCGGGATGATGGTCTTGAAGTGGTAGACCGGCGGCCCCTCCGCCGTGACGGTGGAGTGCTCCCCGATGCGCCAGGAGTCCGCCGCGTAGTCGTACCCGGCGTAGATGAGCGCCAGGATCCCCGGCACGAAGAAGAGGAGGTACAGGGCGAGGTCGACGGCGGCCTGCGAGCGCGGCCGCAGCCGGTGGTACACGAAATCCGCGCGCACGTGCCCGCCCAGCGCGAGCGTGTAGGCCCCGCACATCATGAAGAGCGTGCCGTACAGCATGTTGTTGAAGTCGAAGATCCAGGCGGTCGGCGCGTTCAGGATGTAGCGCTTGAAGACCTCGACGCTGACGACGAAGGTCAGCGCCACGATGAGCCAGGCGAACGCCTTGCCCGCCCAGGTGCTGAGGCGGTCGATGGCGTGGAGCAGCCGCTGGAGGTTCATCCGCGCGGAGGGGGCGCGAGCTAGCCCTTGCTGGACGCGGCCTGCTGTTTCCCGAAGTAGTGGTTGTACGCCATGCGGCGGTTGACGTTGGTGTCGAGGTCCCACTTCACGGCGCGCTCGGCGAACTTCCGCTGCGACTCGATGATCTCCTTGAAGAGCGGGTTGTCCGCGGACTTCCTGGCCGCCGCCGCGTCGTAGGCCTCGAGCTGCTTCTGCAGGATGGAGTCGGGCGTCCTGTAGAACTTGACCTTCTCCTTCGTCTGCATCTCCAGATAATCCTTGGAGTAGCGATCGATCGCCTTCCAGGACAGGTCCGCCGACGCCGCCTCCACGGCGTTGGTGATGATGGCCTTCATCTTCTCCGGGAGCGCGTCGTACTTCGTCTTGTTGAACGTGATCTCGAATTGCTCCGCGTTCTGGTGGTAGCTCTGCAGCATGCAGACCTTGGAGACGTCCGGGAACCCGAGCACGCGATCCGAGCTCGCGTTGTTGAACTCGGCGGCGTCGAGCAGGCCGCGATCGATGGCCGGGACGATCTCCGCGCCGGGCAGCGCGTTCACCGCCGCGCCCATGCCCGTGAACACGTCGATGGAGATGCCGACCGTCCGGTACTTGAGGCCCTTGAAGTCCTCGGGCTTCGTCACCGGCTTCTTGAACCAGCCGAGCGGTTGGGTCGCCATCGGACCGTAGGGGAAGGACACGACGTTGGCGCCGATGGATTGATAGAGCTTGTTGAGCAGCTCCTTCCCTCCGCCGTACTTGTGCCAGGCGAGCAGCATGTTCGCGTCCATGCCGAAGGCGGGGCCGGAGCCCCACAGCGCCAGCGCCGTCTGCTTGCCGTAGTGGTACACGAGCACGCCGTGGCCGCCGTCGAGGGTGCCCTTCGAGACCGCGTCGAGCAGGCCGAAGGCGGGCACGACGGCGCCGGCGGGCAGGACCTCGATGCGCAGGTCACCGCCCGTCATGTCGTTCACCTTCCTGGCGAAGTCGAGCGCGTACTCGTGGAAGATGTCCTTCTGCGGCCAGGTGCTCTGCCAGCGCATGCTGATCGGGCCCTGCGCCTTGACGATCGCGGGGAACCCGAGCGCCGCGCCGCCCGCGGCGATGCTCGCCTTGAGGATGTTGCGACGTGAGATCGTGCGGCCGACGCCCTCGGCCTCGGCGTGCCCTCGAGCCTGAGCCATGCCCTTCTCCTTGCGTGAATGAGCCGGAAACGCGGGTGACGGCCATAACGTGCGCCGAGAGATTTTCATCGGCATCCAGGCGCCGACCCGCCTGGGCTCGCGCTGCCCGCGTACCCCGGCGGGATCTGCTGGGATTCAGCCGAGCCGCCGCAGCCTCCGCAGCGCCGGCGCGCGCCAGGCGACGACGCCCACCGTGACGAGCGTCATCGCGCCGCCGAAGACGACCGACGGCACCACCCCGAGCAGCCGCGCCGCGAGCCCGCTCTCGAATGCGCCCAGCTCGTTGGACGAGCCGATGAAGAAGCTGTTCACCGCCGAGACGCGGCCCATGCGCTCCTGCGGCGTGTGCAGCTGGACGAGCGTGGAGCGGAGGACCACCGAGACGCTGTCGAGCGCCCCGCCTGCGGCGAGCAGCGCGAGCGAGAGCGCGAAGCTGCGGGAGAAGGCGAATGCGATCCAGGTGGCGCCGAAGAGCGCCACGCAGCCGAGCAGCGCGCGCCCGGCGCGCCGGAACGCGCCGAGGCGCGCCAGCGTCAGCCCCATGAGCACCGAGCCGACCGCCGGCGCGGCGCGCAGGAGCCCGAAGCCCACCTCCTGCACTTTGAGCACGTCGCGCGCGAAGATGGGGAGCAGGGCGGTGGCGCCGCCGAAGAGCACGGCGAAGAGGTCGAGGCTCATCGCGCCGAGGAGGAGCGGGTTCGCGAAGACGAAGCGGACGCCGTCCGACATCTCGTCGAGGATCCGGCCCGGCGGCCCCCCGGCGCGCGGGCGCGGGCGCGGCGCGATGGTGGCGAGCGCGGCGAAGCCGAGCGTGGAGAGCGTCACGACGACGGCATAAGCGAGGCGGGGACCGCCGAGCGCGATGAGCCCCCCACCGATGGCCGGCCCGACCACCATCGCCAGGTGGAAGATGCTCGACCGCCAGGTCGCGGCGTTGTGGTAGTGCTCGCGCGCCACCAGCTCGGTGCCGAGCGCCGCCGAGGCGGGGCGGAAGAAGGCGCGCCCCACCCCCGCCAGCGCCTGGGCCGCGTAGAAGGGCAGCGGCGAGAGCGCGGTCGAGAGCGAGAGCGCGAGCAGCGACGCGCCGGAGAGCGCCACCAGCGCCAGCGAGGCGAGCGAGACGCGCCTGCGATCGGCACGGTCCGCGGCCCAGCCGCCGACGAGCGTCAGCGCGAGGAAGGGGAGCGCCTCGGCCAGGCCGACGAGGCCGAGGGCGAGCGGGTCGCGCGTGAGCTCCCAGACCTGCCAGCCCAGCACCGCGCTCTGGATCTGGGTGGCGACGAAGACCGTCGCCATCCCGGCGAGGAACGCGCGGTACTCGCCGAAGCGGAGGGAGGCGTACGCGTCGTGCGCCACGGAGCGGGCCCATGTACCAGCGCCCGCGGCCGGCGTCGAGCGACGCGGAAAAAAGCCGCGGCCGGAGCAGGCGCAGCGCGCGCTCGCTCCGGCCGGCGATGTGTTCGGATCAGCGCGCGGGGCGCGCCGGGCCGGCTACGCCTTGACGATGCACTCGGTCGGGCAGACCGCCATGCAGGCGGAGTCGCCGCCCTTGCTGGCGCACTCGTCGCACTTCGCGGCGTCGATCATGTAGTGATCGGGGCCCTCGGAGATCGCGCCGGTCGGGCACTCGGCCTCGCACGCGCCACAGCTGCTGCAGTCTTCCGTGATCTTGTTCGCCATGTTCGGACTCCCGTTTCTCGCGCCAGGGGGGGGTGGACGCTCGCCCGGCAACGCGCCGGTTCGGACTCGACCTCTTCGCGGGCGGCCTTGTGCACGCACCTTGCCAAGCCGTTGACGCACCGCTCCCCGCCGGATCTCGCCAGATTGTCGCCGATCAGGCCCGGGCGGGGCCGCCAGAATCGCGCAAACGGCGTCACCCCGCCGCAAGATGTGCGGGACCGGCCGGACGGCGGCCGGGGAGCCGGCCGCTACATGCTGAGGCCGCCGTCCACGTCGACGGTGCGGCCGTCGAAGTAGTCGCATTCGATGATGAACCGGACGGCGAGCCAGATGTCCTCGGGCACGCCGACGCGCCCGACCGGCACCGCTGCCACGAGCGCGTCGCGCGCCTTCTGGTTCATGCCCTGCGTCATGGGGGTCTCGATCATCCCCGGCGCCACCGCGCCCACGCGGATGCCGAAGGCCGCGAACTCCCGGGCCCAGGTCACCGTGTTCGCCGCGAGCGCCGCCTTCGCCGCCACGTAGTTCGACTGCCCGCGGTTCCCGTGGCGCGCGATGGAGGAGAGGTTCACCACCACCCCCGGCCGGATGCCGGCACGCACCATCTGCGCGACCACCTCCCGCACCATGAGCGTCGCGCCGGTGAGGTTCACGGCCAGCACCGCGTTCCAGTCGGCGGCGGAGAGGGTCGTCACCTCGCCGGTCGTCCGGTCCTTCTTCACGAGCAGCCCGTCGCGGAGGATGCCGGCGTTGTTCACGAGGGCGTTGACGGCGCCCATGGCGCCGGCGGCCCAGGCGACGAACGCCCGCGCGTCCGCCTCGTCGGCGACGTCGAGCCGGCGGCGGTGCACGCCCGCCGGCAGCTCGGCGAGGCGCGCCTCGTTCACGTCCCCGACCGCCACCTGGGCCCCGGCCTCGTGCAGGCGCCGGGCGAAGTGGAGCCCCATGCCCTGCGCGCCGCCGGTCACGATCGCCTTCACGTCCTGGAGTCGCATGGGTCGCATCCTCCCCGGTCGTGCCGCGGATTTCAAAAGCCCGGGCGGGCACGGTAAGGTCTCGCGGCGTGGACGAGGTCGACCGGGAACGCTATCCGAGGGTCGCCGCCTACCTGGGCGCGCTGCCCGACGGCGTGCGCTCGTACCCCGAGTGCCAGGCCAAGGCCGCCATCGTGCGGCGCATCCTGCACGACCGGCCGGTGCCGGCCCCGCCTCCGGGGGGCCTCCCCGAGCGGCTGGCCGAGGTCCTCCACGCTCCGCCGCTGGAGAGCGAGTGGATGCCGGAGGTGCTGCTCATGGCGACGGTCCTCACCGTCGCCGACGACCGGGCGCTCGAGGACGACGCCTTCCTGCGCTGGGTCGGGCCGGTGAACCGCGAGCTGTTCGGCGGGATCTACGGGCTCGTCATGTCCGTGCTGACGCCGGAGTTCGCCGCGCGCAACGCCAGCAGCTACTGGAAGATGTTCCACCGCGGCTCGAGCCTCGTCCCGGAGCGCGCCGGGGCGCGGCACTGGTCCCTGCGCCTCCTCTTCCCGCGCCACCTCTTCTCCGGGCTGGCGCTGCGGCAGTACGGGCCGGTGATCCAGGTCGGGTTCCAGTTCGCCGACCCCTCCGCCACGGTGGTGCTGCGCGAGGAGGGGCCGGAGTCGGCGCGCTTCGACGTGACATGGGGCGGGGGCGGGGGCGGGGGCGGCCCGTGAGCTGGGCCTGGACGTCCACGGAGCGCGCCCTCCTCCGCCGCCTCTCCTCGCCCGCCCGCGTCCAGGCGTGGCTCGACGCGCTGCCCTACCGCGCCGAGGAGAGCACGGCCTGCCCGCGCACGGTGCTGCGCGAGCGGCTCGCGAACTGCTGGGACGGCGCGCTCCTGGCGGCGGCGGCGCTGCGCGAGCTCGGGCACCGGCCGCTCCTCCTCGACCTGTGGGCGGTGCGCGACGACGACCACGTGCTCGCCCTCTTCCGCGAGCGCGGCCGCTGGGGCGCGGTGGGGAAGTCGAACTTCGTCGGGCTGCGCTTCCGCGAGCCGGTCTACCGGTCCCTGCGCGAGCTCGTCATGAGCTATTTCGAGCTGTACTTCAACGCCGCCGGGGAGAAGACGCTGCGCGCCTGGCACGGGCCGTTCGACCTGGCGCGGTTCGACCGGGTGGGCTGGGCGTTCGAGGACGGGCCCATCCCCGGCATCTCGGCGCGGCTCGACGCCCGGCGCCACCTGCCGCTCCTCACCTCGCCCATGGCGCGCCGGCTCGGCCGCGTCGACCCGCGCTCGATGGCGGCGGGCATGCTCGGCACCGATCCCGCCGGCGTCTACGCCGCGCCCGAGGTCACGCGCAGGCGAGCGCGGGCAGCATCGGGAGCGCGCTGACGGGCCGCGGCGGCGGGGCGGCGTGCGCCGCGCGGCCGAAGAGCCCGAGCAGGAGCGCGCAGCGGGCGGCGTCCTCGGGCGACACCACCGCGTCGGCGCCGAGCGCCAGCAGCCGGCGGCGCAGCCCGTCGTCCTGGCGCGCGCTCACCACCACGATGGGCAGCTCGCGCTCGCCGCCCGACTCGCGGATGAGCCGCACGAGCGACCAGCCGTCGCGGCCGGCCAGCGCCAGGTCGAGGACGAGCACGTCGAGGCGGAGCAGCTCGTCGAGCAGGAGCGACAGGCCCTTCTCGCCGTCGCCGGCGGCGACGACCTCGAAGCCGCGCCCCTCGAGGTCGCGGCGGACCCGGCGGCGCAGGCGGCGGTCGGAGGCGAGGAGCAGCGCCCTGGGGCTCTTCGGACTCGGCGTCGGGCTGGAGGTCGTCATGGCCGAGGGACGCGCCGGACGGCGCGCCATTCAATCACGGTGGGTGCGTGCCGCCGCGGCACGGGCGTGCCCGCGGCGCCCGTGGGTCGGTGTGCGCGCGGCTTGCGCGCGGTCAAGCGCGGCGCCGCCGCCCCGTCGCCTGCGGTGGCCGCCGCCGCGGCGATTCCGGCAGGAGCTCCGCCTCGAAGCGGCGGACGAGGTCCGCCGGGTCGTCCATGACCGCCGCGTCGGCGCGGACGCCCATCCGCACGGCGCCGGCGTAGGTGAGCAGGCTCACGCCCAGGCCGAGCGCCGCCGGGTGCGGCACCCAGAACATGGCGTCGTCGACCCGGCGGCCGCCGAGGTGCAGCGGCTCGCGGGGCCCGGGGACGTTCGTGACCACGAGCGAAGCCTTGCGCGAGAAGAAGCCGGTGACCCACGGTGCGAGGGCGGGCAGGCGGCCGAGGAGCGCCAGCACGCCGAACGTGGCGAGCGCGTCGGGCCGCTCCTTCGCCTCGGCCATGCGGGAGCGCACGGCCGCGAGCCGCGCCGCCGGCGTGGCGGCGTCGACGGGCAGGTCGAGGAAGACGAGGCCGAAGCGGTTGCCCAGCTCCTCACCCGGCGCCGGCGGGCCGGGGCGGAGGTTGACCGGCACGAGCGCCCGCGCCGGCGCGCGGTCCGGGTCCTCGCCCGCCGCGTCGAGGTGCCCGCGCAGCGCGCCGGCGAGCGCGGC
>DASTGH010000188.1:0-2407 GCA_035719345.1 Anaeromyxobacteraceae bacterium
GACGAGGTGGCGGCGGAGGCGATGGGCGTCGACACCACCGGTTACAAGGTGCGCTCCTTCGTCATCTCGGCCGCCTTCGCCGGCCTCGCCGGCGGCCTGCTGGTCCACCTCATCCAGCTCTGCACGCCCAAGTCCTTCACCTTCGTGAAGTCGATCGAGGTGGTGGCCATGGTGGTGCTGGGCGGGATGGGCTCGGTGACGGGGTCCATCGTCTCCGCGCTCGTGCTCTCGCTGGCGCTGGAGGGCCTGCGCGAGTTCCAGCAGTACCGCATGGTCATCTACTCCATCCTGCTCATCATCCTCATGCTGACGCGGCCCACCGGCATCTTCGGCACCCGCGAGATCTGGGACGTGCTGCCCGGCCTTTTCAAGAAGCGCGAGCGCCGCGAGGCCCAGGGGAGGGCCGCGTGAGCGCCGCCAGCGCCGACGTCCAGCCGGTCCTCGACGTCCGCGACGTCACCATGCAGTTCGGGGGCCTCAAGGCCCTGCAGAACTTCACGCTGGCGCTCCGCCCGCGCGAGCTGGTCGGCCTCATCGGCCCGAACGGCGCGGGCAAGACCACCGCCTTCAACGCCATCACCGGCGTCTACCCGCCCACCTCGGGCGAGGTGTACGTCGCCGGCGAGAAGGTGAACGGCAGGCGCCCGCACCAGATCTGCATGCGGGGCATCGCGCGCACCTTCCAGAACATCCGGCTCTTCAAGGAGCTCACCGCGCTCGACAACGTGCGCGTGGCGCTGCACCACGGGCGCGCCGCCGGGTTCACCGGCGCCTTCTTCCTCACCCCGCACTTCGTCCAGGACGAGCGGCGCATCACCCACGCGGCCGAGGAGTTCCTGGCGGTCTTGAACCTCTCCCACCGCCGCGACGAGCAGTCGAAGAACCTGCCCTACGGCGAGCAGCGGCGGCTCGAGATCGCCCGCGCGCTCGCCTCCGGCCCGAAGCTCCTCTGCCTGGACGAGCCGGCCGCCGGCATGAACGCCTCGGAGAAGGTCGACCTGAACCAGCTCATCAAGAAGATCCGCGACCAGTTCGGGGTCGCCATCCTCGTCATCGAGCACGACATGCGGGTGGTGATGGGCGTCTCCGAGCGGCTCATGGTGCTCGATCACGGCATCACCATCGCCCAGGGCCCGCCGGCCGAGATCCGCAGGAACCCGAAGGTGATCGAGGCCTATCTAGGCGACTCGTACCTCGAGGAGAAGCACATCGCCGTGCCGGTGGAGAAGACGTGAGCGCCGCCATCCTCCAGGTGAAGGGCCTCAAGGTGAACTACGGCGCCATCACGGCGCTGCGCGGCATCGACCTCGAGGTGCCGGACAAGCAGGTGGTGGCGCTCATCGGCGCGAACGGCGCCGGCAAGACCACCACCCTGCGCGCCGTCTCGCGCATGCTGCGCTGCGCGGCCGGGACGGTCACGTTCGCCGGCGAGGACATCACCCGCATCGCCTCGCACGACGTGGTGGCGCGCGGCATGGCCCACGCCCCCGAGGGGCGCGGCATCTTCCTCAACCTCACCGTCCGCGAGAACCTCGAGCTGGGCGCCTTCCTGCGCACCGACGGCGACGGCATCCGCTCCGACATGGAGCGGCAATTCAAGCTCTTCCCCATCCTGAAGGAGCGCATCGACCAGGTGGCGGGCACGCTCTCCGGCGGCGAGCAGCAGATGCTGGCCGTGGCGCGCGCGCTCATGAGCCGGCCGAAGCTGCTGCTGCTCGACGAGCCGTCGCTCGGGCTCGCGCCGCAGGTGGTGGAGCGCATCTTCCAGGTGCTGCGCGAGGTCTCGCAGGCGGGCGTGTCGCTGCTCCTCGTCGAGCAGAACGCGCACAAGGCGCTGCAGCTCGCCGACCGCGCCTACGTGCTGGAGACGGGCGAGGTGGTGATGCAGGGCACCGGCAAGGAGCTGCTCGCCTCGCCCGAGGTGCGCAAGGCGTACCTGGGCGAGTAGTGCCGGCGCCCTTCGACTCCGGCGCTGCGCGCCTACGCTCAGGGCGAGCGTATTCCCAACCCGTTCGTGCTGAGCGTAGCCGCGAAGCGGCGTAGTCGAAGCACGACCTGCGACCCTGCCCATGGATCTCGCCCAGTCCCTGCTGCGCGCGCTGCGCGACCACGGCGCGCGCCAGATCTTCGGCATCCCCGGCGACTTCGCCCTGCCGCTCTTCCGCGCCGCGGAGGCGGCCGGCGTCCTGCCGCTGCACACGCTCTCGCACGAGCCGGCGGTGGGCTTCGCCGCCGACGCGGCGGCGCGGGCGGGAGGCGGGCTCGGCGTCGCCGCCGTCACCTACGGCGCCGGCGCGCTCAACGCCGTCAACGCCCTCGCCTCCGCCTACGCCGAGCGCTCGCCGCTGGTGCTGCTCTCGGGCGGGCCCGGAAAGCGCGAGTCGGCCTCCGGCCTCCTCCTCCACCA
>DASTGH010000189.1:0-9657 GCA_035719345.1 Anaeromyxobacteraceae bacterium
GGCGGCGAGGGCGAGGCACGCGCAGGCGGCGAGGCGTGCGCGTGCGCGGCAGGTGTCGGGCATGAACCCTCCGGGCGATGATCCCGGAGGAGCCTACTACCAGAAGACGAACCCTCCCAGCGCGATGAGGCTCGACGTGTGCTCGGTGCCGTCGAACCACTTCGTCTGGACCCAGGTGTACTCGGCCACCAGCTTCAGCGCGGCGTTGACGTCGTGGTAGAGACCGGCGGTCGCGGAGCGGCGCGTGTCGATCCCGACCACCGCTCCGGCGGCGCGCTTGGTGGCGTCGTCGGACGTCTCCTTGATCTTGTTCTGCCCGTAGCTCACGCCGAGCTTGGTCGAGCCCGCCTTGTACGCCGCCTGCCCCAGCGCGCCCCAGGTGGTGCGCTCCTTCCCCACCGCGTCCAGGGCGTCGAGCTGCAGCATGAAGAAGGAGCCGAGCGCCTGCCCGTAGAAGCCCGAGCCGAGGAGCTCGAGGCCGCCGAAGTTGACGCCGAGGCCGCCGGCGCCGCCGAGCGCCGTGACGGAGGTCTCCGTCGCCGGCAGCCAGTTCGTCTGGGCGAGACCCGAGACCCACGCCTGGAAGCCCGTGTCCCCGGACTTGCCCGCGTAGGAGAGTTCCGCCTCGACCTCGGGCAGCCGCGTATCGGTGTAGACGGGCCCACCGGCGAGGAGGCCGTCGATGGTGTTCGGGTCGCCCACCTGGACCGCCAGCTTGAAGCCGGACAGGTCGGGCGTCGTGTAGCGGAACTGCGCGCCGAACGAGGTGTAGTTGTACCCGTAGCCGATCCGGCCGGCGGTGGTCCCGCCGTTGCCGATGGCGTTGCCCTGCACCCCGACGCCGAAGAGTGTCATGTCGGTCAGGATGTTCTTGCCCTGGAAGAGGTTCAGCGCGCGGCCGGCGAGGACCTGACCGAAGCCGCCGTCCACGGTGAAGAAGGCCTCGCGCAGGTCGATCTGCGATCCGAACGCCGGCGCCGGCACGCTGCCGGCTCCGCCGCCGAGCGCGATGACCCGGCTCTGGTTCGTCTGGATCTGCGGGTAGAGACCGATGCGGGCCTTCACCTTGAGGCCGTTGAAGTCGGGGGCGGCGGCGTTGAACGCGAAGAGCCCGGGCAGGAGCCCGGTGCGGAGCCGGAACGTGTTGTCCTTCGTCGACGCGCTCAGCAGGTCGGGGGCCAGGTTCGTGCCCGTCGGCAGGTCGCTCGCGAACTGGTTCACCGCGAAGGCGTTGACGAACCCGTCGAAGCTCGCCTCCCAGCCGGTGTCGGTCTTGAAGCCCACGGCGGCCTGCGCGCTGCCCGCCGCTGCGAGGGTCAGCGCCGCCAGCGCGGGCAGCGTCCATCGATGACGCAGCATGCTCTTCCTCCTCGGAAACTCGTGAGAACGGCACACGTCGACCGGCGTGCGACCTCAGAGGTCGCACGCGATCTCCGCGTCACCGCGGGTGGAGCCACGGGACGTCACATCGTCGTCGGAACCGGAGCAGCGCCCTTTCCAAGTCCCGGGCCAAGCACGGCGCGGTGGCGCGCGCGCCGGGCGACCACGAGCGGTTTCGCCGGATTAGCCGATAAGGGCCACCGTTTCACTTTCGGTGCTGTCACACCGATGTGACATCGTCGGGTGCAGTCGATGTTGCGGTGCGTCCGGCCCGGCGCGGGGGCGCCGGCCGGGCCCCTGCTCCCGGCCGCGCCCGGTGACCCCCGCTCCCCTGCCCGCGCCTTGCCCGGCACCCGGCTCCGTGCCAACTTCGCCGGCGTTCCGAGGAGAATCCCGCATGCACCGAGCCGCCGCCGCCGTCCTCTCCCTCGCTCCGCTCGCCCTGGCCGGCTGCGCCGGCGCGCCGGCCGCCCGGTCCGCGCCCTCCGCGCCCCTCCTCTACGTGACGAACGAGGTGTCGAACGACCTCACCATCATCGACACCGGTCGCGACGAGGTCGTGGGGACGATCGCGCCGGGGAAGCGGCCGCGCGCCGTGCGCCTGTCTCCGGACGGGAAGACGCTCTACGTCGCGGTGTCGGGCACGCCGCTCACGCCCCCCGGTTACGAGGGGCCGGTGCCACCCGCGGATCACGCCGCCGACGGCATCGCGGCCATCGACCTCGCCAGCCGCAAGGTCGCGCGGGTCATCGCCTGCGGAGACGACCCCGAGGTCTTCGACCTCTCGCCGGACGGCCGCCGCATGTACGTCTCCAACGAGGCGGCCGGCACCGCCACCATCGTGGACGTCGCCAGCGGCGACATCGTCGGCCGGGCGCAGGTCGGGGGCCAGCCCGAGGGCATCGCCGTCCGTCCGGACGGCGCCGCCGTCTACGTGACGAGCGAGGAGGATTCCCGCGTCACCGCCCTCGGCCCGGCCGGCGAGGTGCTCGGCAGCTTCCAGACCCGCAAGCGGCCGCGCCAGGTCCTCTTCACGCCCGACGGGGCCCGGGCCTTCGTCAGCGCGGAGCAGGGCCGCGCGGTCGAGGTCGCCGACGCGCGCGCGCACCGGCTCCTCCAGACCATCGTCATCGACGACCCCGACGCGAAGCCGATGGGCCTCGCCCTCACCCCCGACGGCCGCACGCTGTGGGTGTCGAACGGGCGGGGCGACACCGTCACCGCCATCGAGGTCGCGTCGCTGAAGCCCGTCGCGACCTACCCCACCGACGGCACCCGGCCCTGGGGGATCGCCCTCACCGCCGACGGCAAGAAGCTCTACACGGCGAACGGGACGTCGAACGACGTCTCGGTCATGGACCCGGCCACCGGCCGCGTGCTGAAGCGCATCCCGGTGGGCGAGAAGCCGTGGGGCCTGGCCGTCGGGCGCTGACCGCCTAGCGCGGCGGTGGGGGGGACATGAACACGAGGAGCGCGGCGCGCGCCGGGCCCGCGTTCTCGACGCCGTGGTCCTGGCCCGCCGGCGCCAGGACCGCGTCGCCCGCGCGGAGCGCCACGCGCTCCTCCCCCACCCTCGCCACCACCTCGCCCTCCAGCACCGCGTAGACCTTGTCGGCGCCCTCGTGGCGGTGCGGCTTCTGGGCCTGTCCGGGCTCCAGGCAGTAGACGTCGCAGAAGAAGCGCGGCGTCTCGAAGAGGTTCAGCTTCTGCATCTTCGCGGGGTCGAACCGGCGCACGTCGAGGCGCTTCACGTCGAGCGACATGCCGACGAGCGTAGCGGGGTGGGGCCGCCCGCGCATGGCGCGCCGCCGCCGCCCGCCTCACGCGCCCTGGGGCGTGGGGATCCGGTGCTTGCGCGCCCAGCGGTAGAGCGTCATGCGCGAGATGCCGAGGAGCGCCGCCGCCCGCGTGAAGTTCCCCTCGCACGCCTCGATCGCCTGCAGGACCTCGTCGCGCCCGAGCCTCCGGGCGCGGCGCGTGGGCGCCGCCTTCGGCGGAGGGGGGAGCGGCGCGGCGGCCGCGGGCGCGACCGGCGCCGGTCCGGGGAGCCACGGCTCGAGGACGAGGTCGCGCGCCGCGATCACCGCCTCGGGGGCGGTCGCCGCCGCGCGCAGCACGACGTTGCGCAGCTCGCGCACGTTGCCGGGCCAGGTGTGCGCGCGCAGCGCGGCGAGCGCGTCGGGCGCGAGGGCGAGGCCCGTCCGCCCGACCTCCACCTCGGCCTCCGCCAGGAACGACTCCGCCAGGAACGCCACGTCCTCCCCCCGCTCGCGCAGCGGTGGGACGTCGATGGGGAGCACGTGGAGGCGGTAGTAGAGGTCGCGCCGGAAGAGCCCGCCGGCCACCCGGGCCTCGAGCCGCGCGTTCGTGGCGGCGATGACCCGCACGTCCACCGGCCGGGCGGCGCTGCCGCCGATGCGCACCACCTCCCTTTCCTGGAGGACGCGCAGGAGCGCGCCCTGCGCGGGCAGGGGCAGCTCGCTCACCTCGTCGAGGAAGAGCGTGCCGCCGCTGGCCACCTCGAAGCGGCCCGGCCGCCCCTCCCGCGCCGCGCCGGTGAAGGCCCCCGCCTCGTAGCCGAAGAGCTCGGCCTCGACCAGCTGCTGCGGGATCGCCCCGCAGTTCACGGCCACGAACGGCCCGCCGCGGCGCCCGCTGGCGGCGTGGACCGCCTGCGCGAACAGCTCCTTTCCCGTGCCGGACTCGCCGTGCAGGATGACCGGGAGGTCGTTGGCGGCGGCCCCGCGCGCCAGCTCGATGCAGCGGCGGAGCCCCGGCGAGCGCCCGACGATCGACTCGAAGTCGTAGCGGGTCGGCGCATGGCCGCGCGCCGGCGCGCGCGCCGCGCCGCCCGGTCCCGGCAGCCGCAGGACGCCGCCCACCGCCACGCCGCCGTGGCGCACGATGGAGAGCACCGCCGTGCCGCCGTCGGCCCCGAGCGGAAGGCGGACCTCCTCGGCGGCGGCGGCCGCCGGCCCGCGGGCTGCGGCGAGCGCCGCCTGCACGGCCGAGACGAGGGCGCCCGCCTCGACCACCCGCCGGCGCGCCGCCGCGTCGTTCGCGGCGATGACCCGCCCGCGGCCGTCCACCGCCACCAGCGCCTCCCCCTTCTCCTGCGCCAGCCGCAGGACGTGGTGCACCACCTCGTCGCGCACGCTGGTGGCGGCGGCGGCGCGCTCCTCGACGGCGCGGGCCACCGCCTTGACCAGCGCCAGCGCCTGCCGCCGGTGGACCTCGCGCGGTCCGGTGACCTGGACCACCCCGACCGGCGCCGCCGCGCCGGGCACGAGGACCGGCGAGGCCGCGTCGCTCCACGGGTGCAGGGCCTCGAGCCAGTGCTCGGCGCCGAAGACGTCGGCCGCCTCGCCGGTGGCGATCGCCAGCGCCGCCCCGCTCGTCCCCGCCGAGTCCTCGGCGAAGCTCGCGCCGGGCGCGAACCCCGCCTCGTGCGCCAGCCGCCGGGCGATGGCAGGGTCCCCGTCCACGTGCAGCACCACGCCGTCGCCGTCGAGGTAGGCGAGGACGTGGTCGGCCGAGCCGATCCGGTCCGCGAACTCGCGCAGGAGCGGCGCGGCCACCCGGAACACGTCGTCGCGGTCGCGCCGCGCGGCGAGCGCCGCGTCGGAGAGCCGCCGCCGCGGCGGCGCGAGGGCGGGCGAGAGCGCGTGCCGGTCGCGGCAGCGGAGCCACGACTGGACGACCTCGGGGGCGAGATCCGCCGGCTCGACGCGCTCGTGCACGAACCGGTGCCAGGCGACGTCGGAGCGCCGCCGACGCTCCTCCTTGCTCGACGCCTCGTTCCGGACCAGCATGGGCGCGAGACGGTACCAGGGACGCTCACCTCGCCGGAAGCCCGGCGGGGCCTGCATCGGAGGGTGTCACCCATCGTGAGCACCGACCTCGCCCCCGCTCCCGTGCCGCTGCGCGTCACGCTGGACGCGGCCTGTCTCAAGCATCTGAGGGAGTCGCTGCAGCGCGGAGTGACCGTCCCGGCGCGCGTGCCCTGCACGGTCGCCGCGTTCCTCGTCGGCCAGCTGGGCGTCGAGCCGGCCTACGTCGAGCAGCGCATCTCGTCCATGTTCCTCGACGGCCAGGTGGTGGACGACCCCGAGGCCGCCGTGATCCGCGAAGGGTCGATCCTCGCGCTGTCGGCTGCGCTCCCGGGCCTGGTGGGCGCCACGCTGCGCAAGGGCGGGTACTACGCTGCCATGCGCTCCGACATCACGCTCGCCCCCGAAGACGCCGCCGGCGGCGAGCCCGCCGGCTCGGGCGCCATCCGGCTGAAGCTCTTCAACCTCGTGCTGGAGGAGCTGGCGCCGGCCGTGCTCGGCCGCGGCATCCTCCTGCCGCACGACGAGGCCGTGGCGCTGCTCGAGGCGCTCGGGCGCCCGGTCGACCCGCCGCCCCCCGGCGCACCCGCGCTCCTCGTCGCGGCGCCGCCGCCGTGAGCCGTTCACGGGGGCGACGCACCCAGGCGCCGCAGCGCCGCCGCGGCGGCGTCCACCTCGTCCGCCGTCGTGGAGATGCCCGCCGACAGCCGCACCGTCCCCGCAGGGAAGGTGCCGAGCGTCCGGTGCGCCCAGGGGGCGCAGTGCAGGCCCGCGCGCACCGCCACGCCGAAGGACGACTCCAGGGCCGCCGCGGCGTCCTGCGGGTCCCACCCCGCGAGCGTCACCGAGACGACGGCCGTCTGGCGCTCGGCATCGGCGACGCCGTGGACCCGGACGCCCGGGGCGTCGCGCAGCGCCGCGAGGAGCCGCGCCGTGAGCGCGCGCTCGTGCTCCCGGACGGCCGCCACGCCCCGCTCCTGCAGCCAGCGGACCGCCGCCGCGAGGCCGGCCAGCCCGACGACGTTGGGCGTGCCCGCCTCGAGCCCCTCGGGCAGCTCCGTCGGCGGCCGCTCGTCCTCGGAGCGGATGCCGGTGCCTCCCTGGCGACGCGGCTCCAGCGACACGCCGGGCGCGACCCAGAGCACGCCGGTGCCGGTCGGCCCGAGCAGCGCCTTGTGCCCCGGGCAGGCGAGGAGGTCCACCCCCCAGGCGCGGACGTCGATGGGCACGGCGCCCGCCGTCTGCGCCGCGTCGAGCAGGAGGAGCGCGCCGTGGTCGTGGGCCAGCCGTGCCGCCTCGCGGGCGGGCAGGAGCGTGCCGCAGACGTTGCTGGCGTGCACCAGGGCCACCAGGCGCGTGGGCACGGCGCGCAGCGCCCGCGCCAGGTCGTCCGGGTCGAGCGTGCCGTCCGGCCCGCACGGCACGCGCTCCACCCGCACGCCCCGTTCCGCCAGCGCCGCCAGCGGGCGCGCCACCGCGTTGTGCTCCATCGCGCTCGCCAGGACGCGATCGCCCGGGCGGAGGAGCCCCCACAGCGCCTGGTTCAGGCCGTCGGTGGCGTTCGCGCCGAAGACGACGCGCGACGGCTCCGGCGCACCGAGGAGCGCGGCCACCCTGCGGCGCGCGTCCTCCAGCACCGCCTGCGCCGCCAGGGAGAGCCGGTGCCCGGAGCGCCCGGGGTTCCCGCCGGCCACGGCCAGCGCCTCCGCCATGGCCTCGGCCACGCCCGGGGCCTTGGGGAACGAGGTGGCGGCGTGGTCGAGGTAGATCATGCCGGGCTAGGCGCCGAGATAGCGCGCCACGACCGAGCGCGCCTGCGCGGCATCGGCCGTGCCCTTCACGATGGCCCGCCCGTCGGCGAAGACCGTGAGCTCGTGCGGGCCGACCACGAGGCGCACCATGTAGTCGGTGCCCACCACCCGGCCGGCGGCGGCCAGGCGCCGCGCCAGCGCGTCGAGGTCGAGCTGCATCGGGCGCGCAGGGCTCACCTGCACCGCGTTCCGTCCGCACAGCGTCGCGGAGCGGCTCGCGCCGCGCGCCTCGAGGTGCTCGAAGCGGCGGCCGACGCAGCAGGGGCAGTCGGGCCGGCGCTCGAAGCCCTCCGCCAGCGTCCACTCGCTCGTCCACACGTCGAAGGTGAGCAGGCCGGGCTGCCGGCGACCGGGATCGCCCACCAGCACCTTCAGCGCCTCGGCGGCCTGCACCGCGCCGACCACGGCCACCGTCGGCGCCAGCACGCCCGCCGTCTCGCAGGTGGCGAGCGCGGCCCCGGCCACGCCCTCCGGGTAGAGGCAGCGCAGGCAGGGCGTCTCGCCCGGCCGCACGGCCATGACCATCCCGGTGGAGCCGATGGCCCCGCCGTAGATCCAGGGGACGCCGGCCTTGACGCAGGCGTCGTTCACGAGGAAGCGCGTCTCGAAGTTGTCGGTGCCGTCGATCACGACCTGGGCGCCGGCGAGGATCGCCTCGACGTTGGCCGCGGTCAGGTCGGCGATGACCGGGCGCACCTCGACCTCGGCGTTCACGCGCGCGATGGCCCGCGCCGCGGCCACCGCCTTGGGCGCGCCGGCGGCGGCGTCGGCCTCGTCGTAGAGCACCTGGCGCTGGAGGTTGGAGAGCTCGACCACGTCGCGGTCGACCGCCACGAGGTGGCCCACCCCGCCGCGCGCCAGGTGGTCGATGACCGCCGCGCCGAGCGCGCCGCAACCCACCACCGCGGCGCGCGCCGCCCGCAGCCGCGCCTGCCCGGCGGAGCCCACGCCCCAGAAGCGCGCCTGTCGGGCGTAGCGGTCGGACGGCTCCGGCGGCTCGGAGACGGGCTCGGAGGACAAGCGCGGCGCTTCGGCCATGGTTCCTCGCGGAACCCCTACTGTAGGCACTGGAACACGCCCGTGCACCACATGCAGGCGGCGCAGGGCACGGTGCCGAGGTGGCAGTCCTCGACCACCTCCTCGCGCACGTCGGAGCAGAGCGCCGCGTTGCAGTCGTGGCAGAACGGGTACTCGTAGCGCACCACCTCGCCGCGGAAGCGGCCGAAGGCGGTGCCGTTCCAGATCTCGCCGATGTCGCGCTCCTTGAGGTTGCCGAAGGCGACCGGGGCCACCCGCTTCTCCGCGCCGCCCACCCAGCAGTGGTAGCGGTGCCAGAGGAAGTAGCAGGGGTGGACGTCGCCGTCCCAGGAGACGAAGGCGGAGCCGCCCTCGACGAAGTCGCAGCTGCGCTCGTGCGTGGGCGCCGAGGCGGGCAGCCTGAGGTCGATCCCGACGGCCCGCGCCGCCTCCGCCGCCTCGGCGAACGCGGCCTCGACCCGCGGCAGGAGCGCGGGGTCGCTCTGGAAGAGCCGCTGCAGGTGCAGGGTCACGCCCCGCGCCGCGGCGTCGTCCACCATGCGACGCACCCAGCTCACCACGCGCTTCTCCTCCTCGGTGGGGCGGAAGCGGAAGGCCAGGTCCTGGTAGCGCGTGATGTCGACGCCCTCGGCGGCGGCCTTCTCCTTCCACGCGGCGAACAGCTCGCGCGCCGCGACCGTGGAGGTCTCGAAGGCGGCGTCCCGCGCCGTCGCCTCGGCGTAGGGCAGCATGTGGGTCACGATCAGGAACTGGACGTGGTGGCGCGCCGCCCACCGGACGAGGTCCGGCAGCTGCGCCACGTTGTCCTTCATCGCGACGAACTCGACGCCGAGCGAGAGCGCGCGCCGCTCGGCGACCCCGGCCGCGTGCAGCTCGCGGAGCGCGGTCTCGACCGCCTCCTGCTTGCCGCCGACCCGGAGCCGCGCGAAGTCGCCGGGGACGACGGCGTCGGCCGAGACGCAGACCCGGTCCACGCCGGCGGCGACGAGGCTGCGGGCCCGCCTCGGCGTGACGAGCTGGCCGTTGGTCTGGAACCCGATCCAGCTCGCGGCCGGCATGTCGCGCCGCGCCAGCTCGACGAAGCGCTCCAGCCCGCGGTGCAGGAGCGACTCCCCCACCCCGTTCAGCACCAGCGACTCGGCGTGCGGGAAGGCCGGGGCGAGGCGGGCGAAGGTCGCCTCCTCGATGTCGCCGTCGTGGTCGCGGCCGCCGGGCGCCTGCTTCGGGCACATGGCGCACTGCAGGTTGCAGCGCGACGTCACCTCCACGAAGAGCTTGGAGGGGAAAGGCCGGAAGGCGGGGCCGCCGCCGGACGTGGAAAGAACGGGAAGACCCACGGCTACCCTCCGCCCACCTTGGGAAAGATCGAGACGACGTCTCCGGCGGCGAGCGCGTGCGTGAGCTCGGCGTGGCGGCCGCGCACCAGCACGAACCCGAGCTCGGGGAGCGGCAGCTCCAGCTCCTCGACCAGGCTCCCGACGGTGGTGCCGTCGGGCCGCTCCAGCTCGGCCACGTCGAACCGCCCTTTCCGGTAGGTCGCGAACAGCTTGACGGTCAACTTCATGAGGCGGGGGCCGCGCGCGCCGGGGGAGCCCGGC
>DASTGH010000190.1:0-6520 GCA_035719345.1 Anaeromyxobacteraceae bacterium
GTGTGCGCCGCGGCGCCGCGTCGCTACTTTACCGGCGAACCGCGGGGCCGGCCGATGTCGAACGGTCTCGGCGGGGACCGACGATGGCGCCTCCGGGCTCTCCCCGCATCGGAGTCGAGGGTGGCGCGGTGCGCTGCAGCGGCTCGTGGACGGTCGACCGCATCGGCCGGGTGGAGCGGGCGCTGAGCGACCTGACGTTACCGACGGGCGTCGAGGTGGTGGTCGACGCCTCCGGCGTCGACGCGATGGACACGGCGGGCGCCTGGCTGCTGCACCGTATCGCGCGGGCCCTCGAGCGCAGCGGACGCACCGTGACCCTGCGGCTCCGCCCCGCGCATCAGGGGCTGCTCGGGATCGTCACCTCCTCCGAGGTCGTGCCTGCGGCTCCGGCCGCGAGCGGCGGCGTGGGCGTGCTGGAGGCGGTTGGCCGGAAGGCGTGGACCTCCGCGGGCGAGGTCCACGATCTCCTGGGCTTCGTCGGAGAGACGGCCGTCACGGCGATGCGTGCGCTCGCCGGCCCACTGCGGGTTCGCGGGCTCCAGGTGCTGCAGAACGTGCAATCCGCCGGCTTCGAGGCGCTGCCCACCGCGGCCCTGCTCTCGCTCTCCATCGGCATCGTCATCGCCCGGCAGGGTTCCTCGCTGTTCCGGCCGTTTGGCGCCGGGATCCTGGTGGCGGATCTGGTCGGCCTCGCGATGCTGCGGGAGCTGTCGCCGCTGCTCATGGCCATCGTCGCCGCGGCGCGCTCCGGCTCGGCGTACGCGGCACAGATCGGCGCGACCTGCCGCTCACCGGGTTCGACGTCCTGCGCGCCAAAGGGTCCGTCTCGGGAACCCCCGCCAGCGAGCTTCCGCACGTGCTCGATCTCGTGAACCTCGACCGCGCGATGGCAAGACAACCCATCGGCACGCTCTCCGGTGGGCAGTTTCAGCGGCTCCTCCTCGCCAGCGCGCTCGCGGGGCACCCCTCCGTGCTCTTGTTCGACGAGCCCACGGCGAGCGTGGACGAACCGGGCGAGGAGCTGTTGTACGAGATGATCCACCGCCTCCAGCAGCAGCAAGGCCTGACCCTGCTGCTCATCTCGCACGAGCTGAGCCTCGTCTACCGCTACGCGACGGACGTGCTGTGCCTGAGCAGGACGACTCGCCCTTGCTTCGGACCGCCGCGCGAGATCCTGACCCCCGACGCCATCGAGCAGGTGTACGGGACTCCGGTGAAGTACCACCGCCACGATGGCCTCGCTTAGCGCCCTCTCGCTGTCGATCGCCATGGCGATGGCGGCGGGACTCGTGGGCTGCTTCGCCCTGATGCGCAGGATGTCGCTCGCCGCCGACGCCATGGCACACGTGGCCCTGCCCGGCATCGGGATCGCCCTGGCGCTTCGCCTGAACCCGCTCCTCGGCGGCCTGGCGATGCTGCTGGCCGGCACGCTCCTCATCTGGACGCTCGAGCGCCGGACGGAGATCTCGACCGAGACGATCATCGGCGTGGTCTTCTCCGCCGCGCTCGCGCTGGGCAGCATGCTCGCCACGGGAGACGAGCTCATCGAGGCCCTCCTCGGCGCCCCCGGCGCACCCACTGCGGCCGAGACGGCGCTCGGGCTCGTGGGGGCCGGGGCCGTCATCGCCTTCATCGTGGTGCAGCGGAATCGGCTCGTCCTCGCGCTCATGTCGGCCGACATCGCGCGCACCGCGGGGATCGACGTCGCCAGGCTCGACCTCCTCTATCTCTTCGCCTTCGCGGTGACGGTCGGGCTCGGCCTGCGGTACCTGGGCGTGCTCCTCATGGGCTCGCTCATCATCATCCCCGCCGCGACCGCGAAGCTCCTCGCGAGGAATCTCACCACCATGCTGGGCGTCGCGGTGGCCGCCGCCGTGGTGTCGACGCTCGCGGGTGAATGGGTCGCGGCGAGGCTTCACAGCGCGACCGGTCCCGTCATCATCACGATCGCAGCCGGGCTCTTCCTCGTCGGCTCGATCGCGCGCCGCCGCTGACCTGGCTCGCGCGCTCATCGAATGCGCAGGAAGCACCGGGCCGCCCGGTCGCACGGCGCCGTCGCCTCCGAACGGGCCCCGAGATACCTCGAGCGTCGGTCGTCGAGAGCGCGTGCGGGGCCTATATTGTAGGTGGTCGCGCGAACGGACGCCCCGCTCGACCGTCTGCCCACCCGCGCCGAGCCACCGACTCCTCGCCTCTGGACCGCTCGTTCCCGGCGTCCTCGCGGCAAGGACGGGGGTGGATCATCATGCGGTCGCACGAGACGCGGATCGATGAGCGGTGCGAGGAGTCCGAGCGCGGGCTCTCGAACGAGGCGGCTGCCTACCGGCGGGCCGAGCCCTACATGGCGGCGTCCAGCACGCTCATGGGCTCGGTGGCGGTGTTCACGGCCCTCGGGTACGGGCTCGATCGTTGGCTGGGGCAATCGGTGCACTGGTTGCTGGTCACGGGCGCGGTGTTCGGGATCGCGATCGGGTTCATCGGCTTCTTCACGAGGGTGCTGCGCGCCGATGCCGAGGAGAAGCGCCTGCGCTCCGGGAACCGCCCCGGGCACGATGCGACGGCCGCGGTACCTGCGGTCGCGCCAAGGGGACCGCCATGCGCGTGAACCACCTCCAGGGAACGTCCGCCACGGACCGCGTCGTGCCCCGGTGCGGGGCGTGGGGCTCGATGGACTCGGACTGGACCGACGTGGCGGCGAACGTCAGCTGCGTCGCGTGCAGGGACGCCATGCGCGACGATGCGCGCGACGACCGGCGCGTCGAGGAGGCCTCGACGCGCGGACTTACCTAATCCTGTCGCGGATCCAGGGGCTGCCGGTCTCGCATGAACGTCGCGAGGCGGCACTGGGGTTCGTGCTTGGGCCCACGCCCACAGACCACGCACGAAGCGCGGTCTCGACTCTGGGCATCCTCGATCGCAGCCAGGAGCTCCTCCGCGGATTCCAGCTCGGCGAGAACGGCAGGGATGGCGTTGCACAGCTCGACCACGTCACTCGCGGCCACGCCAGCGCCCGCGCGAACCGTGTCGAGGACCGCTTCGGCCAGCACCTTCCACTCGCCGAATTGCTTCGAACTGGTCGGCATCACGCTCCTCCTCGTCGGAGGGGTCGAGCGCGCGCGACGGCTCGAAAGCTCACGAAGTCGCAGGTCTGCTCGTCCCACAGCGCCAGGCGGGCGCAACGGACGCTCGCTGCGAGGGTCAGCGGGCGCGTGCCCTGGAGTTGCGGGGTGGCGTCGAGACACCGCTGCAGGTTGTAGTTGGGAATCCGGGGGCGCAGGTGGTGCACGTGGTGCAGGCCGATGTTGCCCGAGAACCACTGCAGGAGCTTCGGCAACCTGTAGTACGAGCTGCCCTGGAGAGCGGCGTCGACGGGGCTCCATTCCGCGCTGCGCGCCCAGTAGGACGGTTCGAACTGGTGCTGCACGTAGAAGAGCCAGATGCCCCACACGCCCCCGAGGAACAGCACCGGGAGCTGGACCAGGAGGTAGGCCCGCAGGCCGATCGTCAGCGCTGCGACGGCGATGATCGCCGCGATCGCCACGTCCGTGGAGATGACGCTCCAGGCGCGCACGCGGTTCGCCGCTCGAGGCGGGATGCGTTGGCCGACGGCAAAGACGATGAAGGGCCCGAACAGCAGCATGAGGAGCGGGTTACGCGCGAGTCGGTAGCGGAGTCGCGTCGTGCGTGACGAGCCGACGTACTCGCGGACCGTCATGGTCCATATGTCTCCGCTCCCGCGCCGGTCCAGGTTCCCCGAGGTGGCATGATGGACGAGGTGAGCGTGTCGCCACTCCGCGAACGGCGTGAACACGACCACTCCCAGGATCCGGCCGAGCATCCGCTCTGCACGGCCCGACGGCAGGAAGGACGAGTGAGCGCAGTCGTGCATGAGGATGAAGAGCCGGACCATGAAGCCGGAGGCGGGCACGGCGAGAGCCAGCGTCGTCCACCAGGGCATCGCGTGACGGACCGTCACGACCATGAGCGCCAAAATGGCCAGGTATGGGCCGAGGCTGTCGATGACCTGCCACGCCGCCTTCGGCGCGCTGCGGCGCTCGAAGGCCCTCAACGCAGCGGCGCAGCCGAGCTGAGGGCGCGCGCTCGAGATCGTTCCTCGCGCCGCGCTTCGTGAGGTGGCGGGGCCGCTCTCGGCGTGGAAACGGGGGACACCCTCTCGACGTCTCGTGCAGGGTGCGACGCTGCCCATGCACGCGAGGATGCGCGGGCGCCGTCATGGGCGCGTCACGCCGCCGCAACATCGCGTGCGGGATGAAGGGGCGCACGTTTCGGATGCGGTCGACGCGACCCACCGCGAACTGGCGCTCCCGAAGCACGCGCCCGTGTGGTGACCGAAAGACTCCGCCCGCCCGAGCCCCGGCTTGATGGTGGAGCGAGGAGACCCGCATGACCGCCCCCATCGATCGGTCAGACGGCCCCGGAGGGCCGGCGACCGTCGTCGCCGCGTGAGCGCTTCGCTCAGGCATTTCGTGCGAGCGCGGTGACGAGCGTCGGCAGGGGTCCGCCAGGCGAGCGGGATTCACCTTCGTCGACGGTGAGATGCCCCCAGTCTGCGCGAGTGAGCGGCACACAGACCATCGTACCGCTCGCGTCGGGATGCGGATAATGGGCCTCGCTCGCCACGTGACGGCCGTTGCGATCGCCCAGCGCCAGGAAGCCGTGGCAGACGGGGCATGTGAGGATCACGCCGTCCTCCATCCGGCTGGGGCGAGCCACTTCCCGTCGGTAGTGACGAGCATCCGGCGCAATCCAGGACGGATCATGATTGCCTTCCTGGAGCCTTGGGTGTCGAGGGTTGCTCGTCCTCACCGTGTGCGAGCGACGACAGCGGCGTCCAGCAGAAGCCGCAGCGCGTGGCCGCGAGCATTCCCCCATGTTTGCAGACGGGGCACTCCCCAACTTCCCTATGTGTAACTGGCATGACTCCTCCGGTGCGTCCAGACTCGCGCGGAGCGCGGCACGCCCGTGAGCGGCCCCGGGCGAGGCGAGCGTCCGTGAGCGATGTCCGGGGACGAAGCGGTGTGCGCGGTCCGGTGCGCAAACCGCTCGTCGAGAGAACACGAACCACTTCGCAGTCTGCGCTCTTTCGTCGGTGGATGCCAGGGCACGAGAGCGCGCGCGGCTCGCTTCGGCCGATTTCAGCGTGGCAGGTATGATGAATCGCGCGACCCGGCACCTTGGGGCGTCTCGAGATGACGGCTCGATGTGCGACTCGGCGCCGAGCGCGCAGCTGGATTAGGTTGTGAGTCCTACGAACCTCGTCCCGGAGATTTCCGCTACCCGGCTCCGAGGGGGTGTCATGGACGAACGTCATTCGCCGAGAACACTTCACGCGGTCGTCCCGGCGACGGGTCGCCCCCTGTGCGGCTACGAGGAGGAGAGCTCCGGCCCGAGAGAAGGCGCGTCCGCTGTCCCCTGCCCCGAGTGCTCCGCCTTGCTGAGAAGTGGGCTCATGACGCGGCTCGCGATGATTGCCAGGGGGCGTTGAATCTTTCCCGCGCCGCGCGCTCTCACGTCAGACGAACACCAGGACGCCTTGCGCCGTGTCGGCGCTCGTCGAAGGAGGTGGCCATGGCTTCAGTGAAGGCGCGGTTCGTTCTCCACTCGTCCGCCCACATCGTTGCACTGGGCAAGGCAGATCGGGAACTCGTCGAGTACGAGGTCACGGTGAACGAGCGATATCCCAATTACGGGAGGCTGCTGCCCAGCGAGGGACGCGGCAAGCTCTTCTACGCTGACCGAGCAGAACTCATCTTCCCCGATGGCCACGTCGAGATCGTGAAGGGCGGCAAGAAGCGTTAGGCGCCGAGCCGGTTGGGGCCATCGAGCGCGGCCACCCGATCGGCCTCGGCCAGGGTCCTTGGTTGCGGTCGCTGCGCGCGAGGCCAGCCACGCCGCCGGGCTCACGGGTGGCCCCATGAGCCTGGCGAAAATGGCCGGACGCCCGCCGCCGGCCCGACGCGCGTTGACGGCTCACGCGGGGGCGATGGCGTCGTGGGTAGACGGCGCATCGACCGGAAGGGCCTGCGATGAACGTCACGATGGACCTGCTTCATATCGTGGAGCAGGCGCATTCGCTGGAGCGGATCCTCGATGCAGTCACGCGCGTCATCGCCGAGCGGCTGTGCGTCGATGGCTGCTTCGTGTTTCTGCTCGACGAGCGTGGAGACCTCGTGCGAGGCGCCGCCGATGGCTCCGGTTCGTCCGGGCGGAGCCAGCAGGCGGACGCCGACGTGGAGTTCATCGCCGCCCAGGTGATCGCGGAGCGACGCGTCGCAACCTCTCGCGGAGAGACGACGTCGCTCCTCGCGTCCCCCATGCTCCTCCGCGACAGGATGGTGGGCGCGCTGGTGCTGCAGACCACCGCGCGGCGCGCCTTCTCGGCGGAGGACATCGGGACCCTCGCGACGATAGGCGCGCAGCTCGTCGGGATCGTCGAGAACGCGCGGATCATAGGCGCTCTAGATCGAGGCGAGCGACTCGCACCCCAGGGAGCACCCCG
>DASTGH010000191.1:0-36250 GCA_035719345.1 Anaeromyxobacteraceae bacterium
GCCGCATCGTGGCCAAGGTCACCGCCACCGGGACGCTCTCGGCCATCGTGACGGTCCAGGTCGGGACGCAGGTCTCCGGGACCGTCGCGTCGCTGGGCGCGGACTTCAACTCGCGCGTGCGGAAGGGGCAGCGCATCGCGAAGATCGACCCGGCGCTGTTCGAGGCGGCGGCGCAGCAGGCGCGGGCGAACCTGGCCGCGGCGCGCGGCAACCTGGCCAAGGCCCGGGCCCAGGCGGTCGACGGCCGGCGCCAGGCGCAGCGGACGATCGCCCTGGCGAGGGACCACCTCGTCGCCCAGTCCGACGCCGACACCGCCCAGGCGACGGCGGACGCGGACGACGCGGCCGTCGTCGCCGCCGAGGGCGCGGTGGAGCAGGCGCGGGCGGCGCTCCACCAGGCGGAGGTGAACCTCGCCTACACCGACATCGTCTCGCCCACGAACGGCATCGTCATCTCGCGGAACGTGGACGTGGGCCAGACCGTGGCGGCGTCGCTCCAGGCGCCGACCCTCTTCGTCATCGCCGAGGACCTCGCCAAGATGCAGGTCGACACGAGCGTGGCGGAGGCGGACGTCGGCCGGCTGCGCGACGGCATGCCCGCCGCCTTCACGGTCGATGCCCACCCCGCCGATCTCTTCCGCGGCACCGTCCGCCAGATCCGGAACGCGCCGCAGACGGTCCAGAACGTCGTCACCTACGACGCCGTGATCGACGTCGCCAACCCGGAGCTGAAGCTGCGTCCCGGCATGACCGCCAACGTCACCTTCGTGTACGCGCAGAAGGAGGACGTGGTGCGCGTGCCGAACGCGGCGCTCCGCTTCCGGCCGCCGCCGGCGATGCTGGAGCAATCCGGCGGCACCGCCGTCCGGCCCGGGCGCGGGCGGGCCGGCCCTCCGCCGCGCGGCCCGGCGCAGGGCCCCGGAGACGACGGGGCCACCCCGCGCACGCCGGCCGATCGCCGGCCAGTGTGGGTGGTGCGCGGCGAGCGCGCCGAGCCGCTCGAGATCCGCACCGGCCTCTCCGACGGCAGCGTGACCGAGGTGGTCGAGGGCGCGCTCGCGCCCGGGGATGCGGTGGTGACGGACGCGATCGGCGGTGCGCCGGCGGCGGCGAGCGGACCACAAGGGCGTCCGCCACGGCTGTTCTAGGGGGACGCCGTGAGCCCGCTCCACACGCTCCGCGTCGCGTTGCGGGCGCTCGCCCGCAACAAGCTCCGCTCCTTTCTCACCACGCTCGGCATGGTCATCGGCGTCTCCGCCGTGATCGCGATGGTCGCCATCGGGGACGGCGCGCGCGCGCGCGTCGAGGCGTCGTTCGCGGCGATGGGCTCGAACATGCTCATCGTGCTCCCCGGGACGACGAGCTCGGGAGGCGCGCAGGGCGGGTTCGGATCGATGCCCACGCTCACCTGGGACGACCTCCACGCCATCCAGACGGACGCCGCCGCGGTGCGCTGGGCCGCGCCCGTCCTGCGCACGACCGGTCAGGTGCTCTCCGAGGAGCAGAACTGGAGCACGTCGGTGAACGGCACGACGCCCGACTACTTCGCCATCCGCAGCTGGCCGGTGGGCCGCGGGGTCGGCCTCGGCGCGTCGGACGTCGAAGCCGGCACGAAGGTCGTGGTCCTGGGACAGACCGTGGTGGACAAGCTCTTCGGCCCGAACGCCGATCCGGTGGGCCAGCAGGTGCGCATCAAGAACGTGCCGTTCCAGGTGGCGGGCGTCCTCGCCAGGAAGGGCCAGTCGCCGGTCGGCCAGGACTACGACGACGCCGTCTTCGTCCCCTCCAGCACGTTCCAGGCGAAGATCCAGGGCGGGCTCAAGAACTACCTCGCGGGCTCCATCTTCGTGGCGGCGGCCGGGAACGACACCGAGCGCGCCGAGAGCCAGATCCGCTCGCTGCTCCGCGATCGCCACAGGCTGAAGCCCGGGGCCGACGACGACTTCTCCATCCGCAACCTGGCGGAGATGGCGAACGCGCAGCAGGAGGGCACGAGGACGCTGACGACCCTGCTCGCCAGCATCGCCGCCGTGTCGCTCCTGGTCGGCGGCATCGGCATCATGAACATCATGCTGGTCTCGGTCACCGAGCGGACGCGCGAGATCGGGATCCGGATGGCGGTGGGCGCGCGCGGGCGCGACATCCGCCTCCAGTTCCTGGCCGAGGCGCTGACGCTGGCGGTGGCGGGCGGCGCCCTCGGCGTCGTCGTCGGCGTCGGCAGCGCCTGGCGCCTCGCGGCGACCCTGGGCTGGCCGGTGCTGTTCCGGCCCGACGTGGTCGTCGTGGCGGTGGCGTTCAGCGGGCTCGTCGGGATCGCGTTCGGACTCTACCCGGCGCACAAGGCGTCGACGCTCGACCCCATCGACGCGCTCCGCTTCGAGTGAGCGGCGAAGTAGCGGGCGGCGAGTCATGACCCGGACGGAGCGTCGTGCCCGTAAGGGCCGTACGGGATGTGTTGATCCGGCGCACGACCTCCGTCAATTCATTCACGCTGAGCAGAGAAGGAGGAGTGCCATGAGAGCGCCCGGAATCTCCGCAGTGGTCGCGTTCGCCCTCGCCTCGCCGGCCGCCGCGGTCACGCGCGACCAGCAGACCATCCCTTCGATCCACGACGACGCGTCGTTCAACGCAGCGATGCTGGAGTACCGGTTCTCGCTCGAGGAGTTCGCCTGGAACAACCCGTACATGCCGGCAGAAGCCGGCGGGTACGCCGCGCCCGTCCCGATGGAGGAGACGGGTGCCGCCAGCGGCGAGCCCGCGACCGCCCCCACCAACCGCGCCGATGACGAGGCGCAGCGGCAGCTCCTCGACCACGTCTGGTCCGATCCCTAGCCGCTCCGGGACGGGGCTCGCGGGCCGTCGGAGACCACCACACCGCGGAGATCGCGCTCGAACTGCTGGAGTGAGATCCCCAGGGCCTCGTGGAACGCCTCCGCGAACGGGCGGCCTTCGCTCATTCGCGCCATGACGCTGCGGACGCCCTCGTAGCCGTAGCGTTCCACGAGGAAGCGGAACGCCATCTCGGCGCGGGCATAGATGGCGCGCTCGTCGCCGGATCGGAGTGCCGCCCCCGGTGGCGGGTCGTCCAGGCGCCCCGCCACTTCCTGGACTGCCGAGGGATGATCCTCACCCGCGGCGTCGCTGGCCATGCCTTCCTTGAACCACACGGGAACGGGAGCGGCCCGCCACGTCGCCTCGGTCGCGATCGCCTGGTACATGGCGCAGTGGGTGAGCTCGTGCGCGAGGAGCTGCGCCATCTGCTCGTCGCTTGCGCGGCCCGACGACCACGTGCGCGGCGACTGCAGCTCCACCGAGGCGTAGCGCGCCCAGGCGCGCATCCACGCCTCGCCGGGCCGCTGGGCCGCGGCCTCGAGCGCCTCGTGGGTGGGGTGGATCGTGACCTGGACCGACGCGTCGAGCATCCCCCAACGCGTCGCGGCAGGAACCGCCCTCGCCAGGGCGCGCTTCACCTGCTCCGCGGCAGCGGCGTCCTCCGGCTGGTAGCGGAGGTGGAACACTGCTTCCCCGACGTGGACCGTCTCTTCCCCGGCGTCGCCCCGGGGCAGGCGGCTGGCGTGCGCGCACGCCGTGGCGACGAGGAGCAGCGCGCAGCGTAGGGACGGTCTCAACGTGCTGCATCATCAGCACGGAACGTGCCTCGGCGCGCTGCGGCACGAGAAAGCCGGCGCCGGCCCGTCGGGCGTGGGGCCAGGGCACAGCGCCGACGGCGGCGACGCCGCAAGGGGTGCGCGGCAGCGGCCGTCGGGGGCCGTCCCGCCGCAAACTCTGCCGGTCGTTCTGCGCTCGGGCGCGCCGTGCCCGCTCAGCCGACGAGCGCCGCCTCCCGATGCCGCGTGGGCACCGGCACGAGATGGCAACGGCGCAGGCACCTCGCCGTGCACGTCTCGTCCACGCAGGTCTTGAAGCAGAGCGAGCGCCGCCGCTCCGATCCAGGCCGGAGCGAGGCGAGCACCGCCAGCAAGGACAGCGAGAGCGCGATTCCACCAACCGTCAACAGGTCGTGCAGCGTCATACGATGACCCCCTCCCCCCGGTGGGAGCTTCAGGCCCGCCGCTGCGGGCGCGTGCGTACCCACCGTCGCACGGCGCTCCTCACCGATGGCTCACACGGCGGGCCTCCCTGCCGGGGTCCACGGCCTTCGTGCGACCCCCACCGGGGGTGTAGGCCGCGGAGCGACTCACCGTCCGGGGTGCCGCGACAGCGGCAGCTCCGGATCGGCGGCGGCCGCGGCGAGGCACATCTCCTCGCCGGTGGCGCGTTCACCCGCGGCGTCCAGGCGGCTCGCGGCCCGGTCGAGGACGCGCGCCACCCTCGCCCGGAGGATGCGCCGGGCCGCCTCGGCCCAGGGCGCCTCGATGGTGGGGAACGGCCGGCCGCGGTAGAGCGCCACCACGTCGCGCGCGGCGCGCCGGAGCGCCGCCACGTCGCCGCCGTCGCGCAGCGCCGCCTCGGCCGCCCCCATCTCGAGCTGCAGCGCGCGGGCGTCGCTCCACACCCGCGCCTCGTCGAGCCGCAGCGCCCCGGCGTCGCGCACCACCAGCGTCGCCTCGCCGAGGATGCGGCGCAGGCGCGACAGGGTCGTCTCCAGGGCGTGCCGCGCCGCGTCCCCGTCCGCCTCCGGCCAGAGCGCGGACGCGACCGCCTCCTCGCCCAGGCTCTCCGGCCCCGGCGCGGCCAGGAGCTGCAGGAGCTCGAGCGGCTTGCGCGGCGTGCGGGACGCGAACGCGACGCGGGTGCCGTCGCGCCACAGCTCGAACGGACCGAGCGCGTGGACGCGGACGGGCCAGGGCCAGGCGGAGCCGCGGCGGTCCGCCGACGGCGCAGCGAGGCGCCACGTGCTCACGATCGCCCGCACGTGGTCCGTCTGGATGCCCGCCGCCAGCGCCTCGGCGCACAGCTCGGCGGCGGCGGACCGGCTCCAGCCGACGTGGCCCCGGAGCCCGATCTGCCGCGTGATGGCGAGGTACTCGCGCAGCGCCGCGGCGAGGGCGCCCGCCTCCCCGCGCCGCAGGTGGTAGAGCGCCTCCGCCCAGCGCGCGACGACGAGGGCGACCGCCGCGCGCCCGCGGCCGGCGCCGATCCGGAGCGCCGTGCGCAGGGCATCGTCCAGGGACGCCCGCGCCTCCTCCCACGCGCCGCACTCGACCAGCGTCTGCGCCAGGAGCGCGCGGGCGACGGCGATCCCGAACGGCATGTCCGCCTCGCGCGCCAGCGCCAGCGCCGTGCGCGCGTGCTGGAGCGCGAGCTTCGCGTCCGCCCCGACCAGCGCCGCCCAGGCCAGCGTCGCGTGGTAGGCGCCGATGTCGCCGCTGCGCCCCGTCTGCACGATGGGCGACATCCGGCGCAGGTGCGGCGCCGCCCGTTCCAGGTCTCCAGCCACGAGCGCGCCCCAGCAGCCGTGCAGCGACAGCGAGAAGTCGAGCACGTGGATCCCGGTCTCGCGGGCGAGCGCGAGGCCCTCCTCGACCAGGGCCGCCAGGCGCCCCGCGTCCGCCGCCGGCAGGCAGCTCGCGGCCTCCGCCGAGCACCAGGCGATGCGGAGGAAGGGCGTGGCGTGGGTGGACCGCCCCGGGTCTCGCAGCCCGTTCACGACCACCTCGGCCCTGGCCCGGTCGCCCGCGCACAGCGACTCGTACCAGACGAGGTGGATGCCGAGCGTCGTGCGCAGCACGGGGTCGCCGCTGCCCAGCGCGATCGCCCGCGCGCGCTCCTCCCACAGCGGCATGTCGGGGTGGTCCGGCTGGTGGTACGCGAGCGCGCAGAACATGGCGCAGGTGAAGCGGGCCTCGATCTCGGGCGAGGGGAAGATGGGGCACGCGCGCCGCAGCTCCTCGGCCTCGGCGATCCAGCTGCGCAGCGGCGCGTAGCGGCCCCACCCGTACATGAACGTGTCCACCACGCCGCACCAGGCGAGGTAGCTCCCCGCGGCGTCGCCGCGCAGCCTGAACAGCCGGAAGGCGGCCTCGAGGTGCTCGCGGCTCTCCTCGAGGCGGAGCGGCAGGACGGCGGCGCCGAGCCAGTACCGCAGCCAGGGCGCGTCGTCCAGGACGGCGGCCGGCACCGCGCGCACCCATCCCTCCACCGTCCGGTTGCGGCCCTGGCGCAGCAGGGCGCCAGCGTGGGCCTTCACGATGCCGGCGAGGCCGTGCCAGGCGCGCGCCTCGACGTACAGCCGCACCGCATCCTCGATCCTGCCCGCCTCCTCGAGCCTCGCCGCGACGCGCCGGCGCAGGGAGGCGATCTCGTCCACGGAGAACGCCTCGCTCGCCCGCGCCAGCAGGAACTCCCGGAACAGCGGGTGGTACCGGTAGACGCCGTCGCCGTCGGCGACCGTGAAGAAGTTGTTGTCGCAGAGGTCGCGCAGGATGCGGTCGGCGTCCGCCACGCCCGTGATCTCGCGCGCCAGCGGGGCGGTCGTTCCCGGCAGGAGGGCGGTCCTGAGCAGCACGTCCCGCGTCCTCGCGTCGGCCCTGGCGAACGCCTCCTCGGCGAAGTAGTCGAACAGCCGGTCCGGGCGGATCCGATGGAGGATCGAGACGTCCGCGCCGTCCCTCACCAGCCCCTGGACCAGCAGCACGATGCCGGCTGGCCACCCGCGGGTGACCTCGTGCAGGCGCAGGGCGACGCGGTCCGGCACCGCCCTCCGCATCTTGAGGGCGACGAGGGCCTTCGTGTCGGCGACGTCGAAGCGGATGGCGTCCCACTCCACCTCGGCGAGCGCCTCGGACGCCAGCAGCCGGGCGAGGCGGGCCGGAGGACGGCTGCGGCTCAGGACGAACGCGTTCAGGCCCTGGGGCAGGCTGGAGAGGCAGTCCTTCAGCACGTCGTGCACCTCCGCGCCGGGCGGCACCTCCTGGTGATCGTCGAACACGAGGACGTGGGGGGCGTCAGCCTGTCGAACAGCTCCTCGAGGAACCGGCGCGTGAAGGTGGGGACGCCGGAGAGGTACTCGGGCGTGAGCAGCGGCAGCGGATGACCGTCGTCGGGCGCCATCCGCCGGGCCGCCTCGCCGAGGTGGTAGAAGAAGGAGGCGAGGTCGCGGTCACCCTGGTCGAGCTGATACCAGAGGGACCGGAGCCGCCTCGCCCGCAGGTAGCTCGCGACGAGCGTCGTCTTGCCGGCGCCGGCCGGGCCCGAGATCCAGACCGCGGCGTGCTCCCGCGCGCGATCGAGGAGGCCGAAGGTCTTCTCGCGCACCACCGCCGCCGAGATCCTGGGAGGAGCGATCTTGGCGGTCCGGGGCGTCATGCCCACCGCCTGAGCCGGGGTCGAGCCATCGGTGTCCTCCTCGGTCAGCTCGGGGCGAGGCCACCTCCGGTGAGGGTACCAACCCGCGTCCGTGACGTCCGGGGTCGTGGGCCAGACGCGTCGGGGCGCCTCGAAGGCGCTCCCCAGGTGGCGGTGGGGCGGGACACGCTCCCGGAGTGGATCTGCACGTTTACCTAACGTCAAGCCGCACACCATCGGGGTAACACACCTGGTGAGACTCCTCGGCGTGCCCCGGTGTGCGAGCGTGTGAGCCGAACCGACGAGCGCACGAGATGCCGATTTCGATGTCAATCGCGACGACCAAAGCGGCAAAGCCGATTGCAATCTCGCCGCAATCGGCCGATCCGCGGCGCAGCGCGCCCCTGCGATCGCGGAGGGAGCCCAGGTGAGGACCCGCGCCAGGTCCTCGCGCCTCGTCGGCGCAGGCATCCTGGCGCTCCTGCTCTGTCCGGCCCCGATTCGCGCCGACGGCGACCCGCCCGGCGTCGTGGCGCGGGCGGTCTCGGTGCAGGGCACGGTGGAGTCGCAGCGCGCCGGCGCCGCCGCGTGGGCGCCGGTGAAGCTCGACGACACCTTCTCTCCGGGCGACGCGATCCGGGTCGGGAAGCTGAGCCGGGCCGACCTCGTCCTGCTCGACCAGTCGGTGCTGCGGCTCGACGCGGAGACGACGCTGACGCTGCGACCGGTCGAGGCCGAGCGCACGGGCGTGCTCGACCTCCTGCGCGGCGCCGTCCACTTCTTCAGCCGCGGACCGCGTAGCCTGGAGGTGAGGACCGAGTTCGTCGCCGCCGGCGTGCGCGGGACGGAGTTCCTCGTCCAGATGGACGCCGACGCGGCGCGCGTCCTCGTGTTCGAAGGGACGGTGCTGGCGCAGAATCCCCGCGGCAGCGTGACGCTGGTGGACGGGCAGTCGGCGGTCGCGGAGCGGGGCGCCGGGCCCGTCCTCCGCGCGGTCGCGCGCCCGCGCGACGCCGTGCGCTGGACCCTCTACTACCCCGCCGTGCTCTATCCCCGCCCGGAGCAGATCCCCCCCGAGGCCGGTCCGCAGGGTCGCCTGCGCGAGTCGATCGAGGCCTATCGCCGCGGCGATCTCCAGGCGGCGTTCGCCGCCATCGCCGACGTCCCCGCGACCGCCTCGGACCCGCGCTTCCTCACCTACCGGGCCCAGCTCTCGCTGGCGGTGGGGCGGGTGGACGAGGCGGCGGCCGACCTGGAGCGGGCGCTGGCGGCGGCACCGGGCGACGCCCATGCGCTGTCGCTGCAGGCGATCGCCGCGGTGGTGCAGAACGAGAAGGACCGCGCGCTCGAGCTCGCCCGGAAAGCGGTGGAGACGGCGCCGGCCTCCTCGACCGCGCTGGTGGCGCTCTCGTATGCCCAGCAGGCGCGGTTCGACCTGGAGGGCGCGCGGTCCAGCCTGGAGCGCGCGGTCGAGGCCGATCCGCAGGATGCGCTGGCCTGGGCGCGGCTCGCGGAGCTGCATTCGTCCTTCGGCGAACGGGGAAAGGCCCTGGAGGCGGCAGAGAAGGCGGCGGCGCTCGCCCCCGACCTCTCCCGGGCCCAGACCGTCCTCGGCTTCGGCTACCTCGCGGACGTGAAGGTCGCCCGCGCCAGGGCGGCGTTCGAGAAGGCGATCGCGCTCGATTCGGCCGATCCCCTCCCGCGCCTCGGGCGCGGCCTGGCGATCATCCGCGCCGGCGACCTCGATCGCGGGGCGAGGGAGATCGAGATCGCGGCCAGCCTCGACCCGAGCAGCTCGCTCTTCCGGAGCTACCTCGGCAAGGCGTACTACGAGGAGAAGCGCACCGGGCTCGACGAGCGCGAGTACGCGATGGCGAAGCAGCTCGACCCGCTCGACCCGACGCCGTGGCTCTACGACGCCATCGCCAAGCAGACCACCAACAGGCCGGTCGAGGCGCTGCGCGATCTCGATCGCGCCATCGAGCTCAATGACAACCGCGCCGTCTACCGCTCGCGCCTCCTGCTCGACGCCGACCTCGCGGCGCGGAGCGCGAGCCTGGCCCGGATCTACTCGGACCTCGGCTTCCAGCAGGCGGCGCTGGTGGAGGGCTGGAAGTCCGTCGCGGCGGACCCGACGAGCGACTCCGCGCACCGCCTGCTGGCCGACTCCTACGCCGCCCTGCCGCGCCACGAGGTGGCGCGCGTGAGCGAGCTCCTGCAGGCGCAGCTCCTCCAGCCGATCAACCTCACCCCCATCCAGCCCCGCCTCGGCGAGAGCAATCTGTTCCTCATCGGCCAGGGCGGGCCGGGGGCGCTCTCCTTCCACGAGTTCAATCCCTTGTTCAACCGTGACCGGCTGGCGCTGCAGCTCAGTGGGCTCGGAGGAGAGCACGCGACGTACGGCGTCGAGCCGGTCCTCGCCGGCGTCTACCGCAACCTGTCCGTCAGCGCCGGCTACACGCACTTCGAGACGAAAGGCGTCCGCGTCAACAACGACCAGACGGAGGACATCGCCGATGCCTTCGTGCAGGGCGAGCTGTCGAGCAGCACGAGCCTCGAGGCGGAGTACCGGCATCGGACCAGCCACCGGGGCGACCTGCAGCCTTACTTCTTCCCCGAACTGGTCCGGACCACGGTGAGGAACCACGACGACTGGGACACGTACCGCCTGGGCGCGCGGCATGCCTTCTCGCCGGGCTCCATCGTGCTCGCCTCTGCCACGTATCAGAAGGCCACGTTCCGCTTCGAGGACCCGGGCCTCGTCGCGAGCGACAAGAGCCAGGACGCGGCCGGGGGAGAGCTCCAGTATCTCTTCCGGTCGCGGTACGTGGACCTCGCGACCGGGGGTGGGTACTTCGACCTGAGCGGCGATGTCCGACTCCAGGTCCCGCCGCAGCAGATCGATCAGACGACCCCGCAGGGAGCCTGGCACGCCGACGGATATGCGTACGCGCACGTCCACCTCCCGACGAGCCTCGTCTTGACGCTGGGTGTGAGCGGGGACGTCTTCAGATCCCGCGACACGCCCGACCTCGACAAGGAGCAGGTCAACCCCAAGGTCGGGATCAGCTGGTCCCCGCTGTCCGGGACGACGGTGCGCGCGGCGGCCTTTCGCGTCCTCAAGCGGACGCTCATCACGGATCAGACCCTGGAGCTCGTCCAGATCGCCGGGTTCAACCAGTTCTTCGACGACCCGGACGGCACCACGTCCTGGCGGTACGGCGTGGGCGTCGACCAGCGGCTCACGCGCGACCTGGCCGTGGGGATCGAAGGGTCCATCCGCGACCTGACAGCGCCCGCCATCGACCTGACCGTCGGGGCGTTCGTGCCGGTGAGCTGGAAGGAGTACGACGCTCGCGGTTACGTCTTCTGGACGCCCCATCGCTCGCTGGCGCTGAGGGCCGAGTACTTCTTCGAGCGCATCGTCGGCGACGAGCGGCTGACGCTCGGCGCGGTCGAGGCCAACACGCACCGCGTGCCGCTGGGGCTCGCGCTCTTCCTGCCGTACGGGCTGAGCGCCTCTGCGACCCTCACCTACTACCATCAGGAAGGCACGTTCGATGCGCTGGCGGCCTTCGGCCAGCCGGGCTTCGCGGCGGGCAGCGACGACTTCTGGCTCGTGGACGCCGGCCTGAGCTGGCGGCTGCCGCAGCGGTACGGATTCATCGGCGTCTCGGCCACGAACCTGCTGGACGAGCAGTTCCACCTCTTCGAGCTGAACACCCGGATCAACACCCCGATCGCGCTGCCGGCCAGGACCGTGCTCGGCCGCATCACGCTCGCGGTGCCGTGACGGCCCGCCCGACTCGGCGAGAAGCGATCTCGAAGGCCACCAACGAAGGAGAAGACGATGACTCCGCGAACGACGACCCTCATCGCCCTGCTGCTGGGCAGCGCCGCGTGCGCCACGATGCCCGCCGTACCCGGACCAGGGAAGCACACGATCAGCGGCCCCAGATATTACCGCCTGGAACTGCAGGTGAGCGACACGGGAGAGATTACTTCCGCGCAAGCTTACGATAAATCGAACAAGCCGGTGGCCACCAAACTCGTCCCGCTCAAGGCGGAAATGGTCTGCGTGCCGGACCAGCTCGACACGGCGGCCAGCGTCGTCGTGAAGGCGCCCGACGGCGCGTCCCTGTACTGTGACCCATGGCTCTCGGTACCCCCGGGGATAAGCTTGGTGTCCGGGACCGGCACGCTCTGTCACTACTACCAGGGCAACCAGGTCGTCTACTATTCGTGCTAGGCGGCCGCGGCGTCACCCTCGCCGCCTGCGCGCTGGTCTTCGCCCTCCAGGCGCTCCGGATCCCGATCCTGGAGCGCACCGAGCTCGCCACCTACGACCTGCGGGTCCGCGCCCGCGGCGCGCGCCCGCCCTCGGGCGCCGTCGTCATGGCGGTCGTCGACGAGAAGAGCCTGGAGGCCGAGGGCCGCTGGCCGTGGCCGCGCGCACGCATCGCCGCCCTGGTCGACGCGCTCTCCCGCGACGGCGCCCGGGTCATCGCCTTCGACGTCGCGTTCGCCGAGCCCGCTGCGCCCGAGGACGACCTCGCGCTCGCCGCCGCCATCCGCCGGTCGCCGGCCAGCGTCGTCCTCGGCTACTTCCTCCACTGGCGCGCCGACGAGCTCGGCCACGGGCTCGATCCCGCCGAGATCGAGGAGCGGAACCGCCGCGTCGGCACGTCGCGTTACCCGCTCATCCGCTCGCGCGGGCGGGATCCGGGCGACCTCCCGCTGGTGAAGGCGTACGCACCGCAGCCCGACGTGGACGTCCTGGCGCAGGCGGCCAGGGCCTCGGGCTACTTCACCTTCACCAGCGACGAGGACGGCGTCCTCCGCCGGATGCCGCTCGCCGTCCGGGTCGGCGACGCGGTGCTCGCGCCGCTCGCCCTCGTCTCCGCCTGGCACCACCTCGGCCGGCCCGAGCTGGTGCTGCGCGCCGGGCGGCACGGCATCGAGGGCGTCGAGCTCGGCGGCACGCTCGTCCCCAGCGACGAGAACGGGCAGCTGCTCGTGGACTATCTCGGGCCACCCGGGACCATCGCCACCGTCTCCGCCACCGACGTCCTGCGGGGGCGGACCGCGCCCGGCACCTTCGGCGGCAAGCTCGTCGTCGTCGGCGCCACCGCGGTGGGCACGCACGACCTCCGCAGCTCTCCCTTCAGCCCGGTGCACGCGGGCACGGAGATCAACGCCACCGTCATGGACGACCTCCTCGCGCGGAGGTTCCTCGCCCGGCCGCACTGGTGGACGGTCTTCGACGTCCTCGCGCTCACCGCGCTGGCGGGCCTGGTCGCGGCCGGAGTCGCCCGGACGCGCGCCGTCGGCAGCCTGCTGTGGGCGGCGGCGCTCTCCGCCGGGTACGTCCTCCTCGCGACCTGGCTCTTCGTCCGCCACGGCGTCTGGCTCGCCCTGGTGTACCCGCTCCTCGGCCTGGCGGTGAGCTACACCGCGCTGACGGCCCGCCGTTACCTCGGCGAGGAGCGGGAGCGCCGGAAGGTGAAGGCGATGTTCGGGCAGTACGTGGCGCCGGCCGTGGTGGAGGAGCTGATCCGGGAGCCCGATCGCCTTCGCCTCGGGGGCGAGGAGAAGGTCCTGACCGTCCTCTTCAGCGACCTGGAGGGATTCACGAGCCAGTGCGAGCACCAATCGCCCCGGCAGATGGTCGCCATCCTCGGCGACTACTACGCGCGGATGACCGAGCAGGTCTTCGCGCACGGGGGCACGCTCAAGGAGTACGTCGGCGACGAGCTGATGGCGTTCTTCGGCGCCCCCGTCGACCAGCCGGACCACGCGGCCCGCGCCTGCGCCGCGGCGCTCGCCATGCGAGAGCACCGCATCGCCCTCAACGCGGCGTGGGCGGCCGCCGGACGCCCCCCGCTCCGGGCCCGCACCGGGGTCAACTCGGGGCCGATGCTCGTCGGGAACCTGGGCTCGCGGTATCGCTTCGCCTACGGCGTGCTGGGCGACGCCGTGAACCTCGGCTCGCGGCTGGAGGGGCTCAACCGGGCGTACGGGACGGACATCCTCGTGGGCGAGAGCACCGCCCTCCTCGTCCGCCAGGCGTTCGTGCTGCGGGAGCTGGACGTGGTCCGGGTGAAGGGCAAGCGGCAGGCGGTGCGCGTCCACGAGCTCGTGGCGCGCGCCGGCGCACCGCTGTCGCCCGCGCGCGAGAGCGCGCTCGCGTCGTACGCCGCCGGGCTCGAGGCGTACCGGCAGCGGCGCTGGGACGAGGCGCTGGCGCTCTTCGAGGAGGCGCTGGCGAGCAGCGCGGACGACGGGCCCTCCCGCGCGATGGCCAGCCGATGCCGCGCGTACCGGAGGACGCCGCCGGCCGACGGCTGGGACGGAGCGTTCGAGCAGGCGCCGGGAGTCCTGGACGGGGCCGAGTGACGTGCGGGGCGACCGCGCCCGGCCGGCGCACGGGGGGGCCCGCTGGACGACCTGCGGCGGCGGCGCGTAGCATGACGGCGATCCGCATGACCCGAGGCCGGGCCACGCGACGGGGCCTCTCGTGATCGAACGGTTCGAGGGGAAGGGAGGGCGCCGCCTGCTGCTCGAGGCGATGAACGCCCAGCAGCTCGTGGCCCGCAAGCGGCCGCTGGCGCGCATGCTGGTCGAGCGCCTCTCGCTCGCCGAGCTCGCGCCCGACGAGGTCCTCATCCGCGAGGGCGCCTCCGACAACGACCTCTACTTCGTGCTCGCCGGCCGCCTGGCCGTCGTGGTGGGCGGGAGCGAGGTCGGCACGCGCGAGGCGGGACAGCACGTCGGCGAGGTGGCGCTGCTCGACGCCACCGCCGCGCGGTCGGCCACCGTCGTCGCCCGGGAGCAGACGGTCGTCGCCAAGATCTCGGAGCGCGACTTCGCCGCCGTGGCGGAGGCGGCGCCGACCATCTGGCGCGCGCTCGCCACCGGGCTGAGCGGGACGCTCGCCCAGCGCAACCGGCACGCCGGGGGCACGGTGACGCCGCGGTTTCCCGCGGCGCAGGAGGGCGCCGCCACCCGGCTCACCGACGGCACCGTCACCGCCTTCCTGCGGGAGCTCTGCGCCGAGCCGCGCGATCGCTCGGCATGGGACGGGGTGCTCCGGCCCGGCGGCCTGGTGGGGCGCTTCGAGCTCGTCCGCGAGGTCGGCCGCGGCGGGTTCGGCGTCGTCTGGGAGGCCCGGGACCTGGAGCTCCGCCGCGAGGTCGCGTTCAAGGCCATGTGCCGCGGCGCCGGCCAGCAGCTCCGCCTCCAGCGGATGATGCACGAGGCGGAGGCTGCGGCCCGCCTCTCGCATCCGAACATCGTGACGCTGTACGACGTCGGGCACACCGAGCAGGGCGCCTACCTCATCCTGGAGCTCCTGCGGGGGGAGACCCTGGCGCGCCGGCTCATGGGCCCGCGGCTCCCGCCGGAGGAGGCGCTCGGCATCGGCACGCAGATCGCAGCGGGGCTCGCCCATGCGCACGAGCACGGCGTCGTGCACCGCGACCTGAAGCCCACGAACGTGTTCCTGTGCGAGGGCCGGCCGCTCAAGGTGCTCGACCTCGGGATCGCGCTCGCGTTCGGGAGCACGCGGCTCGTCGCCGGCGGCACCCCGGCCTACATGGCCCCGGAGCAGCGGCGCGGCGCGCCGGAGGACGAGCGCAGCGACGTGTTCGCGCTGGGCGTGCTGCTGCACCAGATGATCGCCGGCGCGTTCCCCTTCCCCGAGGCGCCCGGCGCGGCGCTCGAGCACCCTCCCCTGCTCGACGTCCCCTCGCTGCCGGGCCTCCCGGACCTCGTCCAGCGCATGCTGAAGCGGGACCCGGTGGAGCGGCCCCGCGACGCCGGCAAGGTCCTGGCCGAGCTCGAGCTCATCGCCCGGCCGGCGCGCGCGGGGGCGGGCGCCCCGCCGCCGTCGCGTGCCGAGCGGCGCGCGAGGCGCCGCGGTCAGCGCACCCGCGCCCCGCGATCCTCGAGCAGGGCCCGCAGCACGGAGCGGTGACAGCGCCGCTCGTCCTGGCAGTAGCAGCCGACGGAGAAGTCGGCGCGTTGCGAGAGCGCGGCGAGGAGGTCGAGCGTGCGGCTCGCGCCCGGCTCCCCCATCTCGGCGCGGAACCGGCGCACGAAGGCCGCCCACTCCCGGTCCGTCCGCGCCTGCTGCCCGAGCTTCATGGTGGCGATGGTCGGGGCGAGGTTCGGGAACCAGACGTCGTACCAGTCGTCGGAGGCGAAGAGGCTCGCCGGGACCCCGCGCGGCGGGCGGCGCACCGTGCCGATGCGCAGGCCCTCGCCGCGGGCGCGAGGCTCGCCGAGGCGCACGATGCGGACCGCCATGAGGCCACGGCTCCTTTCGCGGAGGACCGGCGCGCCGCGTTCTAGCCGGCGCCCGCGCTGCGCGCCGCGGCGCGCGGCGGTATCCACCCGGACGCGCATGGAGCCGAACCCGCCCCCCGCCACCCCGGAGCGCCGCCGCCCGGCGCCGCGCCTGCCGGGCTGGTTCGTGGCGTGCGAGGCGGAAGCGCTCGGCGCGCGCCCGCTGGCCGCCACGGTGCAGGGGCTCCCCCTCGTCCTCTTTCGCGGCGCCGGGGGCCGGCCGGGGGCGCTCGAGGACCGCTGCCCGCACCGCAACGCGCCGCTCTCGGCCGGCCGCGTGCGCGGAGGCGCGCTCGAGTGCGCGTACCACGGGTGGCGCTTCGCGCCCGACGGCACGTGCCTGGCGGTGCCCGGCCTCGACGGCCCTCCCGAGGCGCGCGCCGCCCGCGCCCCGGCGCTGCCCTGTGCCGAGCAGGACGGGTACGTCTGGGTCGCGCCGGCGGCTGCGCCACCTGCCGGGCCGCCGCGCCGCTTCCAGCACCTCGGCGGCGCAGGCTACACGACCGTCCGCAACGCGCTCGACGTGCGGGCGTCGCTCTTCCGCGCGGTGGAGAACGTGCTCGACGTCCCGCACACCGCGTACCTGCACGGCGGGCTCTTTCGCACGGCGGGAGCGCGGCGCGACATCGACGTCGTGGTGCGGCGGTGGTCGGACCGCTGCGAGGCGGAGTACCTGGGCGAGACGGCGCCGTCGGGCGTCGTGGGCCGGCTCCTCGCGCCGGGCGGCGGGGTCGTCCGGCACTTCGACCGGTTCCTCCTCCCCTGCGTCGCGGAGGTCGAGTACCGGCTCGGCGACCGGAGCCACCTCGTGGCCACCACGGCGGTGACCCCGATCGACGACGAGCACGCCCGCCTCTTCTCCGCGGTCACGTTCCGGCTGCCGGTGCCGGGCGCGGCGGTGGCGGCGGTGCTCGGCCCGGTCGCGCGACGCATCCTGGCGCAGGACGCGCGGATGCTCGCCCTGCAGAGCGAGACGGTGGCGCGCTTCGGCGGCGAGCGCTTCGCCACCACCGAGGCGGACGTGCTCGGGCCGCAGATCGCGCGCCTGCTGCGCGAGGCGGAGCGCGGCGCCGCCGCGCCCGGGCCCGACGGCGGACCGCCGGCGTACGAGCACCGGGTGAGGATGCGGCTGTGAGCTCGCCGCCGCCGGTCTCCCGCGTCCCGCTGGCCGACGGCCACGCGGACTCGCTCCTCTGGAACCGCGACCTCGCCGCCCGCCACCGCCGCGGCCACGTCGACTTCCCGCGGCTGCGGGAGGCGGGGGTACGCCTCCAGTGCTTCACGGTCGTGACCCGCGGCTATCCGCTCCTCGACGGGGTGGGCGCGCTCGGCGCGGTCCGCGGCTGGCCGCGCGCCGCCCGGCGCGGTCCCTGGGCGCGCTGCCGGTTCCAGCTCGACCGGATGGAGGCCGCCTGCGCGGCGTCGGGCGGTGCGGTCGCCGTCGCCGGCACGGCGGCGGCCCTGGAGGAGCACCTCGCGGCGGGCCGCATCGCCGCGGTCCTGGGCATCGAGGGCGGCCAGGCGCTGGAGGGCCGGGCCGAGCGCGTGCGCGAGCTGCGCCGGCGCGGCGTCGCCTTCCTCTCCCTCACCCACCTCGCCAACAACGAGCTCGGCGGTTCCTCGACGCCGCTCATGGGCAATCGCCCGCTCACGCCGCTCGGGGCAGAAGTGCTGGACGAGATGGCCGCGGCCGGGATGGCGCTCGACCTCGCCCACGCCTCGCCGCGCACGTTCGCCGATGCCCTGGCGCAGGGCCGGGCCCGGCCGTTCTGCTCGCACACGGGCGTCGCCGGCGCGACCCCGGGCTGGCGCAACCTCGACGACGCCGCGCTCCGCGCCCTCGCCGAACGCGGCGGGGTGGTGGGCATCATCTTCGGGACCATCTACCTCGGCGGCCGCCGGCTGGAGGACGTCGTCCGCCACGTCGAGCACGCACTGCGCGTCGCCGGCGAGGACGCGGTGGGCTTCGGCTCCGACTTCGACGGCCTCGTCCCCCTGCCGCGCGGGATGCGCGACGTGACCGACGTGCCGCGCCTCGTCGACGCGCTCGCGCGGCGGCAGCCGGAGCGGGTGGTGGAGAAGGTGGCGTGGCTCAACTGGCGCAGGTTCTTCGGGGAGGCGCTCGGGCGGTGAGCGCGCGCCCGGCGCCGCGGGCTCAGGCGGCGGGCCCGCCGTGCCCGGTCGTGGCCGTGCCGGTCCTCGCCAGCTTGCCCCACCCCACCGCGAACCCGGCGAGCGCGCTCCACAGCGCCCTCGCCAGGGCCACCCAGAGCAGCTGCCGGTAGGCGATCCGCTGCACGAGCAGCCCGCGCAGGAGGCCGAGGTCCTCGCCCTCGAGGAGGACCGCCACCGCCGACAGCGCAAGGTCGAGCGCGAAGAAGAGCAGGTAGTAGCCGAGCGTCGCCGCGGCGTGGCCACGCGCCAGCGAGGCGACGAGCATGAGGTCCACGGCCGGCGCCACCAGCGGCACGAGGAACTGGTAGACGAGGAACGCCGGCAGGATGGCCCACCCCAGCGCTCCGCCGCCGCGCCGGAGGAGCCGCGCCTTGTGCTTCCAGCACGCCTGCAGCACGCCGAAGGTCCAGCGGAAGCGCTGCTTCAGCAGCGCCCGCGCGCGCTCCGGCGCCTCCGTGTAGGCGAGCGCCTCGTCGGCGTAGGCCACCCGCCGGCCGGCCGCGACGAGCCGCAGCGTGAGGTCGGTGTCCTCCGCCAGCGTGTCCTCGTGGAAACCGCCGGCGTCGAGCACGGGCTGCCGGCGCCAGGCCCCGACCGCGCCCGGTACGACCGGCACGGCGCCGAGGAGATCCCAGGCGCGCCGCTCCAGGTTCTGCGCGGTCACGTACTCGAGCGCCTGCCACCGGGTGAGCCGGTTGACGCGGTTGCCGACCTTGGCGTTCCCCGCCACCGCGGCGACGCGCGGGTCGGCGAAGGGCTGGCACAGCGCGCGGACGGTCGGGGGGGTGAAGAGGGTGTCGCTGTCGAGCGCGACCACGACCTCGCCCCGCGCCCGCGCGAACCCGAGGTTGAGCGCGCTCGACTTGCCGCCGTTGGGCTTCGCCAGGATGCGCACGCGCCGATCGCCGTCGTACCGCTCGTGGAGCACCGCCAGCGTCCGGTCGGCGCTGCCGTCGTCCACGCAGATGACCTCGAGGAGCGGCGGCTCCTGGGCGAGGAGCGAGTCGACGGTGCGCGCGATGACCGCCTCCTCGTTGTAGGCCGGCACCACCGCCGAGACGGTCCCTGCGAACGGTGCGCCGCCGCCCGCGGCGCGCCGCGCCCGGGCCCGGCGCGCCTGCAGCGGCGCGGCCACCGCCAGGATCGCGGCCCGGAGCGCGAGGAGCCCGATGGCCACGCCGAACCCCACAGCGAGGGAGCGCGACAGGGCGGCCGCCACCGCGAACACGATCGAGTCGGCGCGCGAGACGAGCACGTCGGCGGGCGCCGGCGGCATGAGCTGGGCGCGGGAGAGCCCGGTGACGTCGCTCGGCTCGGCGAACGCGAGCCCCTGGGCCCGCAGGCCGTCGGCGATGAGCGGCAGCGCGGCCACGGTGGCGCTGCGGTCGCCGCCGCCGTCGTGGAGCAGGACCACGCTGCCCGTGCGCGCGCGGGCCAGCACCCGGTCGGCGATGGTGCGGGGATCGGGGCGCTCGAAGTCCTCCGGGTCGATGTCCTGCCCCAGCACGTCGTAGCCCTTCTCCGAGGCGCGGGCGACGACGGCCGCGTAGGGCGCCTCGTCGAGCGACGCGTCCGAGTGGTACGGCGGCCGGAAGAGGCGGGGGCGCGACGAGGTGAGCCACTCCAGGAGCCGCTCGGTCGTGTTGAGCTCGAGGTCGAAACGCAGCGGCGAGACGAGCGAGAGGTTGGGGTGGGTGAAGGAGTGGTTGCCGACGACGTGCCCCTCGCGGATCTCGCGGCGGACCAGCTCCGGGGTGGCCTGCGCGTTCTGGCCGATGACGAAGAACACGGCGTGCGCGCCGATGCGCTGGAGCGCGTCGAGGACCTGCGGCGTCCAGCGCGGATCCGGACCGTCGTCGAAGGTGAGCAGCACGGCTCCGCGCGGTTTGCCGCCGCGTCGAGCCAGGATCCAGCCCGACGGGTACTGGACGTACTCGACGCGCGCGACGTCGCCGGCGGCGTCGAAGGTGACGCGGCGCCGGCCGACCTGGGGCGTGCTGTTGAGGGTGATGAGCTCGCCGTTGCCGACCACCGCGACGTCGTCGAGGGCGTTGCGGATGACGCCGTCGAGGGCCGCGCGCGCCGCGGGCTCGTCGAGCACCGGGGGCGAGGGCGGCCCGGCGAAGAGCGCGAAGAGGTCGGGATCCTCGGCGCCGAGCCGCCACACCGCGCTGCCGCGCAGCCGCAGGCCGGAGAGGGCGCGGAGCTGCGCCAGCGCCGCCGGCGCGTCGAGGAAGTGGACCGCGTGCCGCTCGTGCGCCTCGTCGTCGTCGTACTCGAACCAGCTCGCCCGCGCCCGCGGGTCGAAGGCCATGGGCGCGTCGTTCTCGCGCGCCAGCGAGAGCGCCTGGGCGTACGAGACCTCCTCCGCCGGGCGCGCCGCGTCTCCGTCCCGGTCGAGCGGCCAGTCGTACCCGTAGGCGCCGAGGGCGACCACGAGCTTGTCGCCGGGAGCCCGGCGCAGGTAGGCGGCGGCGCTCCCCAGCACCCCCTGCGGCGTGGCGACGGGGCCCGGCTCGTCGGTCGAGGCGTGCTCGTCGTAGGCCATGACCACGAGGAAGTCGGCGACCGCGGCGAGCTCCTCGACCGGGATGCCCGCGTCGCTCCCCGGCACGTCGACGGTGAGCTGCAGGCCCTCGGCGTGGAAGCGCGGCGCCGCCGACTTCACCAGGAGCGCGAGCTGCCTCCACTGCTCGCGCGAGAGGGCCTCGAGGTCGAGGTTGAGGCCGGCCCACCCGTGGCTCCGGCAGGCGTCGAGGAGCCGGTCGGCGCCCTGCCGGCGCGCGGCGTCCGTGGCGAGCAGGCCGCGCGCCAGGTCGGCGGAGAAGCCGCGCTCGCCGTAGTTGGTCACGGTCGGCATGACCTGGAGGCCGGCGACGAGGCCGTCGATCCGGTGGTCCTCCTCGATCACGAGCTGGCCGTCGGCGCCGAGGCGGATCCACTCCGGCATGAGGTGGGTGAGCCGGTCGCGGTGCGCCTCCAGCGAGGCGAGGCTCTGCGGGTCCCAGTTCACGTAGAACGCGGCCAGCACCGGCTGGGTGGACGCCGGCAACCCGCGCCGCCGCTGCCGCTGCTCGGCGTCCGCGAGCAGCTGGGCGAGGCGCCGCGAATCCGCCTCGAACCGCGTCTCTCGCGCGCGCTCCACCGCGCGCCGGCTGGGCGCGGGCGCGGTGCGCGGCGGCGGCGCCGGCTCCTCGACGGCGGTGCGGCGCGCGAAGGGCGCCGGGACGACCGACGCCAGGAACAGGCCGCCCGACGCCAGGGCGACCGCGAGCCCGAGGACGCCGGCCAGCCGGACCGCCCTGCCCCGCCGACCGGTCTCGTCTCGGAAGATCGTCATCGCCCGCCCCCGGGCGCCGAGGATACCCGAACGGCGGACGCCGGGGCCTGCCACATCCCGCGCGGGCGCCGGCGCGTGCGGCGCGGCCGGATAAGGAGACGGCCTTCACCCGGAGGCGCCATGTCCGTAGCCCGTCCGCTCGGCCCGCTCGCCGCCCTCGCCCTCGCCCTCGCCGCTGCGGCGCTCCCCGCCGCGGCCGCGGCCGCCTCGCCGCCCCCGGCCGGCGAGCGCCCCACCGACGTCTACCTCGAGCAGACGCGCGGCCGGTGGGAGGAGGTGGCGCGCCGTATCTGGGGGTTCGCCGAGACGGCGCTGCAGGAGAAGCGGTCGGCGGCGTACCTCGAGGACCTGCTCGAGCGCGAGGGGTTCCAGGTGACGCGCGGCGTGGGCGTGCTCCCCACCGCCTTCGTCGCGAGCGCCGGGTCGGGCGCGCCGGTCGTCGCGCTGCTCGCGGAGTACGACGCGCTGCCCGGCCTGGCGCAGGACGCCGGCGTCGCGAGGAAGGAGGCGCCGGCGGGCGGATCGCCCGGGCACGGCTGCGGGCACAACCTCCTCGGCGCGGCGGCGGTGGCCGCTGCGGTCGCCGCCAACCGCGAGCGCCTCGCCGAGAAGCTGCCCGGCACGGTGCGCGTGTTCGGCACCCCGGCCGAGGAGATCAGCGCCGGGAAGGCGTTCATGATCCGCGACGGCGCCTTCCGCGGCACCGACGTCGCGCTCGCCTGGCACCCCGAGGCGGAGAACATGCTGCACGACCGCACACGGCTCGCCATCACCGCCAGCGACGTGGAGTTCTTCGGGCGGTCGGCGCACGCCTCCGCCTCGCCCTGGCTCGGCCGCAGCGCGCTCGACGCGCTGGCGCTCTTCGACCACGCCATGGCGCTCATGCGCGAGCACGTGAAGCCGACCGCGCGCATCCACCGCGTGGTGAAGGACGGGGGGAAGGTGGCGAACGTCATCCCGGACTACGCGCGCGGCCAGTACTGGCTCCGCGACGCCACGGTCGAGAGCGTGAACGAGATGCTGGAGCGGATGAGGAAGGCGGCCGACGGCGCGGCGCTTGCCACCGAGACGCGCGCCCGGGTCACGGTGCTGAGCACGACGCGCGAGCCGGTGCCCAACGACGCGCTCTCGGGCGTGGTGCAGCGCGAGCTGGAGCGCGTCGGGCCGCCGGCCTTCGACGAGAAGGACGAGCAGTTCGCCCGGGCGCTGCAGCGCGAGCTGGGCGTCCCGGAGCTGGGCCTCTCGACGAAGGTGGTCCCCTACGGTCCCGGCCGCGGCTCGACCGCCTCGTCCGACATCGGCGACGTGAGCGCGGTGGTGCCGCTCGCCGAGCTGTTCGTCGCCACCCGCCCGCTCGGTACGCCCGCGCACCAGTGGTCGCAGACGAGCTGCGCCGCGCATCCGCTCGGGTTCAAGGGGATGCTGGTCGCGGCCCGCGTGCTCGCCGCCTCGGCCGTCGACCTCGTGCGTGATCCGGAGCTGGTGCGGACGGCCCAGGGGGAGCTGGCGCGGAACATGGAAGGGAAGCCCTATCGCAGCCCGCTCACGGCCGACGCGAAGCCGGTGGTCTACTGAGGCAGGGCGCTCCTCCGGGGCGATGGCACCGAGGATCCGGCGCCGGATCGCGCTCGGCGGGGGCACCCCGGCGGCGCTCCTCGCCGCGCTCGCGGTCGGGTGCGCGGCGGCCCCGCCGCCTCCGGCTCCCCCGGCGCCGTCGCCGCCGCCGGCCCCGGCGCGCGCCGCGCCGCGGCCGGGATGGCCCGAGACCTGGGGCATCGACTTCGCGTTCCGCTGCGCCCGGCGCGGCGACGACCTCCGGTTCTGCGCCTGCGTCGCGGAGGAGGTGCAGGCCCGGTGGACGCCGGAGGAGCTCGAGGCGCGCGGCCCCGGCGCCATGGACGAGGCGGCCCGCGCCTGTCACGCGCGGCTGCACGACGCCGACTAGATCGGCACCCATGGCGCGGGAAGCGGGTCGCGATCGACGTCCGGACGAGGTCTCCGCCCCGCGGCGCGGCGAGCGCGCCGCCTACCCGGCGCTGCGCGAGGTGGCGGACCAGGCCTTCTCGCGGGCGGCGGGAGCGCCCCTCGTCGGCGGCAACGCCGTGCGGCTGCTCCGCGACGCGGAGGAGAACTACCCGGCCTGGCTCGCGGCGATCGGCGAGGCGCGGGAGCACGTGCACCTCGAGAGCTACTTCATCCAGAGCGACGCCACGGGCGAGTCGTTCGCGGCCGCGCTGGCCGCCGCCGCCGGCCGCGGCGTGCGGGTGCGGGTCGTCTACGACTGGATGGGCGCGCTGGGGAGGACCCGCTCCGGATTCTGGGCGCGGCTCCGCGACGCGGGGGTCGAGGTGCGCTGCTACAACCCGCCGCGCGTCACCGCGCCGTTCGGCTGGGTGTCGCGCGACCACCGCAAGATGGTCGCGGTCGACGGGCGCATCGCCTTCGTCACCGGGCTGTGCGTGGGGCGGGACTGGGTGGGCGATCCCTCGCGCGGGATCGCGCCCTGGCGCGACACCGGCGTCGAGCTGCGCGGGCCGGCGGTGGCCGAGGTGGAGCACGCTTTCGCGGCCGTCTGGGACGGCCTGGGCGACCCGGTGCCGGACGGCGAGGTGCCGTCGATCGCGGCGCTCCCCGCGGCCGGCGACGTCAGCGTGCGCATCGTGGCGAGCCTGCCCGCGACCGCCGGGATGCTGCGCGTCGACCAGCTGGTCGCGGCGCTGGCGCGAGAGCGCGTCTGGCTCACCGACGCCTACTACGCCGGGACGACCGCCTACGTGCAGGCGCTCCGCGCCGCGGCGCAGAGCGGCGTCGACGTGCGGCTGCTCGTGCCGGGCGCGAGCGACATCCCGCTGCTCAAGCCGCTGTCGCGCGCCGGGTACCGGACGCTGCTCGAGGCCGGCGTGCGGGTGTTCGAGTGGAACGGCACGATGCTGCACGCGAAGACGGCGGTCGCCGACCGGCGCTGGTCGCGCGTGGGCTCGACGAACCTCAACGTGGCGAGCTGGTTCGGCAACTGCGAGCTGGACGCCATGATCGAGGACGAGCCGTTCGCCGCGCAGATGGAGGCGGCCTACCTGCAGGACCTCTCGAACGCCACCGAGGTCGTGCTCGACGTGCGCCACCGGCCTCGCCCCGCGAGCGACCTGCGCCGCGCCCACCCGCCGCGGATGCGGGCGGCGCGGGGGAGCGCCGGGCGGGCGACCGCGGGCGCCGTCCGCCTCGGCAACGCGCTCGGCGCGGCGTTCACCGACCGCCGCACGCTGGAGCCGGTCGAGGGGCGCATCGCAGGGTCGGTCGGCGCGCTGCTCCTGGCGCAGGCTGCCCTCTTCGCGCTCTTCCCGCGGCTCCTCGCCTACCCGGTGGCGCTGCTGCTCGGCTGGATCGGGCTCGCGCTCCTGCGGAAGGCGTGGCTGCTGCGCCGCGAGCGCCTCCGCCTGCGCGCGGCGCACCACGGGCGCGGGGCCGCCGGCGAGATCCGGGCCGAGGGTGGGTCGGAGTGAGCCGCCGTGAGCCCGCGGGGCTGGCGCGGGGGAGTGCGATGCACGAGTGGCGCTCGCGGCGCGGGCGGCCCAGGGAGACGCGGAGCCCGCGTAGGGCGGGAGCCGCGTCCACCCGGCCCTCTCCCCTTCCCTCCCCCGGCGCGGGCCGGGGGAGGGGGACCGAGGCCCGCCACCGCGACCTCGTCCCCGTCCCCGATCCCGACCCGTCCCCGTCCCCGTCCCCGACTTCGTCCGCACGTCCGCGTGCCACGGGCGAGCCCAGCCGTCCCTCTCCCGCTTCACAGCTGCTTCACAGCGGGAGGGCCGCGGATGCCTGTCGGGCCGCGGCGGTGAGGGCGGGACGCCGCGCCGCTACGCTTGCCCCGGTCGCAGCGCCGCCCTGAGTACGCTCACCGCATGGACCGCCTCCCGCCCCGCCCCGTCGCGGATCTGGTGCCGGCAGCTCGTGCCGTCGGCGACGATCACCGTGTCCGCGTCCGCGGCGCGGACCGCGGGCAGGAGCGCGCTCTCCGCCATCCGCATCGAGACGTCGTAGTGCTCGCGGTCGTAGCCGAACGCGCCGGCCATCCCGCAGCAGCTCGAGGTCACCGCCGCCACCTCCAGGCCGGGTACGAGGCGGAGGACCTGCTCCACCGGCGCGAAGGCGTCGAACGCCTTCTGGTGGCAGTGGCCGTGGAGGAGCGCCTTCCTCCACGGCGCGGGGCCGAGCGGCAGCGCCATCCGCCCCGCGCCGCGCTCCGCCGCGGCGAACTCCTCGAGGAGCAGCGCCCGCGACGCCACCTCCTCGGTCGCGGGCCCGGGGAGCGCCGCGCGCGCCTCGTCGCGCAGCGTGAGCAGGCACGACGGCTCCAGGCCCACGACGGTCGCACCCCGGCGGACGGCGGGGAGCGCCGCCTCCACCAGGCGCCGGATCTCCTCGCGGCCCTCGTCCACGAGACCACAGGAGAGGAAGGTGCGGCCGCAGCAGAGCGGCCGGCCGCCGTCGAGCGGGCGGAGCGCCGTGACCCGGTAGCCGGCGGCCCGCAGCAGCGCGACCGCGTCACGCAGCGCGCCCGGCTCGAACCAGCGCCCGAAGGTGTCGGCGAGGAGCGCCACCTCGCCCGCCGGCGGCGAGACCGCGGCCGGCGCGTCCGCCTCGGCGTCCCGGAACGGCCGGCGGTGCCAGGCCGGGAACGATCGCCGCCGATCGAGGCCGGTCATCCGCTCGACGAGGCCGGCCACGGCCGCGCTCCGCTCGCGGAGCGCCAGCAGCGGAGCGAGGCGCGAGGCGGCCGGGGCATAGCGAGGCAGGCCGGAGACGAGGCGGTCGCGCAGCCCGACGCCGTGCTCCCGGTGGTGCCGGTGCAGCACCTCGATCTTCATGCGTGCCATGTCCACGCCGGTCGGGCATTCGCGCCGGCACGCCTTGCAGCTCACGCACAGCGACATGGCCTCGAGCATGTCGCGCGACCCGAGCGCGTCCGGCCCGAGCTGGCCGGTGAGCGCCAGGCGCAGCACGTTGGCCCGGCCGCGGGTGACGTGCTGCTCGTCGAGCGTCACGCGGTACGAGGGGCACATGACGCTCGCGTCGCGCCGCCGGCAGGTCCCGTTGTTGTTGCACATCTCCGCGGCGCCGAGCAGGCCGCCCCACTCCGACCAGTCGAGCGCCGTCTCCACCGGCAGCGCCGCGTAGCCGGGCTTGAAGCGGAAGAGCGCGCGGTCGTCCATGCGCGTCGCGTCCACGATCTTGCCCGGGTTGAGCCGGTTCCCGGGGTCGAAGGCGGCCTTCACCTCGCGGAACGCCCGCACCAGCCGCTCGCCGAACATGGGCAGGTGGAACTCGGAGCGGACGAGTCCGTCGCCGTGCTCCCCCGAGTGCGACCCCTTGTACTCGCGGACGATGGCGAACGCCTCCTCGGCGATGGCGCGCATCGCGCGCACGTCGAGGTCGGCCTTCAGGTTGAGCACGGGGCGGACGTGAAGGCAGCCCTCGGAGGCGTGGGCGTACCAGGTGCCGGTGGTGCCGTGGCGCGCGAAGAGCGCGGTGAGCCGCTCGGTGTAGTCGGCGAGGTGCGGCAGCGGGACGGCGCAGTCCTCGATGAACGAGACCGGCTTCCGGTCACCCCGCATCGACATCATGATGTTGAGGCCGGCCTTGCGGACCTCCCAGATCTGGGCCTGGAAGGCGGGCTCGACCGCCTCGAGCACGGCGCCCGGCAGCCCGAGGTCGCCCATGAGCTCGCCGAGGCGCTTCAGGCCGGTGAGCTCGGCCGCGCGGTCGTCGCCGGCGAACTCGACCAGCAGGAGCGCCTCCGGCTCGCCGCGCACGAAGCGCGCGAGCAGGGCCCGGTAGATGGGGATGGCGCGCCCCAGCTCGATCATGGTCCGGTCCACGAGCTCGACGGCCGCCGGGCCGAGCCCGACGATGGCCCCGGTCGACTCCATCGCCTTGCGGAAGCTGGGGAAGTGGCAGACGCCCAGCACCTTGTGCCGGGGGATGGGGTGGAGGGCGAGCTCGATGCGGCGGGAGAGCGCGAGCGTCCCCTCCGACCCGACGAGGAGGCCAGCGAGGTTCGGGCGATCGCCGGCGAGCCGGTCGAGGTTGTACCCGCCCACCCGCCGGCGGACCTTCGGGAAGCGCGCCGCGATCTCCTCCGCCTCCCGGCGGTGGAGCGCGCGGAGCGCGTCGACGAGCGCCGGCGGCGCGCCCTGGCCGCCCTCGTCCATCCGCGCCAGGGTCCCGTCCGCCAGTACCGCGTCGATGGCCGCGACGTTGTGGACCATGTTGCCGTAGCGGAGCGAGCGCGTGCCGCAGCTGTTGTTCCCGGCCATCCCGCCGAGGGTCGCCATGGCCGAGGTGGAGACGTCGATCGGGAACCAGAGGCCCTCCGGCCGGAGGCGTGCGTTCAGGGCGTCGAGCACGAGCCCGGGCTGGACCACCGCCCGCCGTCCGGGGACGTCGAGCGAGATCACCTCGGTGAGGTGCTTGCTGCAGTCGAGGACGAGCGCCTCGCCCACGGTCTGGCCGCACTGCGAGGTCCCCCCGCCACGCGCCAGCAGCGGGACGCCCTCCTCCGCCGCGATCTGCACCGCGGCCACGAGGTCCTGCTCGTGGCGCGGCACCACCACCCCGAGCGGCTCGACCTGGTAGATGGAGGCGTCGGTGCTGTAGCGGCCGCGCGAGAAGGGGTCGAACAGCACCTCGCCCTCGAGCTCGCGCCGCAGCCGGGCGGCGAGCGCGGGATCGCCGACCCGGCGCCGGGCCGCCGTCGTCACCGGCTCGCCCCGGCCTGCCAGGTCGTCACCGAGAAGCCGCTGCCGCCCGTCGGGACGGTGGCGACCGGCGTGAGCCGTCCGCTGGCGCCGTCGAGCGCGTACACCGACACGTCGCTCGACCCGCGGTTCGAGGCGCAGGCCCAGGCGCCGGAGTCGTCCACGGTGACGGAGAGCGGCGTGGTGCCGGCCGGGAACGGGGTCCCCGGCACCGGCGAGAGCGCGCCGCTCGCCGCGTCGATCGCGTACGCCGAGACGTCGTTGGAGGCGGAGTTCGCGACCAGCGCGACGCGCCCCGAGGGCGCGACGGCGATGGAGCGCGGTTCGCCGCCGGCGGGGAACGGCGACCCCGCCACCTCGGTCAGGGCTCCGGTCGCCGCGTCGAGCCCGAACACCGAGACGTCGTTCGAGAACCGGTTCGCGACGAGCGCGAACCGGCCTCCGGCGGCGAGCTCGATGGCGCGCGGGCCGTTGCCGGCCGCGTAGGGCGAGCCGGCCAGCGGCGCCAGCGCCCCGCTCGCGGGGTCGATGGCGTGCGCCGTGACGCTGCCCGGATCGGCCGGCGTGTTCGATCCACGGTTCGCGACGTAGAGGTGCCGTCCCGAGTCGTCGACGACGAGCGCGTACGGCAGCGACCCCGCCGCGAAGGGCGAGCCCGGGATCTCGGCGAGGTGGCCGTCGGCGCTCACCGCGTACCCGGAGACCGTGTTCGACCCGACGTTCGCGACGTAGAGGAAGCGTCCCGCGGGATCGAAGGTGATGTTGAACGGGTCCGCACCCGTGGCGGCGGTCGCGCCCGCGACCGGCGCGAGCGCGCCCGTCGCCGGATCGAGCGCGAGCGCCGCGACCTGAGCGGTGCCCTCGGTGACGAACAGGAACAGTCCGGAGGGGTGGACCTCGAGGTAGCGCGGGTTCGGGGCGTCGAGCGTCTGGCGCGGCGTGAGCTGCCCGGTCTTCGGATCCATCTCGAAGACCGAGATGCTGTTCGCGTCGGTGTTGGCGACGTACGCGAACGTCGGGCGGCGCGGCTGCGCGCCGCCGCTGCAGGCGCCGGCGAGCAGCGCGGCCACCGCCAGCAAAGACGTCCGTCGAGACGCGACGCCCATGGGCCGGCGCCTAACGGGGCGCGGGGCCCCGCACCATGGGTAGGAGGCGTGCCGGAGGGGGCCCCCGACCTCCGCCCGCTCACCCCAGCACCCTCGCCGCCTCGCCCTGGCGCGCGATGGTGCCGTTCTCGAGCACGATGACCCACGCCGCGCTCCTCGCCAGCTCGACGTCGTGGGTCGCGACGAGCTGCGTCACCCCGGCGTCGCGGACGGTGGCGAGCGCGCGCCGCACCTCCTCCTTCAGCGACGGGTCGAGCGCGCTGGTCGGCTCGTCGTACAGCAGCACGCGGGGCCGCACCGCGAGCGCGCGGGCGATGGCGACCCGCTGGCGCTGGCCGCCGGAGAGCTGCTCCGGGTAGGCGCGCAGCTCGCCCGCGAGGCCGAGCCGCCCCAGGAGCTCGGTCGCGCGTGCCTCCGCCGCCGCGCGCGGCTCGCCTCGCGCCACGCGCAGCGCGAGCGTGCAGTTGTCGAGCGCGGAGAGGTGGGGGAAGAGGTCGAGCGTCTGCGGCACGAGCCCGACCCGACCGCGCAGCGATGCGGCGGCGCGGAGCCCGTCCTCCGCCCGGGCGCACAGGTCCTCGATCTCGACGGCGCCGGCCTCGAACGGCTCGAGGCCCACCAGGCAGCGGAGCAGCGTCGACTTCCCGGCGCCGCTCCGGCCGACGATGGCGGCGAGCCGGCCGGTCGGGACCTCGAAGCTCACGTCGCGGAGCGTCGGCGCCGCCGCGCCCGCGTAGTGCTTCGCGAGATGCGCGACCCGGATCACGTCGCCGCCCGCCGCAGGTGGCGTCCCAGCCGCCGCTCGACGGCGCGCCCGGCGCGCGCCAGCGGCAGGCCGAGCACGAGGTACCAGGCCGCCACCACCGCGCCCAGGCCCAGGTGGTCGCGCATGGACGCCGCCAGGTTGGAGTACGTCTTCGTCAGCTCGGTGAGCGTCACGATCGACACGAGCGAGCTGTCCTTGAGGAGCGCGATGACGTCGTTGGTCATGGGCGGGAGCGAGATGCGGATCGCCTGCGGCGCGATCACGTGCCGCAGCGTCTGCCAGCGCGAGAGCCCGAGCGTGGCGGCGACCTCGCCCTGCGCCACCGGCACGCTCTCCAGGCCGGCGCGGTAGTTCTCGGCCTCGGCCGCGGCGTAGTTGAGGCCGAGCGCGAGCCAGCCCGCGACGAACGGATCGAGCTTCACCCCCAGCTCAGGCAGCCCGAAGTAGATCATGATGAGCTGGACCAGGAGCGGCGTGCCGCGGACGATCTCGACGTACCCGAGCGCCAGCCAGCGCACCGGCGCCGAGCCGTAGCGCCGCGCGGCGGCGACCACCGCGCCCACCGCCACGGCGAGGGCCATCGAGGCGAGCGAGAGGAGGAGCGTGAACGCGGCGCCGCGCGCGAAGAGCCAGAACGTCGCCGGGTAGCGCCGCGTGAGCCGCTCCCACGCCGACGGCGGGCGGCCCACCGCCGCGCGCCACGCCTCCCAGCGCTCGGCCACGCCCGCGCGCGGGGCCGGCGCGGCGTCGCCGAGGAGCGCCGCCGTCGCGGCGTTCCAGATACCCCACCGCTCGTAGATGCCGCGCAGCGTGCCGTCGCGGGCCAGCCCGGCGATGGCCTCGTCGATGGCCGCCTTGAGCGGCGCGTCGCCGAGCCGGATGGCGACCGCGTAGCGGACCTCGCCGAACGCGCCCGGCAGCGTCTCCAGCTCCGGCTGGATGTCCCCGTAGTAGCGGGCGATCGGCTCGTCGAGCAGGACGGCGTCGGTGCGCCCGAGCCGGAGGTCGTCGTAGATGTCGTTCTGGCCGCCGTCGTAGGTCATCACCGCGGCGCCGGCGCGCTCGAGGATGCGCTGGGCGAGGGAGCCCGGCAAGGTGCCCACGCGCCGCCCGGCCACCGACTCGAGGCTGCGCGGCGCCCCTGCGTCACCTCGCCGCACCGTGAGTCGCTCGCCCGCCGCGTAGTACGGCGTCGAGAGGAGGCACACCCGCCGCTTCTCGTCCGCGACCTCGATGCCGTTCAGGGCGACGTCGAAGTCGCCGCGGGCGAGGAGGTCGAGGAGCTTGTCCCAGGCGCCCTCGGCAGGGCGGGCCCGGACGCCGATCCGGCGCGCGATGGCATCGGCCAGCTCGACCTCGAAGCCGATGAGGTGGTTCGGATCGACGGGGTCCTGGAAGACGTAGGGGGCCCCGCCGAACGCGTCGGCGCCCCAGCGCAGGGCGCCGCGCTCGCGGACGGCGTGGAGGGTCCCGCCGGACCCGGGCGCGCCGCCGGGCTCCTCGCCCGAGGGCCCGGTGGCGAGGGCGACGGCGGCCGCGAGGACGGTCCACGCGGCCGTCAACGCGAGCGCGACCTCGCACCCGCGAGGTCCCCGACGGCGACGGTCGCGAACGGTTGCACGCGGCGGCCGATGGTAGCACGACCCCGCTGGTTGGACCCGAAGCGGAGGTGCGGCGTGCCCGAGATCGACAGCGATGCGCAGGAAGGCCTCACCGCCGGAGACCTGCGGGACAGCTGGGACGTGCTCTCCGACGACGAGCGCGCGGAGGGGTTCTTCGCCCTGAGGCGCGCCGACCAGACCGAGATCTTCCTGGAGGCCTCCTCGCGCGACCAGAAGATGCTGCTCGACCACATGGCGCCCGCCGAGCGCCGGTCGTGGATCCGCCTGCTCGCGCCCGACGACGCCGTCGACCTGATCCAGCTCCACCGCTCCGCCGAGCGCGACGAGCTCATGGGGATGCTCGACCCGGTCACGCGGCGCGAGGTGACGGCGCTCCTCGCCTACGCCGAGGATGACGCCGGCGGGCTCATGAACCCGCGCTTCGCGCGGGTGCGGCCCGACATGACGGTCGACGAGGCCATCGCCTACCTGCGGCGCCAGGCGCCGGAGCGGGCCGAGCTCATCTACTACGCGTACGTCCTCGACCCCGAGCAGCGGCTGCTGGGCGTGGTCTCCTTCCGCGACCTCTTCGCGGCGCGGGCGGACCGGAAGGTCGCCGACGTCATGAGGCGCGACCCGGTGACGGTGCGCGAGGACACCGACCAGGAGGTGGTGAGCCGCCTCTTCGCCCAGCACGACCTCCTCGCGCTGCCGGTGGTCGACGGCGACGGCAGGATGAAGGGCCTCGTCACGGTGGACGACATCGTCGACGTGGTGGAGGAGGAGGCGACCGAGGACATCCAGCGCCTGGGCGGCAGCGAGGCGCTGGGCGCGCCCTACCTCGAGATGCCGTTCCTCCTCATGCTGCGGAAGCGGGCCGGCTGGCTCGCGGCGCTCTTCATCGGCGAGATGCTGACCGCCACCGCCATGGCGCGCTTCGAGGACGAGATCGCGCGTGCGGTGGTGCTGGCCCTGTTCGTGCCGCTCATCATCTCCAGCGGCGGGAACTCCGGGTCGCAGGCGAGCACGCTCGTCATCCGCGCCATGGCGCTCGGCGAGGTCAAGCTGCGCGACTGGTGGCGCGTCGCCCGGCGCGAGGTGGTGCAGGGGGTCGGGCTCGGAGCCATCCTCGGCGCCATCGGCCTCGGCCGCATCCTCGTCTGGCAGTCGGTCTTCCACACCTACGGCGATCACGCCACGCGCCTCGCCCTCACCGTGGCGACGAGCCTCATCGGCGTCGTGCTCTGGGGGTGCCTCGCGGGCTCGCTGCTCCCGTTCGTCCTGCGCCGCGCCGGCTTCGACCCGGCCAGCGCCTCGGCGCCGTTCGTGGCCACGCTCGTCGACGTGAGCGGGCTCGTCATCTACTTCACGACCGCCAACGTGATCCTGGGAGGGACGCTGCTGTAGCGCGAGACGGTCCCCGCCGGGACGGGACGCCCCGGCGCCCTGCCATGGTATGGAGCCGTGCCATGGCCCGCCACCGACGCGACCCGACCCGGGCGGTGCGCTGCGCGTGCGCGCTGGCGGCGGCGATCCTCGCCGGCGGCTGCGCCCACCCGAGCGTCGTTCCGATGTCCGGGTCCGGCGGCGAGGAAACCGGCGCGCTCGCCGAGATCGCCGCGGCGAACGCCGAGTACGCGCGGGCGCTCGAGCGGGGCGACGCCCCGGCCATGGCGGCGCTCTTCACCGACGACGGCGAGATCATCCCGGCGACGCAGCGAGGCGCCGTCTCCGGGCGCGCCGCGATCGAGGCCTACCACGCGCAACGGCTCGCCGGCCGCCGCTACGCGGACGTGTCGATCACCACAGCGGAGCTGGGCGTCTCCGGCGACCTCGCCTGGGAGTGGGGCACGACGCGGCTCACCGTGCGCCAGGGCGAGGGCGCCCCGGTCTCGCTCACCGGTCGGTACCTCGCCGTGTGGCGGCGCGGCGCCGACCGGCGCTGGCGCATCCGGGCCGAGCTCCCGGTGCCCGATCCGGTCCCCTGATGCGCGGCTCAGACCTTCACCCCAACCCGGATGGCCCCTGCGACATCCCGTCGCCGGTGCAGCGGCCCGCCCGAGAGATGCTAGGGCCGCACTCACGCAAGGAGGAAGCGATGAAGCGAAGCCTCGGCATCCTGACACTCGCGCTGGTCGTCATCGGCTGTGCCAGCGGTCCCCCGCTCAAGGACCAGATCGCGGAGCAGCTGAAGCCGATCGACGATCGGGTCGCGGCGCTGGAGAAGCAGAACTCGAGCATCCAGTCCCAGCTCGCCGACGCGAACCGGAAGCTCGACGCCCAGGCGGGGAGCCTCCAGACGTCGCAGCAGGACGTGGCCTCGATGAAGGACTCGGCGCAGAAGGCGCAGCAGTCCGCCGCCGACGCGCAGGCCGCGGCGCAGCGCGCCGAGACGGCCGCCGACAAGGCCGCGAAGGCGTTCGACCTCAGCCAGCGGAAGGGCGCCAAGTAGCCGCTGCGGGGGCGCCCGCGGCGGTCCCGCCGCGGGCGCCTCGCGCGCTGCTCCGTCAGAAGCCGTCGAGCGTCACGTCGACCGGGAAGCCGCGACGCTCCTCGAGCGCCGCGGTCAGCTTCTGCGCGTCGACCGCCGTGGAGAGGCGGCGCGCGGCGAGGAGCCGCGCCGCCTCCGCGGCCACGTCCACGGGCGCGTCCGGGTCGTCGTGCGCCTCGACGAAGACGCGCCCCCGCCGCACGCCGACCTTCACCGGCTCGCGCACGGTGATGACCCGCGTCCTGAGCGCGACCTGCTCGTAGAGCCGCGGGATGTCCTCGGGGTAGAGCCGGATGCAGCCGTGGCTCGCCTTGCGTCCGACGCCGTACGGCTGGTCCGTGCCGTGGATGAGGATGGAGCCCACCGAGAGCCGCATCGCGTGCGTGCCGAGCGGGTTGTCGGGCCCCGGCGGCACCTTCGCCGGCAGGTCGGGCTGCTCGCGTCGGATCGACGCGGGCGGATACCAGGTGGGGTTGGCAGTCTTGGAGACCACCGTGAAGGAGCCGAGGGGCGTGTGCCACCCCTCCATACCGACGCCCACCGGGAAGGACTCGGGGGCCCCGGAGCCGCGCGGGAAGAGGTAGAGCCGCATCTCGGAGAGGTTCACCACGATGGCGCCGGGCACGGCCGCCCGCGGCACGATCCAGGAGGTCGGGACGAGGAGCTGTGCGCCCGGCGTCGGCACGAACGCGTCGAGCCCGGGGTTCGCGGCGGCGATGGCGTTGAAGCCTACGTTGTGCTGCCGGGCGATCTCGATGAGCGACTCGCCACGCTGCACCGTACGCATCCCCACCACCCCGAGGATGTCGCCTCCTCCGCCGTCGGGGAGGGGCACCGTCGCCAGGATGGCGCTGAGGAGGAGATGCACGTCCTTGTGGTCCGCTGTGCGCTGGCGCCGACCACCCGCTCACCTGTCGCGCGGTCGGCCACGCGCTCGGGTCCGTGACAACGCGCGTCCCGGGGGATACCGTTTTCCGTCGTGGGCGTATTCCCGTCAAGCTGGCTTCGAGTCGCCGCGCTGCTCGCCCTGGGGTGGTCCCTGAGCGCGGCCGCCGACGAGCCGACCAGGCAGCCACCGTCGCCCTGCCCCGAGCGAGGCGACGTGGTGACGGTCGTCAGCCGCAAGCGCGCGCTCTGGCTGTGCCAGAACGGCGCGGTGGTGGCGAAGTTCCAGGTGGCCATCGGGCGGCGCGGCGTGGACAAGCGCAAGAAGGGCGACGGGCGGACGCCGCTCGGCACGTACGCGCTCGGCGCGCCGCGCCCTTCGGCGCGCTACGGCCTGTTCATCCCGATCCACTACCCGACCCCCGAGCAGGCGGCGAAGGGCTTCACCGGGAGCGACCTGGGGATCCACGGACCTCCGCGCGGGCTCACCGAGCCCGAGTACCCGACGACCGAGATCGACTGGACCCAGGGCTGCATCGCGACCGGGATGGACTTCGACATCGCCATCATCGCGAGCTTCGTCCGCGACCGTAGCCCGACGCTCGTCATCGAGTGATCACCCCGAACGGTCCGGCGGGACGTCCCGCGCGGAGCATGCGGGTGAGGGCGGCGTTCCTCGGTCACCGCCCGCCGCGGCTTCGCTAGATCCTCCCCAGCACCTGCGCCGGAAACGCCCGCGCGTCCACCTTCTCGTGCCACTCCTTCACGCGCCCGTCCGGGCCGATGACCACGCCGACGCGCCGCGCGGTGGCGGCCTGCGGGGAGTCGGCGGCGCCGTACGCGATCCCGATGGTGCGCGAGGTGTCGCAGACGAGCGGGAAGCGGAAGCCGAACTTGTCGGCGAACGCCTTGTTGTCCTGCGGCGCGTCGAAGCTCACGCCCACCACGGCGGCGTTCTTCTGGTCGTACTCCTTCGCCAGGTCGCGGAACCCGCAACCCTCGGCCGTTCAACCGGGCGTGTCGGCCTTGGGGAAGAACCACAGGACGACCGTCTTGCCGCGGAGCTTCGCGAGCGAGACCTCGCGGCCTTCGTGGTCGCGGCCGACGAAGTCGGGCGCGGGATCACCGGGCTTCAGCATGGGCACGCCTCCTCCCCCTCCTCCTAGCGTCAGGGCCGCTTCGGCGCCTCCGCCCACCAGAAGCCGCGCAGGTCGCCGACGGCGTAGCCGAACGACCGATCGCGCGGGTAGGCGCGGGCGAGCCAGGCTCGGGTCTCCTCCGCCACGCGCTCGCGGGCGTCGTGGCAGGAGAGGCAGCGCCGGCGCGTCTCGATGGGCCGGAGCACTCCGACGCGGTCGCCGAGGTCGAACGCGGCCGGCGCGACCTCCGCCGCCTTCCTGCCGTCGGTCGCGGCCACGTAGCCGCGCGCCCACGAGGGCGGCGCGTTCCCGGGGTTGCGCAGCCGCGCGCTGGTGCGCCCGACCGAGACGCCCTGCACCGCGGCGGCGCCGTCGCAGGTGGTCGCGTTCGCGTCGGGGTC
>DASTGH010000192.1:0-15477 GCA_035719345.1 Anaeromyxobacteraceae bacterium
GACAGCTACCTGCGCGTGTCCCGCCCGGAGATCGACCTGCCGGAGGGCACCGACGAGCACGCGGCCGAGGTGTACCAGCAGGGCAAGCGCAACCTCGCCGACCTGGTCGGCCGCGGCGTGCTCCGCCCTGAGGGGGCGCCGCGCCTCTACGTCTACGCGCAGCGCATGGGGACGCACCGCCAGACGGGCGTGGTCGCCTGCGCCTCGGTCCAGGAGTACGTCGACGACGTCATCAAGAAGCACGAGAAGACGCGGGCGGACAAGGAGGACGACCGCACCCGCCACATCGACGCGCTCTCGGCCCACGACGAGCCGGTGTTCCTCACCTACGGCGCGCGGCCCGCCATCGACGCGGAGGTCGAGCGCGTGAAGCAGGGCCGCCCGGAGTACGACCTCGTCACCGCCGACGGCGTCGAGCACCGGCTCTGGGTGGTGCCGCCGGAGTCCGGCGCGCGCCTCGAGGCGCTCTTCCGCGAGGTGCCGGTGCTCTACGTGGCGGACGGCCACCACCGGTCGGCGGCCGCGGCGCGCGTGCACGCCGAGCGCGCCGGGCGCCCCGGCGAGCACGGGCTGTTCCTGGCGGTGATCTTCCCGCACGACCAGATGCAGATCCTGGCGTACAACCGGCTGGTGCGCGACCCGCGCCGCCGCTCGCCCGAGGCGCTCCTCGAGGCGCTGCGCGGGGTGATGGACGTGGAGCCGTCGGCGGAGCCGAGGCCGGACGCGCCGCTCTCGTTCGGCGTCTTCCTCGGCGGGCGGTGGTGGCGCGCCCGGGTGCGGCCGGGGTCCTACGACGCGCGCGACCCGGTCGCCTCGCTCGACTGCCAGATCGCCCAGGACCAGCTCCTCGCGCCGCTGTTCGGGATCGCCGACCCGCGCACGTCGAAGGACGTGGACTTCGTCGGTGGCATCCGCGGCGCCGCCGAGCTGGAGCGGCGGGTGCGGGAGGAGGGGTGGTCCCTGGCGCTCCACCTCTACCCGACGCGCGTCGAGCAGGTGATGAGCGTCTCCGACGCGGGGAAGATCATGCCGCCGAAGAGCACGTGGTTCGAGCCCAAGCTGCGCTCGGGGCTGTTCGTGCATCCGTTCTAGCGGGCGGGGCGGGGGAGTCCTTCCAGCCGCAGCGGGCCGCGTGGCAGGAACGTATTGACAACAAGCGCATCAGTTGTCAATATGTGCCCGCATGCCGGTTGCACTCACGGAGCAGGATGCCGCCGAGCGCCGGTCGAAGGTCCTGGAGGCCGCGCGCTGGTGCTTCCTCAACTTCGGCTTCTCGAAGACCTCCCTCGAGGACATCGCGAAGCGCGCGGGCATCTCGCGCACGCTGCTCTACCGGACCTTCAAGGACAAGGAAGACATCTTCACGGCCGTCTTCGCGCACTGGCTCGTGGCGCGGCACCCGGAGGCGCAGAAGGCCGCGAACGGGCAGGGCGATCCACTCGAGCGCCTCCTGACCGTGTGCCGGGTCATGGTGCTCGAGCCCTGGTCCGACATGGCCGCGGCGCCCATGGGGTCCGAGTTCTTCGACGCCTGCGCTCGGATCGACCCCGAGATCGACGCTCGCCATCGCAAGGTGGCGCTGCAGTGCGTGGAGGCGATCCTGGGCAGCCAGGTGGACGCGGAGGTCTTCCTGCTCGCCCTGGACGGTCTCCTGGCGGACCAGCCCAAGGTGCAGGTGCTCGAGCGGCGCCTTCGCATCCTTGCGGAGCGGTTCGTGCCGCCGAAGCGCTCCGGCCGTGGAGGGGCGCACCGATGAAGGTCATCCTCCTCGGCGCCTCGGGAATGGTCGGTGCAGGGGCCCTGCGCGAGGCGCTCGCGGCTCCGGAGGTGGAGGCCGTGCTGAGCGTCGGGCGGCGTCCGTGCGGCGTCTCGCACCCGAAGCTCAGGGAGCTGCTCCTGCCGGACCTGTTCGACTTCGCGGCCGTCGAAGGCCGCCTCGCCGGCTACGACGCGTGCATCTGGGCGGTGGGAATCAGCTCCGTCGGGCTGAACGAGGCGGCCTACGCCAGGGTGACGGAGGAGCTGACGCTCGCGTGGGCCCGGGCGCTCCTGCGCCTGAACCCGGCGCTCTCCTTCTGCTACTGCTCCGCCGGCGGCGCAGGCGGCAGGTCGATGTGGGCTCGCGTGCGCCGGCGCGTCGAGGGCGTGCTCCAAGTGATGCCGTTCCGTCACGCCGGCGCGGTCCGGCCCGGCTTCATCCGGCCCGGGCCCGGCATCCGGAGCCGCACCCGGGGCTACCAGCTCGGGATCGTCCTGCTGAAGCCGCTGTTCGTGTTCACGCCGCTCCTCGTGCGCGCCTTCCCCTTCCTGTTCACCACGTCCGAGAACCTCGGCCGCGCGATGCTCCGCGTCGTCGACGGGCGCACGGACCGGTTCATCCTCGAGTCCGAGGACATCAACCGCGTCGGAGCCCGAGCCTGATCGCCCGGACGGCGGCCGCGGTCCCCCGGCGAATGGAGTCGCACGTGGAACAGGATCTGGCAGGCAAGGTGTTTCTCGTCACCGGCGCGACGGACGGCATCGGCAAGGCCGCCGCCGGCGAGTTCGCGAGGCGAGGCGCGACGCTGACCATCGTCGGTCGCAACAAGCAGAAGGCCGAGCAGGTGCTCGCGGAGCTGAAGGCTGCCAGCGGGAACCAGAAGGTCGATCTCCTGCTCTGCGACCTGTCGCGGATGGCCGACGTGAAGCGCGCCGCCGAGGAGTTCGAGGCGAAGCACGTCAGGCTCGACGCCCTCGTGAACAACGCGGGCGCCACCTTCAAGAAGCCGACCATGGGGCCCGACGGTTACGAGCTGACGTTCGCGCTCAACCACCTCGCCTACTTCCAGCTCACGACGTCGCTGCTCGACCTGCTGCGCGAGACGCCAGGCGCGCGCATCGTTTCGACCTCGAGTTCCATGCAGGCGCGCGGGAGGCTCGACCTGGCGAAGACGCCCACGTCTCTGGAGGGGTCGGGCCCCCGCGCCTACGCGACCTCCAAGCTCGCCAACGTGCTCTTCACGAAGGAGCTCCAGCGCCGGCTCGCGGGGACGACGGCCACGGCGAACTGCTTCGAGCCGGGCATGGTGCGCACGCACTTCGGTGGGTTCGGATCGGACCAGGGCTTCCTGCTGAACCTCGTCTACGCGCTCGCGAAGCCCTTCTCGGTCACGCCGGAGCAGGGCGCCGACTCGCTCGTCTGGCTCGCGACGTCTCCGGAGGCGGCCTCGCTCCGGGGCGAGTACATCTCCAAGCGACGGCCGGTCGCCCCGCAGAAGCAGGCACTGGACCCGAAGCTCGCGGCGGACCTTTGGGACGTGAGCGAGCGACTCTGCGCCCAAGCCGTGTCTCGTGCGGCCTAAGCCGGGAGCGCCGGGCGGGACGAGGACAAGGACGAGGTCGGGGACGGGGACGGGGGACGGGGACGGGGAGGGGGACGGGGAGGGGGACGGAGACGGGGACGGGACGGGGAGGGGGACGGGGAAAGGCTCGAGGTCGCGTTCCGGTTCTCGGAGGTCGGCGGCTGATCCCCCTCTCCCGCGTCGTGCGGGAGAGGGCCGGGGTGAGGGGCGGGCTCCGAGCGGCTGATACCGCGAGTGTCAGACCGCCATGTCACGATGCGTGCGATGGAAGCGGCTCGCACGCTCGATCCGACGGCACGGGACGCCCTGGAGGCGTGGGCCTCGATCTTCGCCGCGCCGCTCATCGATCTCGACCCGCCGTCCGGCCGCGACCTCGATGGCCTCTTCCGCGGCGAGCCGGACGCCGATCAGTGCGAGCGCGCCCTCGCCGCCGCCGCGCGCGTCCAGGGCGCGATCGAGGTGGCGATGGCCGAAGGCCTCGACGCGCTCCGACGAGGTGATCGCCTGGCCCGGCTCGGCTGCCACCTGGACGACTACTCGCGGGAGGTCCTGGACCTGGGGAAGCGCGCCGGGGAGAGCCTGGCCGCGCTCGGCGCCGGGCTCCGCACGCGTCCGTTGCTCCGGGAGGCGCTCCGCTCGGGGCGCGTCCGGCTCCGCGCCGCCCAGACGGTGCTCCCGGTCGCCGTCGGCGAGGCGGAGGCCGGCTGGGTGGAGCGTGCAGCGACCTGCACGGTCCGCGCGCTCGAGGTGGCGGTCCGGCGGGCTCGCTCCAGTGACGTGGAACCCGAGGAGGACTGGGTCGCCTTCCGCGCTCGACTCTCCGACGACGAGCGGCTCTTGGTGGACGCCGCGCTCGACGTCGCCGGCGAGGTCATGCCGGGCTCGAGCCGGATGGAGCGGCTGGAGGCCATGGCGCAGGAGGTCCTCGGGAGCTTGCCCGGCGACCCCGATGCGCCGCGGTTCCTCGGTCCGGCGTTCCGCCCGATCGCGCCGAACGGGAGCGAGGGCGCCAGGCGCGCGACGCTCGAGAGCGAGACGGAGCGGTGGGCCATCCTCGCGCCCGTGCCGGAGCTGGTCGCGCCGGACGTCGACTTCGACGACGCCGAACCGGCCGCAGAGATCGATCGACGGCTTCGCTCGCTCGCCCGCGTCCGCAAGGAATGGGACGAGATCCTCGGATACGTGGCAGCGATGGTGAAGCGCAGCCGGATGCACCTGCGCCTCGGGTTCGCGAGCTTCCGGCACTACGCCGAGGAGCGGCTCGGGCTCGACGGGAAGACCGTCGAGCAGCGCGCGAAGCTCGAGGAGCGGATCTGGCGGTCGCCGGCGTTGCAGGAGGCGCGCCGCCAGGGGGTCTCGTACGAGCGGCTCCGTCTCCTGGCTCGGTTACCTGAGGCCGAGGTCGCGAGCTGGGTCTCGCGGGCGAAGGCGCTCACGGTCGTCGTGCTGCGTCGGGAGGTGGAGGGCGAGACCGAGAGGCAGATGCGTGCGTTGCGCCGGATGGGGGTCGCGATGCCGATGCGCATGGCCGCCGTCCTCGCGGCCGCATTCGACGCGGTCCGCGCCGCCGCCGGCGCGGCGCTCTCCCCTGGTCGCTGCCTCGCCCTCATCGCCGCGCACTTCCTCGAGACCTGGGGGCCGCTCACGAAGCCGAAGCGCACGCGCTCACGGCAGGTCCGCGAGCGCGACGGCGGCTTCTGCCAGGCGCCCGGATGCAGCCGGCCGGGGACGCACGCGCACCACATCGCATTCCGCTCTCACGGCGGCGGCGACGAGCCCGAGAACCAGATCGCGGTCTGCCCCTTCCATCACCTCCGGTGTATTCACGAGGGCCATCTGCGCGTCTTCGGGCGGGCGCCGGGCGAGCTCACCTGGTTCCTCGGCGGGGAGCTGTGGCGCGGCCCAGGAATGGAGTGACCGGCGCGGAAGAGCGACGCAGCTCGCGGCAGCCTGTCACGCCCCGGCCCGCCGCTCGTCCGCGCGAACGCAGCGTGCTATCGATGGAACGCCATGCCGCGCGCGCGCCGCACCGTTGCGTCGCTGCCTCGCCCGCTCGGGCCGGCCCTCGCCCTCGCCCTCGCCTTCGCGACGGCGTGCGCCGACCAGGCGTCCGGGCCCGCGGCCCCTCCTCCCACCGGCGAGTGGCGCACCTTCGACGGCACCTGGTCCGCTTCGGGGGATCGGCGCACGCTCGACGCCGGCGCCGACCGGCAGGCGGCCATCCTCGACCTCTCCGGATCCATCCTCCTCACCGGCGAGCGCGGCCTCGGCGCCGGTTTCCAGGCGCGCACGCTCGCGTTCTCCGACGGTCACGAGACGACCGTGGGGAGCGCCGTCTGGACCGACGAGCGCGGCGACCGGATCTTCAGCGAGCTGCGCGGCTCGCCCGTCGCCACCGGGCGGCGGATCGTCGGCACCATCACCGGCGGGACCGGCCGCTGGGCCGGCATCACCGGCGAGTACGGCTTCGACTGGACGTGGGTGGTGGAGACGGAGGGCCGCATGCAGGGGCGGACCGTCGGTCTGCACGGCCGCGCGCGCATCGCCGCGCCGGGGGGCGGGGCGCGATGACCTCCCCCGCCCCCGCCGCCGCCCACCGCGCGTCGGCCGCCCCCGCCGCCGGTCTCCCGCCGCGCCGGCGCCTCCTCGCGCTCGCCCCGCGGGCGCTCGGGGTGGGCATCTGGCTCGCGCCCGTGCCCGCGGGCCTCACGCCCGCCGCCTGGCACCTCTTCGCCATCTTCGCCGCCGCCATCGCCTCGGTCGTCCTCGGCGCGCTCCCGCTCCTCACCTCGGCGCTCCTGGCCGGGTCGGCGGCGGTCCTCTCCGGCACGCTGCCGCCGGCGAAGGCCTTCTCCGGCTTCAGCAACGGGAGCGTGCTGCTCGTGGTGGCCGCCTTCCTGGTGGCGAAGAGCGTCGTCCTCTGCGGCCTCGGCCGCCGCATCTCGCTCCTCGCCGTGAGCGTTTTCGGACGCTCCACGCTCGGGCTCGCCTACAGCGTCTTCCTCACCGACGCGCTCATCGCGCCCGCGTTCCCCAGCAACACCGCCCGCTCCGGTGTGCTCTATCCCGTGGTGCGCTCGCTGGCGGAGAGCTGCGGCTCGAGGCCCGACGATCCGGCGCGGCATCGCACCGGTGGGTTCCTCATGTTCTCGGGGATGGCGAGCCTCGCCGTCTCCTCGGCGCTGTGGTTCACCGCGACCTCGGCCAACCCCATCGGCGCGAGCATCGCGCAGCACCTCGGCGTGCGCATCGACTTCGGCTCCTGGTTCGTCGCGTCCTGCGTCCCGGCGCTCGCCGCCATCGTCACCCTGCCGCTCTTCCTCTCCTGGATCCATCCGCCGGAGACGCGGGCCACCCCGGGCGCGCCCGCCGCCGCCCGCCGCGAGCTGACGGCCATGGGGAAGCTCTCGCGGGACGAGAAGATCGTGGCCGTGGCGTTCGTGCTCATGGTCGCGGGGTGGGTGGTGGGGCCGCGCTTCCGGCTCGACGGCACGGCGGTGGCGCTGCTCGGGCTCGGCATCCTCCTCGTCACCCGCGTGCTGACGCTCGCGGATCTGGAGAGCGAGGGCGGGACCCTCGTGACCTTCTTCTGGCTCGCCATCCTCTTCGCGCTGTCGGCGCAGCTCAACGAGCTCGGGTTCATGGGCTACGTGGGAGAGCGGCTGGCGCGCCGGCTCGCCGGCGCCTCCTGGCCGGTCGCCTTCGCCGCGCTGGCCGTGCTCTACGTGCTCATGCACTACCTGTTCGTGAGCCAGTCGGCGCAGGTGCTCGCGCTGTTCGGCGTCTTCGCCGACGTGGGCGTCCGCTCCGGGGTGCCGGCGCCGCTCATCGTCTACACGCTCCTCTTCGCCAGCAGCCACTTCTCCACCATCACCCCGCAGGGCGGCACGCAGAACATCATCTTCGTGGGCAGCGGATACCTCACGCAGCGCGAGCTCTATCGGCTGGGCGCGCTCACCACCGCCTACTGTCTCGTCGTGTTCCTCGCGGTCGGGACGCCCTGGCTCCTCCTCGTCGCGCGCTGAGCGCCCTGCGCCCCCCCGCCGAGCCTTGTCGCCGGCGGCCGCCCCGCTCATGGGGGCCGCGTGCGCTTCCTCGGGATCGGGGACTGGAACGACCTCGGCGACATGTACCTGCGCCTCCTGCGCCGCGGCCACGAGGTGAAGGTCTGCGTGCGCGATCCCATCTCGCACGCGGTGCTGGAGGGCCTCGTCCCGCGCGTGCCGGCGTGGGAGCCGGAGCTGGGCTGGATCCGCGCGGCGGGGGAGGAGGGCATCGTCCTGTTCGAGGGCGTCCACGACGGCGCGCTGCAGGACGAGCTGCGGCGCGGAGGCTTCCAGGTGGTGGGCGGCAGCGCGCTCGGCGACCGCCTCGAGAACGACCGGACCGCCGGGCAGGAGGCGCTGCGCGCGGCCGGGCTCGCGACGCTGCCCTCGCGCTCCTTCGACGGCCTCGAGGCGGCCCTGGCGCACGCCCGCGCCCACCCCCGCCGCTGGGTGGTGAAGATGGAGGGCGGGGAGGCCTCGCACCTCTCCTACGTGGGCGAGCTGCCCGGTGGCGAGGACGCGGTCGCGTTCCTCGAGGCGCAGGCCGAGGCGTGGCGGCTCCCGCGGCGGCCGCGCGTCCTCCTGCAGGAGCACGTCGCCGGCGTGGAGATGGGCGTCGGCGCCTACTTCGACGGCGAGCGGTTCCTCTCGCCTGCCTGTCTCGACTGGGAGCACAAGCGCTTCTTCCCGGAGGACCTGGGCGAGCTCACCGGCGAGATGGGCACGCTCGTCACCTACGGCGGCGCGGAGCGCTTCCTCCAGGCGACGCTCGGACGGCTCGCGCCGCTCCTGCGCGAGGCGCGCCACGTCGGCTACGTGAACCTCAACACCATCGTGAACGAGGACGGCGTCTGGCCGCTCGAGCTCACCTGCCGCTTCGGCTACCCCGGCTACGCGGTCCTCGACGCGCTCCACGCCGACGGGTGGGACGCGATCCTGGCGCGCACCGCCGGCCGCGGGCCGCCGCGGTTCCGCGTGCACCCCGGCTTCGCCGTCGGGCTCGTGCTCACCGTGCCGCCGTTCCCGTACGACGGGCCGGCGCGCGCGGAGGGATTGCCCGTCCTGCGCCGGCGCCCGCTCTCGGCCGAGGAGGAGGAGCACCTGCACCTCTCCGAGGTGGCGCTCCGCGGAGGCCGGCTCGTGACGAGCGGGCCGTCGGGGTACCTGCTGGTGGCGACCGGCCGCGGCGCGACCGCCGGCGAGGCGCGGCGTGCCGCCTGCGCGCTCGCCGGCGCGCTGGTGGTCCCGGGGCTCCGCTACCGGACCGACGTCGGCGCGCGGTTCGAGCGGGAGGACGCGGCGCGCCTGGCGCGCCTCGGCTGGCTGGAGGAGCGCTCGAGCTCCCGGCGGTAGCGATCGAAGCAGCGCTCGCCCGCGCGGAGGCGCATGAGCGCGCCCTCGGCGAGGAGGGGCGCCACCTCCGGCCGCGCCGCGACGAGCGTCGCCAGCACCTCCCGGTTCCAGGCGGCGGAGTGCCTCAGGTCGAGCGTGGCGTGGAGCGCGAAGTAGCGGTAGCCGTCCTTGGACACGCCCACGCGCCGGAGGCCGGCGACGACGTGCACCGCCCGCGTCGGCGCGGTGAGCTCGATCGCGCCGAGCGCGCCGAGCGCGTGATAGCCGTAGCGACGGGTGGTGGCGAGCGCGACGAGGAGGTTCCCGAGCGCGAGCGACTCCCACACCACCGGCTCGTCGCCGCCGGCGGCGCCGACCTCGCGGGCCAGGTCCGCGAGCATCTTGCCGTGCATCCCCTCGGCGCGGCCGCGCCCCATCTCGTCCCAGTAGTTGCGCGCCAGCTCCAGCTTGGCGCGCACGGGGACCTTCACCTGCGAGAGCGCGACCAGGTCGTCGAAGCCGGCCTCGCCCGCCACCTCCTGCACGAGGAACCAGCGCAGCTCGGCGGCGGTGGCGCGGGCGGCGAGCCAGGGGAAGAGCGGGTCGCCCTGTCCGGGGCCGGTCTCTCGCAGGCGCTCGAACCAGGCGACGAACCCGTCCGGATCGCGCGGCGCGAGCGCCGCGAGGGGGGCCACGGCGGCCCGCTCGCGCTCCACGAACTCGCCCTCCGCGAGCTTGCGCGCCACCTCCTCGCGGAGCGCCTCACGCCATCCCGCCGCCGGCAGCGAGGGCCCGAGCCGGTCCCGGTTCCACGACGAGAGCATCCGGTGCAGCCGCGCGTCGTCTGTCGCCACTCGCTCCTCCCGAGAGCCGAACGTTTGCACGTGGCGCGCGGGCGGCCAGCGCACGCGCGGTGCGGGTCAGCCGGCGGCCCGGGCGCGGCGCCGGGCGATCACTCCCACGACGGCGATCCGCTCGGTCCGCTCGTAGGCGGCCCCTTCCAGCTCCTCGCCGAACACGTCGGGGTCGAGCTCCTCGTAGGTGACCTCGTCCGCTCCTGCGAGGAGCGGCTCGAGCGCCTCCCGGAGCGGGTCGCGCCCGCCCGCCTGGATGGGCGTCGCGGTGTAGAGGACGAGGCGGCCTCCGCGGTCGAGGCGATCCAGCGCCTCGCGCGCGATGCGCACCGAGAGGTCGATGCCGAGCGGACCGCCGCCGTCCCGGTAGGTCCTCCGGCGGGCATCGACGAGGTAGGGCGGGTTCGCCACGACGAGGTCGATGGGCCCGGGCACTGCCGCGAGGACGTCGCTCTCCATCACCTCGGCGGCGACTCCGGCGAGCGCGGCGTTCACCTCGGCGAGGCGCAGCGCCGCCGGGCTCACGTCGGCGAGCACGACGTGCCCCGCCACCCCGGCGCGCGCCAGCGCGATGCCCCCGGCGCCGGTGCCGCAGCCGACGTCGACGGCCCGCTCCGCCCACGACGCCTCGCGCCGCAGGAGCCCGAGGAACCGGTAGGTGTCGGGCCCGAGGAAGACCGCGTCGGCGTCGAGGGTGGGGTACGCCGAGTGCGCGAGGAGCGCGCCCTCGGCCGACGAGAAGCGGATCGCGCTGCGCCACCGTCCCTCGCTCGCGGGACGCAGCGCGCCGGCGCGCTCGACCAGCGCGTGCAGGGCCGCGGGCAGGAGCGCCGCCTCGAACGGCAGGCTCCAGCCGAACACGTCCCTCAGATCCCGGGCCGGCGCGCCGCCCGACCTCGACACCACGCGCCGGTGCGTCTCCGGGGTCGGGGTCACGAAGGCGTAGCCGGCGTCGGCGAGGGCGCGCCCCAGGTCGACGAGGGCGGCTTGCCGCGCGTCCATGCGCGCGAAGGTAGCGGGGGCCGCCGTCCCGCGCCCGAGCGACGCGCGTCTCCGTGGAGCGCGAACGACCCTGCGCGCCGGCGCCGAGCCCTTCACGTCGCAGGCCCACCCGGGCACACCTGCGCCCACCGCGCGCGACGTACGTTGAGTCCGTGCCGACGCCTCCCACCGTCCCCCATCACCCGCCCCAGCGGGTCGTCCCCGCGCGCATCCTGACCGCCTCCGGATGGCTGCGGGCGCGGCTCCACCTGCCGCGCCTCTGCTCGTTCGCGGAGTTCCTGGCGCAGGGCGCGCCGTTCCTCTCCCTCACCCGCGTGGCGCTGCCCGGGGCTCGCGAGGAGTCGTCGTTCCTCGCGCTCCGCCGCAGCGCCGCGCTGGTCGTCCTGCCGGCGTGCAGCGAGGGGGCGCTCCTGCTCGAGCCGCGCCCGGAGCGCGCGGTGAGCCGCCACGTGCGGTGCGTGCTGCCGGCGGGCGCGGTGGGCGGGCTCCTCGAGCTGCCACCGGGCACGCGGGTGTCCGATCACGTGGCGGTCCACCCCGGCTTCCTCATGCTGCGCGAGGCGGACGTGGGCCCCGCCGGCACGCGCGTGCCGCTGCTGTTCGTGAACGCGGCGGCGCTCATCGCCGTCGAGGAAGGCCCGCCCAGGCTGCCGCGGTGGCGGTTCACGCCCGAGGTCGTGCCGATGGCGGACGACGATCCGGCCGGCGAGGAGCCGGCGGGCCGGCCGGCGGCGTTCCCCCCGCGCGGCTGATAGGCAGGCGGCATCCGGGGCACGCTGCCCTCACCCGCACGGTACGAGAGGCCCCAAAGGCCCTCTCCCGCCTTGGGGCGGGCGAGGGCGCGGCTTCGTCGCCTCTCGGTCCACCGGGGGGAGCGCACGGCGGGCGGCGGGCGGCTCGAGGTCCCGCCGGCGATGTTGGAGGTCGGCGGCTGATCCCCCTCCCCCGACCCACGTCGGGGGAGGGCCGGGGAGAGGGCAGGGTGCCGTGTCTCCGCGCCCCGCCGCGCTTACACACATCCGCGTGATCCGCTTCGGCCCCGCCGGCTGGGACTACCCGGACTGGCGCGGGCGCGTGTACCCGAAGCCGGCGCCGCGGGGATTCGACCCGCTCGCGTACCTGGCGCGCTGGTTCGACACGGTGGAGGTGAACTCCACCTTCTACCGCCCGGCGCGGCCGGAGGTGGCGCGCGCCTGGTGCGAGCGCGTCGCGGCCCACTCCCGCTTCCGCTTCACCGCCAAGCTGTGGCGCCGCCTCACCCACGAGCGCGAGGCGTACGGGCGCGAGGAGGTGGCCGCGGCGCGCGGCGCGCTCGACGCGCTCGACGAGGCGGGGCGGCTCGGGGCCGTGCTCGTCCAGTTCCCCTGGTCGTTCAAGCGCGAGGAGGCGTCGCTGGAGTGGCTCGAGGGACTGTGGTCGGCGCTGGCCGGGCTGCCGCTCGTGCTGGAGGTGCGCCACGCCTCGTGGAACGCCGCCGAGACCTACGACGAGCTGGCGGAGCGCGGCATCGGGTTCGTGAACGTGGACCAGCCGCTCTTCCGCCGCTCCATCGGCCCGAGCGCGGTGGCGACCTCGCGCGTCGGCTACGTCCGCGTGCACGGGCGCAACTACAGGAACTGGTTCCGCGAGAAGGCGGGGCGCGACGAGCGTTACGACTACCTCTACACCTCCGACGAGCTCGCCCCCTGGGCGGAGCGGACGCGATCGCTGGCCGAGGCGCCCGGCGTCGAGGACGTGTACGTGGTCACGAACAACCACTTCCGCGGCCAGGCGGTCGCCAACGCCGCCATGCTCGAGTCGATGGTCGAGGAGAGGCCCGTGGCCGCGCCGCCGGAGCTCGTGGCGAGCTACCGCGAGGTGCTGGCGCGGTACGTGGCGCCCGAGGCGGGCCAGCAGCGGCTGTTCTAGCCCGGCGCCAGCGGTTAGAAAGCGCCCATGCTCCAGATCCGCCGGGCCATCGCCCGCGACGTGCCCGCCATCCTCGGCCTGGTGAAGGACCTCGCCCGCTACGAGCGCGAGCCCGACGCGGTGGTCGCCACCGAGGCCGACTACCTCCGCGACGGCTTCGGCCCGGCGCCCCGCTTCGCCGTCGAGATCGCGGAGTGGGACGGCGAGGTGGTCGGGTTCGCGCTCTGGTTCCACAGCTGGTCGACCTGGCGCGGCCGCCCCGGGCTCCACCTCGAGGACCTGTTCGTCCGGCCGGCGGCGCGCGGGCGCGGCATCGGCAAGGCGCTGCTCGCGTACCTGGCGCGGCGCGCGCTCGACGAGGGCTGCGCGCGCTTCGAGTGGCAGGTGCTCGACTGGAACGAGCCGGCCCGGCGCTTCTACGAGGGGCTGGGCGCGTCGGCGCTGCCGGAGTGGGTGACGATGCGGGTCGAGGGCGAGGCGCTGGAGCGGCTCGCCCGGGGAGCGGGCTAGTCCAGGCGCCGCGGCTCGTCGCGCTCCTGCGGATGGAGCGCGAAGGCGAGGGCGAGCCCGCCGGCGAAGCCGCCGACGTGCGCCGCGTTGTCGACGTAGGGGACCGCCAGCCCGAGGCCGATGTTGAGCGCCGCGACGGTGAGGATCTCGCGGATCATGGCGCGCCGGGCCGCGGGCACGAGCCGGTCGCGGGCCCGGACGGCGAAACCCAGCAGCGCCCCGAGGAGCGCGAACAGCCCGGCCGAGGCCCCGAGCGACGGCGCGTCCACGAAGAGCGCGCTCGCGACGAAGCCGAGCACGCCGCCGAGGAGGAACACGACCCAGAAGCGCACGGCCCCGTACACGCGCTCGACGGTGGGACCGATCATCGTGAGCGCGTAGGCGTTGACGAGGAGGTGGACCGGCCCGCCGTGGAGGAAGTTGGCGGTGAGCAGGCGCCACGGCTCCGCGCGGAGCAGGTCGTTGTCCTTGTCGAAGCGCCCGAGCAGCCCCGGGCGGGCGGCGGTGGCGGCGAAGGCGAGGACGAGCGCCGCGAGCAGCGCGCTCGTGGCGGGCGAACGTCGGAGGCGCTCCAGCACGCCCCCGTCATACCGCGGCCTGCGCCTCCGGCGCCGCAGGAAACCGGCCGGGACACGAACGCCGCTCCCCCGGAGATGTCCGGCCCGGAGCGGCGTCGTTCGCAGCGACCTCGAAGCTAGCGGCCGCGGCGCGCCGCGTCCCGTCGGATGAGCATGGCGCGCGGCGCTTCGCCTCTGGAGCGCGCCCGACCCGCCCGATCGGCTACCTTGCCGCGCATGCCGGAGATCCGTCGGGCCTGGTGGCTGCCGCGGGCGGGCTCGCTCGCGCGCCTCGCGCTGCGCGAGGAGCCGGCGCCCGAGCCCGGGCCGGGCGAGGTCCGGCTGCGCGTGTCCGCGGTCGGGCTCAACTTCGCCGACGTCTTCGCCGCGCTCGGCCTCTACTCGGCCACGCCGCGCGGCGCCTTCGTCCCGGGCCTCGAGTGCGCCGGGACGATCGAGGCGGTGGGGGATCCCGTCGCCGGCCGGCCCGCGCCGCGCCCGGGCGACCGCGTCGTCGCGGTCACCCGTTTCGGTGGGTACGCGACCCGGGTCTGCGTCGACGCCCGGCAGGTGCACCCGCTCCCCGGGGGGTGGAGCTTCGCCGAGGGCGCCGCCTGGCCGGTGCAGGCGCTGACCGCGTGGTACGCGCTCTTCCCGCTGGCAGGGGTGGAGCGCGGGGACGTCGTCCTCGTCCACTCCGCGGCGGGCGGCGTCGGCCTGCAGGCGCTCGACCTGGCCGCGGCGGCGGGCGCGCGCGTCGTCGCCACGGTCGGGAGCGAGGCGAAGCGCGCCTTCCTCGTCGGCGAGCGCGGCCTCGCGCCGGAGGCGGTGCTCGTGCGCGACCGGCGCCGCTTCGGGGCCCACCTCGACGCGGCGCTCGGCGCGCTCGGCGCGCCGGGGCTCGACGCCGTGCTCGACGCGGTCATGGGTCCCTTCTTCCGGCCGGCGCTGGAGCGGCTCCGGCCGGAGGGGCGGCACGTCGTCTTCGGGGCGGCCGACTTCATGGCGGCCGGCGACCGCCCCGCGTGGCTGCGGCTGGCGACGCGCTGGGTGCGCCGCCCGCGCCTCGACCCGCTCGCGCTCGTGGAGACGAACCGCGGCGTGGTCGGCTTCAACCTCATCTGGCTCTGGGAGGCGATCGACCGGCTGCCGGCGGCGTACATGGAGCTGGCGCGGCTCGGGCGCCGCCGCCCCCACGTCGGCGCGCGGCTGCCCTTCGCGCGCGCGCCGGAGGCGATGCGGCTCCTCCAGGGCGGCGCGACCGTCGGCAAGGTCGTGCTCGAGGTCTGACGCCTGGCCGCTTGCGTCGATCCCGGCCGTTCGCCCTGAGCGTAGCGAAGCGGAGTCGAAGGGCGCGATCCGACGCCTCGCGTCGAGCCGGACCGGCCGTGCACCCGCGAGGGCGCCGCCGGCGAGCGCTCCCCCGGCTAGGCACCGTGCGACCTTCTTCCGGAGGGACACATGACGACGCTGCGCGCGCCCTGGCTCGCCTTGCTCTCGCTCTGTGCCGCGCTCGCCTGTGGCGGCTCGGGTCAGGGCTCCGCCGGGGCCTCGAGCGAGGCGCCGCCGAGCGAGGCCGACCTCGTCGCCTCGTCCGGCCCGGGCGCGCTCGGCTCCGAGGCGGACGAGGACGAGGCGGTCGCGCCCGGCGGTCGAGTGCACGTGGTCCGCCCCGGGGAGTCGATCCAGGCAGCGGTGGACGCCGCCGCGGCGGGCGACACCGTCCTCGTGCAGCCCGGGACCTACCGCGAGGCGGGCCGCCCCTGCCCCACGAACCCCGACGCCACCTGCCAAAACTTTTCTAGATAGCGTGCAAAGTTATAGAAATTATTTACGACAAGTAAAAAAATTTAAAAATACTTTTGAAATTGAGCAAGAAAAAGACCGAGTCGAAAATGAGCTTGAAAAGTTGCAAAATTGCGGCCAA
>DASTGH010000193.1:0-7598 GCA_035719345.1 Anaeromyxobacteraceae bacterium
GTGGTGGCCCGGGGCCGCTGCCCGGTGGCCACGCCGGCGGAGCACGGCCGGCTGGAGGTGGCCGAGGCCCGCTGCAACCGGTGCGGCGCCTGCCTGCGGCTGGGCTGCCCGGCCATCTCCGAAGGCTTCGAGGCCATGGCCATCGATCCCGCCCTGTGCCAGGGGTGCGGGGTGTGCGCGCAGGCGTGCCGCGCCGGCGCCATCGCACGGGTGGAGGAGCGGGCATGAGCGAGCGGACGCCGCCTCCGTTCTCGGTCGTCCTCACCGGCGTCGCCGACCAGCCGGTCGTCGCCACGGCGCGCCTCGTCGCCGCCGCCGCGGTGCACGCCGGGCTCGACGTCGCCTGCTCCGAGTGGCCGGTACCCTCGCGCGGCGCCGGCGCGGTCACCGTCACGGTGCGCATGGGCGAGGAGGTCTGGTCGCCGGTCCTGGCCGCGGGCGAGGCGGACGTGCTCGTGGCCTTCGAGGAGATCGAGGCGCTGCGCGCCGCCCCGCTGCTCGCCCCCGGCGGCTTCGCCGCGGTGAACCGCCACCTCCGGCCCACCTGGCCCATGCGGGCGGGGCTGGAGCGGGCGCCGGAGGACGTCCTCTCCTCGCTGCTCGCGCGCTCGCCGCACGTGGTCGGCGTGCGGGCGGAGGCGCTCGCCCGCCGCGTGGACGGGAGCGCGCTCGTCGGTCTCATCCTGCTCGGGGTCGTCTCGCCGGTCCTGCCCGTGCCCGAGACCGCGCTGCAGGCCGCGCTCGCCGACGGCGGCGCCGAGGGGCTCGACGCCCGGCGCCAGGCGCTGGCGCGCGGCCGCAAGCTCTACGACGCGCTGCCCTCCCGGATCGCGGCGCCCCGCCAGCGGGCGGGCTAGAGAAGGGGCTGCGCCCGCAGGGCGCGAGGACGGCACGTGCAGCCCATCCGGACCATGCGGGAGCTGGTGGAGCGCGCCGTGACGCGCGGGCCGTGCCGCGTGGCCGTGCCCGGCGCCGAGGCGGAGAGCGCGCTCGACGCCGCGGTCGAGGCGCGCCGGCGCGGGCTGGTCGCGCCGGTGCTGCTCGGCGATCGCGCCACCCTCGAGGAGGCGCTGCGGGCGCAGGAGGAGGACCCTGCCGCCTACGCCATCGAGCACGAGCCGGACGCGGTGCGCGCCGGGCGGCGGGCGGTGGCGCTGGTGCGCGCCGGCGAGGCCGAGATCATCCTCAAGGGGCGGCTCTCCACCGCGGACCTGCTCCGCGCCGTCCTCGACCGCGAGGTCGGCCTGCGCGGGCCGGGGCTCGTCTCCGACGTCATGCTCTCCGAGCACGGACCGGGCGCGCCGCGCCTGGTCGCGGTGACGGACGGCGGCGTCAACGTCGCCCCGTCGCTGGCGGACAAGCGCCGCATCCTCGAGAACGCGGTGCGGGTGCTGCAGCGCCTCGGGGTGGCGCGGCCCCGGGTGGCGGTGCTGTGCGCGGTCGAGGCGCCCACGTCCGCCATGCCCCACACCGAGGACGCGGCCGCGCTCGCGTCCATGGCCGAGCAGGGCGAGATCGCCGGGTGCGAGGTGTTCGGCCCCGTGGCGCTCGACGGCGCCCTGTCGGTCGACGCGGCGCGCGCCAAGGGCATCCGCCACCCGGCGGCCGGGCAGGCCGACATCCTGCTCGTGCCGGCCATCGAGGTGGGGAACGCGCTCGGCAAGGCCTTCACCTGGCTGGCGCGGCGGCCGGTGGCGCACGTGCTCGAGGGGGCGCGTGCGCCGGTGCTCATCCCGTCCCGCGCGGAGGGCGCGATGGACAAGCTCTGCTCGATGGCGCTCGGCGTGCTCGTGGCGCGGGGGGCGGCGTGAGCGCGCCGCTCCTGCTGGTGGTGAACCCGGGCGCCGGGTCGACGAAGCTCGGCCTCTTCCGCGGCGAGGCGCTGGTGGCGGAGCGCAACGAGCGCCACGACGACGGCGAGCTGGCGTCCCTGGCGCGCATCGCCGACCAGCTGCCGCTCCGGGCGCGGGCGGCCCGGACCTTCCTCGGCGCCGCCGGCGTCCGGCCGGGCGACCTCGGCGCGGTGGTCGGGCGCGGGGGCCTCTTCCGGCCGGTGGAGAGCGGCACCTGGCGCGTCACCGAGGCGATGCTCCGCGACGCGGCGCGCGCCGAGCGCGGCGAGCACGCCGCCAACCTCGGCGCGCCGCTCGCCCACGCCATCGCCGCCGAGCACGCCTGCCCGGCGTTCGTGGTCGACCCCGTCTCGGTGGACGAGCTCGACGACGTGGCGCGCATCTCCGGGCTCGCCGGCGTCGAGCGCAAGAGCCTCTGTCACGCGCTCAACATGCGTGCGGTGGCGCGGCGCCACGCCGCCGGCGCGGGCCTGCCGCTGGCCGCGCTGCGGCTGGTGGTGGCGCACCTCGGCACCGGCGCCTCGCTCTGCGCGCTGCGCGACGGGCGGATGGTGGACGTGGTGAACCCGCAGGACGAGGGGCCGTTCTCCGGGGATCGGGCCGGCGGCGTGCCGGCGACCGCGCTCGTCGACCTGTGCTTCGCGCCCGGTGCCGACGCGCGCGCGCTGAAGCGGCGGCTCTTCGGCGACGGCGGGCTCCAGTCGTATCTCGGCACGCGCGACGTGCGCGAGGCGGCGGAGCGCGCCGGGCACGGCGACCGCGCCGCCGCGCTCGTCATGGAGGCGATGGCCTACCAGGTGTCGAAGGCGGTGGGGGAGATGGCCGTGGTGCTGGAGGGCAAGGTGGACGCGGTGCTGCTCACCGGCGGTGCCGCCCACGTCGCCACGCTCGTCGCGGCGGTGCGCCGGCGCGTCGAGTGGATCGCGCCGGTGTCGGTGCACGCCGGCGAGGACGAGCTCGCGGCGCTGGCCGACGGCGCGCGGCGGGTGCTCGCCGGCGAGGAGCCAGCGAGAGACTACGAGTAGGGCTCTCGCCGGGTCCGCGCGGCGTCGCCGGGCGGGCCCGCCGGCGGCCGCTCGCGGTCGCGCCACCAGCGCACCGCCAGCCAGACGGCGACGCCGACCGCGACGGCCGCGAGGAGCGCCAGCTCGACGTCGTGCAGGCGCTGCCGCACCTCCTCGATCCGGCCGGCGAACCACCAGCCGAGCGTCACGACCAGCGGCACGCTGAGCAGGGCCGAGAGCCCGTCGGCGAGGAGGAAGGTGCGCGGCGGGACGCCGTGGGTGGCCGCCAGCGCGTAAGCGGCGAGCCGGAAGCCGGAGGTGTGGCGCGCCACGACGATGGTGAGGAACGCGTGCCGGTCGAAGTGCCGGTCGAGCGCGGCGCGGCGAGCCGGCGTGAGCAGGCGCGCCACGTGGCGGCCGGCGAGGAGCTTCTCCCCGTGGACCCGCGCCATCCGGAAGAAGAGGTAGTCGCCGAGGACGATGCCGGCGTAGGTGCAGGCGAGCGCCGGGGCGAACTCGAGCACGCCCCGGCGCGAGAGGTACCCGGCGGTGAGCTGGACCAGCTCCTCGGGGACCGGCATTCCCAGCCCGCCCAGGACGAGCGAGACGACCAGGGCGGCGTAGCCGAACTGAGTGAGGGCGTGGACGAGCACGTCCGCCGAGGATGGACATGGCAGGCGTGCGGGGAAAGAAAAAACGCGGGCGGCGGCAACCCGGCTCGAGGCCGCCGCCACCCGCTTCTCCCGCGCGAATCTCCGAAGACCCGGCTCAAAGGTCTTCGCAGGTCGCAAACCTGCGGGAGCGAGCACCTCCGACCGGTGGCTCAGGCCGATCGGCGATGCGGACGACACCCCCACCATGAGCAGGGCGCGTGCCACCGCTGAAGCTCACCTAAGCCTGCGGGATCCCGGCCGTCGGGAGCCAAGGGAAGCTGCGGGACCCTCGAAGGTTCTTCGATCGGGGGTCGAAGAAGTTTGTAGGGTGACCCCAGTCGGGGCGGCGGGTGGGGATCACTCCTTCCAGCGGGAGAGGTCGATGCCGTAGTCGGCGATCTTCTTCATCACCGTCGGGTAGGACACGCCCATCCACCGCGCCACCTGGCTCCGGTTGCCGCCTGCCCGCTCGAGGAGCCCCTCGACGTACGCCTTCTCCATCTCGTCGAGGGAAGGCGGCGGCCGGTCGACGTCGGCGGCCTCGCCCGGCGCGGCGGCCGCTGCGGAGGCCGTCCTCGCCGGCATGGGAGCGGCGGGCGGCGCCGCCGCCGCGCGCTCGTCGCCGCGCAGGAGCACCGAGTCGGGCGAGAGCGTCCGGCCCTGTTCCAGGATGACCGCTCGCTCGACGACGTTGCGCAGCTCGCGCACGTTCCCCGGGAACGGGTAGACGAGGAGCCTGCGCTCCGTCTCGGGGGCGAGCGTGCCGATGGGCTTGCGGGCGCGCGCGGCGAGGTCCTCGAGGAAGAAGCGCGCCAGCGGCAGGACGTCCTCGCGCCGTTCCCGGAGCGGCGGGATGGCGATGTGGAACACGTCGAGCCGGTGGAAGAGGTCGAGGCGGAAGGCCCCCCGCTCCACCCCGCCCATGAGGTCGCGGTGGGTGGCCGCGATGAAGCGCACGTTGGCGGAGATGTCGCGCGTGCCGCCCAGCCGGCGGAAGACCTGGGTCTCGAGCACCTTGAGGAGCTTCGCCTGCGTGGCGAGCGGCATGTCGCCGATCTCGTCGAGGAAGAGCGTCCCGCCCTCGGCCTCCTCCAGCAGCCCGGGCTTGGCGCGCTTGGCGTCGGTGAAGGCGCCGCGCTCGTGTCCGAAGAGCTCGGCCTCGAGGAGCGTCTCGGGGATGGCCGCGCAGTTCAGCTCGACGAACGGCGCGTCACAGCGTCCGGGCGTCTTCATGTGGACGAGGTGGGCGACGATCTCCTTTCCCGTGCCGCTCTCGCCCTCGATGAGGACGGTGGTGTCGGGCGAGGCCGCCACCTTCTCGGCGAGGTCCACCACGCGCCGCATGGCGGCGGACGCCCCCATGCACATGCCGCGCTCCATGCGCCGCCGGGCGGCGCCGGAGAGGCCGTCCGCGCGGCGCTGCAGCCGCCGCGCCTCGAGCGCCTTCTTCACCGTCAGGACGAGCGCGGGGAGCTGGATGGGCTTCGTCAGGTAGTCGAAGGCCCCCGCCTTCACCGCCTGCACGGCGTTCTCGATCTCGCCGTAGGCGGTGGCCATGACCACCATGGGCTCCTCGCCCGGCGCGTCCCCGCGCAGCCGCTCCAGCACGGCCATGCCGTCGGCGTCGGGGAGGTTGCGGTCGAGGACGACCACGTCCGGCCGCAGCTCGCGCGCCAGCACCAGCCCCTCGCTCCCGGAGTGCGCGGTGCGCGCCTCGAGCCCCTCGGCGGCCAGCGCCGCCTGCGCCACCACCCGGAACGTCTTCTCGTCGTCGATGATGAGGACCTTGCCGTTCATGACGACACCGCCGGGGCGAGGGCGGGGGCCACCATGGGGAGGTGAAGACGGAAGACCGTCCCGCCGCCCTCGCGCGGCGAGGCCTCCACCGTGCCGCCGTGCGCCTCGACCACGCGCCGGCAGATGGCGAGGCCGAGGCCGGTGCCGTTGCGCTTGGTCGTGACGAACGGCTCGAAGAGGTGCTCGCGGACGTCGCCCGGGATGCCCGGGCCGCGGTCGGCGACCTCGAGCACCGCCTGGCGGCCGCGCCGGTGCAGCCGGATGACGAGGACGCGCTCGCGGGTGGCGGGGCGGCTGCCCAGCGCCTCGCCGAAGGCGCCGGGCCCCATCGCCTCGATCCCGTTGCGCACCACGTTCTGCAGCGCGCCGAGCAGCTTGTGCGCGTCGCCGGGGACCTGGGGCGCATCGCCGTCCGGCGGCAGCTCCAGCCGGACCTCGGCCCCGCAGTCGGCGGCCAGGTCGGAGGTGAGCGCGGCCGCGCGCCGGCACAGCTCGCCGAGGTCGGCCACGCCGGGGTCGAGCCGCGGCGGCGCCGCGAAGAGCGTCAGGTCGTCCGCCACCTCGCGCAGCCGCGCCACCTCGGTGCGAGCCTGCGCGTAGACCGCCGCGGCCGCCTCGGGGGTGGCGCGGCGCGAGGCGAGCAGGTCGAGCGACATCGAGATCCCGTTCAGCGAGTTCTTCACCTCGTGGGCGATGGCGGCGGCGGTGCGACCCATGGCCGCGAGCTCGCGCGACTTGCCCAGCTCCACCTCCGCCGCCTCGAGGCGGTGGATGGCGGTGCCGAGCAGCGCGCCGCCCAGCGCCGCGAGCAGGAGCGCGCCCCCGGCGATGCCGGCGAGCCCCCTGAGCGGGCGGGTCGCCTCCGCCTCGATGGCTTCGGCCGGCTGCGCCAGGCGCATCGCCAGCGGGCTCGAGCGCAGGTGCACCTCGGTGACGAGCCAGCGCCGGCCGCGCGCGTCGGCCCGCCAGGACTGACCGTCCGCGTCGCCGTGCAGCGGGAACTCGCCACCGGCCGCGGCGATGCGAACCCACGCGCCGTTCTCCTCGGCCACGAGCTCCACCGCACCGCCGCGCACGGTGCGCAGGAGCGCCTCGCCGAAGAGGTCGCGCTCCGCGCCGCTCACCCGCGCCACCATGGCGCCGTGGCCGGCCACCGGTGCCGCGATCTCGATCTCGCCCGGCGCGAAGGCCACCACCGTCCGGCCCTGGCTCCGCGCCTCGGCCACGAGCCGGGCCGGGTCTCCGCGCAGCGTCGCGCCGAGCGGCTCCGCCCACAGCTTCCGGCCGGCGTCGTCGAGGATGACGATGGCCACGGAGAAGACCAGCGTGTCGCGGCGCGCGATGCGGAGCACGCGCTTCTCCGGCTCGAGGTTGTCGTCGGCGAGGTCCACCTCGGCGAGCTGCGACAGCCGGGTCAGCTCCGCGACGAGGCGCTCCACCTCGACCTCGACGAGGCGCGCCTGCAGGGACACGAGCAGCTGCTGCCGCTCCGCCAGGGCGGCGATCGACGCGGCGCGCTGCCGCACCAGGAGCACGCCTCCGGTCGCCCCGACCGCCAGGGCGGTGAAGGCGGTGAGCGCGAGGACGAGATGGCCCAGCCGCAGGCGGGGACGCGTCACGCCCACCATCTTAGCCTCCGCGGCCCCACGGGGCGGCGGGTCGTTTTCGGCTTGCAGGCGGTTGGCGCGCTGCGCAAGGATAGATCGGCCCCGCATTGATTTCGGAATCAACGGAGGAGCCCATGGCCCTCAAGATCCTGGTCACCGCGAAGCGCGTGGAGGATCCCGAGTCGAAGATCCGCGTCCGGCCCGACGGCGCGGGCATCGTCACCGACGGCGTCAACTACAAGGTGAACCCCTTCGACGAGATCGCGGTCGAGGAGGCGCTGCGGCTGAAGGAGAAGCACGGCGGCGAGGTGGTCATCGCCTCCATCGGCGGAGACCGCTCGCTCACCGAGATCCGCGCGGCGCTGGCCATGGGCGCGGACCGCGGGCTGCTCGTCCGGCACGACGGCCCGCTCGACCCGGTGGTCGTCTCCGCCGTCCTGCAGAAGCTCGTCGAGCGCGAGAAGCCCGACCTCGTCCTCCTCGGCAAGCAGTCGATCGACGACGACCAGAACCAGACCGGGCAGTACCTCGCCGAGCGGCTGGGCTGGGGGCAGGCGACGTTCGCCTCGAAGCACGAGAGCCTCGAGAGCGAGGCCGAGCAGAAGCGGCAGCCGGGGCTCGTGCTCGCGGCGGACGGGAAGAGCCTCGAGGTCCTCCGCGAGGTGGACGGCGGCGTCGAGAAGC
>DASTGH010000194.1:0-4343 GCA_035719345.1 Anaeromyxobacteraceae bacterium
GGCGCGCCCGGCCGCGCCGTCGCGGCCGCGCAGCGCCGCGCCGTCGATCTCCAGCTCACCCGCGGCCGGCGCCGCCACCGTCAGCCCGAGCAGCGGCTGCGCGCCGCGGTTCTCGACGCGCGCCTCGCCGGCGGGGAGGTACCTCACCACCACCTCACCGAGCGCACGCAGCCGGTCGCCCGCCTCGGCCCAGGTGAGCGACGCGAGGCGCCCCTCGCGCGCGCGGCGGCCGATGCGGGCGAGCGCCGCGTCGAAGGCGGGATCGAGGACGAGCGACCCGTCCGCCGCCTCGCGCACGACGAGGCGCGCGCGGTGCTCGGGCCGGCTGGTCGTGCGCGGCGAGGGCGAGAGGTAGGTGTGGCCGACGAACAGCCCGCGCCGCGCCTCGAGGCGGTCCAGCGCCGCCTCGGAGGCGGCGGCGGCCATCTCCGCGGGAGGGGCGTAGAACATGGTGGACTGGAACACCCACAGCCGCGGGTCGAACGGGAGCGGGTAGATGGGGGGATCGGGCTCGTCCTGGCGGCGCGCCGAGAAGAGGTCGACGAGCTCCGCCGCCCGGAAGCCGCCGAGGTCGCCCGCCTCCCACAGCCAGCGGAAGCCGGCGAGCGCCAGGAGGTCCCGGATGCCGTAGCGCCCCTCCGCGCGCCAGCCCTCGCTGGAGATGGCCTCGCAGTTCGTGTACGGCTCGTGGTCGATCCAGGTCACCACGCCGAACGCCTGCAGCGTGGCGAGCCCGGCGCGCACCGCCTCGCGGTCGTCCGGGCCGCCGCTGATGGAGTGCGAGGCCACCTCGGAGCCGGCGGCGCGCAGCCGCTCCGCCAGCTCCCGCGCCTCGGGATCTCCGTCGAGCCCGCCCCGCCGGGCCCGCACGAAGAAGCTCTTGGTGAGCCGGACCCCGTGCCCGAGGAAGCCGGCCGGCGCCGCGCCCGGCCGCGCGACGGAGGCGCCGTCGAGCAGCGCGCGCAGCGCGACCGGATCGGTCCGGTCGGCGTGGTCGGTGAAGACGACCGCGGCGCGGGCGCCGGCCGGCCAGCGCTCGACGACGAGCGGCACCGCCGGCGCGGCCACCGCGCGCAGCGAGGCCCGCGCGGCGCCGCGCTCGCCGGCGCGCCGCGAGGTCCGCCCCAGGAAGCGCTTGTGCTCGAGCGCCGCGAAGTCGACCCTCCCGCCCTCCGCCAGCCCGGGGATGCGCTGGAGGCAGGTGGGGTAGACGGCGAACGGGTGCGCCCCGGCGTCGTCGCGGACCAGCATGACCTCGACCGCCTCGCCGGCCGCGCTCCGCACCGGGGCGGCGCGGGCGGCGAGGAAGCCCTCCTCGCCGGTGATGGCGAGGTCGCCCGCCAGCACGGCGATGGGGGTCCCGCGGTCGACGCGCAGCGGAGCGCGCAGCGGCCGGAGCTCCAGGTCGCGATGGACGGCCGCGCCGCGCCCCGGGACGACGAGGTGGACCGCCTCGCGCTCCACCTCGGCCGCCACCCGCCACGCCACCTCGAAGGTGAGCGCCGCCGAGGCCGGGCCGTCGGGGGCGACGCGGACGGTCGCCTGCAGCCGCGCGTCGGCCGCCACCCCGACGAAGGCGTCGCCCTCGCGCCGCCACGCGAACGGGGGGCTCGGGCCCGCCGGCTCGGCCACCACCTCGAGCCGGACCTGCACCGGCACCCCGCCCAGGTGGAACGCGGGAGCGTCGCGCGCCGGCGCCGCGCCGAGCGCGGCGGCGAGGGCCAGCGCCGCGAGGGTCAGGCGCTCGCCCGCTCGAGCGAGCCCGCCAGATCGGAGAGCGAGCGCGCCCCCGCCGCCACCTCGCCGGTCGAGGCGACGTTCTCCTCGGTGGCGAGGTGGATCTCGCGCATCGCCTGCAGGACCTGCTCGATCCCGTTCTCCTGCTGCTGCGCCACGCGCGCGATCTCCTGGGCGGCGCGCGCCGACTCGTGCAGCGCGCCGGAGAGCTTGCGGATGGTGTCGGCCGTCTGCTGCACCACCTGGGCGCCCCCGGCGGCTCGCTGACCGCCGCTCTGCGCGGCGGTGAGCGCGCTCGTCATCGCCTGGTTCAGGTCGGCGAGGACGCCCTTCACCTGGGCCGCCGCGCGCTTCGCGTCGTCGGCGTGCCGCCGGAGCTCCTGCGCCACGCCCCGCATCGCGTCGCCCTGGCCGGCGCCGGCAGCCTCCTCCGCGGCGCGCTCGGCCACGCGCTGGGAGCGGTCGGAGATGTAGTTCACGACGGCCGCGATCTCGAAGACGTCGCGCACGCGGCCGTGGAGCCGCTCCACGCCCCGCGCCAGCTCGCGCACCTCGTCCGCCAGCTTGAGCAGCTCCGCCTGGGAGCGCTCCGCCACCTGCAGCCCCTCGGCCGACGCGCGCTCCGACTGCTGCGCCAGCCCGATGACCGTCTCGGCGGTGTTCGCCGCCGCGGTCGCGGTCTGGAGGAGCTGGGCCATGGTGGCGGTCGTCTCCCGCACCGAGGCCGCCGTCTCCGCGGAGGAGGAGGTGAAGGCGGACACGCTGCCGAGCAGCCGCTGCGCCGCCTGCGACAGGCCCTGCGCCGCGCCGGCCAGGCTCTCGTTCTTCTGCGCGACGGCCTGCACCTGCCCGAGCAGCGCGGCGTGCTGCCGCGCCATGAGGTGGCCGAGTGCCGCCATGACCGCCGGGGTGGTGTCCATGATCCAGAGCAGCGGCTCGCCCAGGTGCGTCTCGAGCAGCGCGCCGGGCGCGATCGACCCGGTGCGGTGGAGCGTGGCGATGAAGGTGGAGAGGACGGGGAGGAAGAGGCCGAAGCCGAAGGCGATCAGCTCGTAACGGCCTTTCTTCATGAGGCCTCCCTGGAGCAGGCGGTCATTCTCCCTGGTTTGCCCCGTCACCGCCAGTCCACGACCTCGCGCCGGCCGAGGGCGGCGGCGCGTTTCGTGATAGTGGAGCGGCGTGAACGCCCCCGGGTCCCTCGCCGCCCTGCTCCCGCCGGAAGGCGCCGCGCTCGCGCCCGACGCCGTCCTCGACCGCTTCGTCTCCTGGGCGAGCGCCTCCGGCCTCACGCTCTACCCGGCGCAGGAGGAGGCGATCCTGGCGCTCCTCGACGGCCGCCACGTCGTGCTCGCCACGCCCACCGGCTCGGGCAAGTCGCTCGTCGCCACCTTCCTGCACTTCCAGGCGATGGCCTCGGGTCGTCGCTCCGTCTACACCTGCCCGATCAAGGCGCTCGTCAACGAGAAGTTCTTCGCGCTGTGCCAGGCCTTCGGCCCGGAGCGCGTCGGCATGATGACCGGCGACGCCGCCATCAACCGCGACGCGCCCATCCTCTGCTGCACCGCCGAGATCCTGGCCAGCATGGCGCTGCGCGAGGCGAGGCCGCGCGCCGACGCCGTGATCATGGACGAGTTCCACTACTACGGCGACCGCGAGCGCGGCGTGGCGTGGCAGGTGCCGCTCCTGCTCCTCCAGGACACCACCTTCCTCCTCATGTCGGCGACGCTGGGCGACGTCTCCACCATCCGCGAGGGGCTGGAGCGGCTCACCGGGCGCGGGGTGGCGGAGGTGAGGAGCGCCCAGCGCCCGGTGCCGCTCGCCTTCGAGTGGCGCGAGACGCCGCTCCACGAGACCATCGAGGAGCTGGTCGCCTCCGAGCGCGCGCCCGTCTACCTCGTCAACTTCACCCAGAAGGCGGCGGCGGAGCAGGCGCAGAACCTCATGTCGGCGAAGTTCTCCTCGAAGGAGGAGAAGGAGCGCATCCGCGCCGCGCTCGACGGGGTCCGCTTCGACACGCCCTACGGAAAGGACGTGCAGCGCTTCGTCCGGCACGGCGTGGGGCTTCACCACGCCGGGCTCCTGCCGCGCTACCGCCTGCTCGTGGAGAAGCTCGCCCAGTCCGGGCTCCTCAAGGTGGTATCCGGGACCGACACGCTCGGCGTCGGCGTGAACATCCCCATCCGCACGGTGCTCTTCACGCAGCTCTGCAAGTTCGACGGCGAGCGGACGGCCGTCCTCTCCGCTCGCGACTTCCACCAGATCGCCGGCCGCGCCGGGCGCAAGGGGTTCGACGAGAAGGGCTGGGTGGCGGCGCAGGCGCCCGAGCACGTCATCGAGAACAAGCGGCAGATCGAGAAGGAGAAGTCGGGCGGCAAGAAGCAGGTCCGCAAGCAGCCGCCGCAGAAGGGCTACGTGCCCTGGGACCGCGCCACCTTCGAGCGGCTGCAGGGCAAGGAGCCGGAGCCGCTCGTCTCGCGCTTCGACGTCGGCTTCGGGCTCCTGCTCGGGCTCTTGCAGAGCGAGACCACGCAGCGCGGCGGCGGCTACGGGCGGCTGGTGGAGATGATCGCTCGCGCCCACGAGATGCCCTACGGCAAGACGAAGCT
>DASTGH010000195.1:0-4550 GCA_035719345.1 Anaeromyxobacteraceae bacterium
ACGGGTGGGTCACCTTGTAGGTGCCGGCGATGTTCGTGCTGATGATGATGCGGATGCGGCTGAACACCGACTCCGTCCCGTGGATCGGCACGCCGGCCGGGAGGTAGGCGCCCTCCAGCGCCGCGATGTAGTTCATCGAGACGACCGGGCCCTTCACCTTGGTGACGAGGTCGTTGTAGAAGACCTCGGGGCCGACGTTGCCGGCGAAGCCGGCCGGGTCGGGGTTCGCCGGGAAGCAGAGCGGGAACGAACCCGCGCCCGGGTTCGGGTCGATCGTCTTCGACAGACACTCCGACAGCGCGAGACCGTTCAGGTCGCGGTACCACTGCGGGAAGACGAGGGTGGGATCTGCCGGACCGTGGTCCAGCAGGACGGCGTGGGCGGGGACGGCGGCGACGGCGAGGAGCGCAGCGGCGGTCAGCCGCAGCAGCGTGCGGGTCGACTTCATGGACGGATAGCCCTCCGTGTTCTCGGAGAAAGGGAGTTCCCGGAGGACCACCCTCCGGGAACGCCAATTCTTCGAAAGTCCGCGGTTGAGCCAGGCCGCCTACTTTCTGCGAGTGACGACCCGGCGGCCGGGGACGGCGGGCGTCACATGATCGCGGCACGAACGTCACACAAACGCCACGGTACGGAGAAAGCGCATGCGCTTCGGGCGGATCCGCGTCTCGCGCGCGAGCGACGCGCCGTGGGTGTGCCCGAACGAGCACCGACCACGAGTGAAACTCGCGTCGCTCGAAGGCGAGGCCCCGGCTCCTCGCGGAACCGGGGCCTCGGGCACCTCGGGCAGCGTGACGGCTTACGTCAGTTGCGCACCACCACCGCCGAGACCACCGCGCCGTTCGACGTCTGGCACGTGAAGATGTTGGTCGCGTCCGGGGGAGGATCGGTCAGCGTCGGCGGCACGAGCTGGAACTTGCCCGTGGTGTCGATCGCGGCCGTGCCGATGAGGGGGCCCGCCGCCACGCCCTTGCCCACCCAGCAGGTGGCGGTGGTGTGGAGGAGCGTCGCGCCGAACCAGTTGGTGCTGCCCACGATGGTCCACTTCGAGGTCGAGACGCGGAAGGTGGCCTTGGAGATGGAGAGCACCTCCGCGCCGCCTTCGACCACGATGCTGACGGTGGCGGGCGTGGACACGGCGCCAGCGGTGTTGGCGACCGTGTACTGATAGCTGTCCGCCCCGGTGTAGTTCAGGACCGGCGTGTAGGTGATCGACCCGTCGGCGTTCACCACGGCCGTGCCGTGCAGCGGGGCCGAGCTGATCTTGACGGAGGCCGGGTTGATGGCGGTGCCGGCCGCGGCCGTGTCGTTGGCGAGCACGTTGATGGTGCGGCCGACGAGCGGCGTCGTCCTGTTCTGGATCATGGCGAAGTCATCCGCGTTGGCCGTCGGGCCGACCGCGACGAAGACCACGTTCACCGTGACCGTGGCGAGGTTCGACACGTTCCCGGCGGCGTCGATCTCGACGTACTGGAAGGTGTCCACGCCGAAGAAGCCGTTGTTCGGCGTGTAGGTGACGACGCCGGGGGTGGCCGCCACCGGGACGGCGGTGCCGCTGGCGGGCGGGTTGATGACGATGACGGAGGCGGGCGTGATGACCGCGTCGTTGGCCGTGACGTTGATGGCGAGGGCCGTGTTCTCGTTCGTCGTGACCACGTCGGCGACCGCGACCGGCGAGACCGTGAAGGCCGCGTTGTTGGGGAGGACGGCGACCGACTGCGTGTCCTTGCCGCCGGCGCCGGAGATGACGGAGACGGTGGTCGGGGGCAGCACGCCGGCCGCGAGGACGGTGCTGTAGGCGCCGGCCGTGAGGCGGCCACCGAGCGGGCCGACCATGTCGAGCGCCGGGCCGGGAGCGACCAGGTCGCTGGAGCCGGCGGTGAGGCTCAGGGAGCGGGTGAGGCTGTCGAACGTGGCGGTGTTGATGGTCACGAGGTCGACGAGCTGCGCCGTGGCGCTGTTGACCGGGACGCTGGTGGTGTTCGTGACCTGGATGGTCGTCGGGGGGAGGACGGCGATGGGAGTCTCGATGTGCGAGAAGTAGTTGCCGAGGGCGTCGCCGAGCATCTTGACGCTGGGCATGCCGGCGCCGGTGAGGATCATGGTGGCGCCGGGAGCGGAGGTGGCCCACACGTCGATGCCGACCTTGCCCTTGACCGGGTCACGGTCGTAGGTGGCGCGCTTGATGGTGAGGGGCGTGGGGATGGCGGCCGTGTAGATCTGGCCCACCAGGTTGCCGAGCGGCGTCTGGATGAAGTCGTTGCCGACGCCGTCGAGGTTCGAGCCCACCGGGCCGTCGACGCGGAGGAAGTTCGTGAGGAACGGGCTGCCCGTGAAGGTGTGGAAGAAGTTCGGGTCGGAGACGAACTGCTCGCCGGCCGAGTTCGTCAGGGTGAAGCCGACGTCCACGAAGTCCCACTGCAGCCAGGGGCCCATGTTGCCGGCGAGGACACCGTCGAAGTTGCCGGGCGACGCGAACGGCACGTCGATGGTGGTGAAGATGGCGCGCGCGCCGAGGTCGGCGGGCTTGACGTTGATGACCTCCACGCCGAAGGGGTGCGTGATCTTGTACGTGCCGGCGACCGACACGTTGCCCGTGAAGCGGAGGCGCGAGAACACCGCTTCGGTGCCGTGCACGGGGAGGCCGGCCGGGATGTAAGACGCCTCCACCGCGGCCACGTACTTGAGGCTGAAGGCCGGCCCGCTCACGGCCATGTTGAGGCCGTTGTAGAACACCTCCGGGCCGACGTTGCCGGCGAAGCCGGCCGGATCGGGGTTCAGCGGGAAGCACATCGGCTTGCCCAGCGAACCCGGGTTCGGAGAGGCGACGGTCGAGAGGCACTCCTTCATCGCGAGCCCGTTGAGGTCGCGGTACCAGATGGGGAAGACGAGGAGCGGATCCGCCGGACCGTGATCCAGCAGGACGGCGTGCGCGGGGACTGCGGTGGTGGCGAGGAGCGCCGCGGCGACGAGCCGCAGCGTGAGGCGGGTGGACTTCATGGCGGTGCTGCCCTCCGTGTTTCCGGGGGAGGGCGCCGCGGGGGACCACCCCCCGGAGCGCCGCTCCCGACCGTCGCGGTGAGCCAGCCGCCGACCTTCATCGAGACACGCGAGCGCGGCACCTTGCGCGTCGCACGTCCAGACGTCGCGATCGTGGGCACTTGCAGTTCTAGAACGATATGTACGTACCCGACGACGGGGCGCACCGCGCGGAGCGCAAGCGCATGTTCACGGCCCGCGAAGGTATTCTTTTCTACTCACGGATGATGGCGAGGGCAGCGCTCGTTTACTCCCGGACGATTTCGAGGGTCACCTGAATTTCACCTGAGGTTGATCGGCGAAGCAGACCCTCACGTGGGCTCCCGCGCCGGAGGTTCGCTCCCCGCCGGGGACGGACCCGGCCGGTCCGGAAGCGACGTCTGCTGCGCGCTTCCGCGCTATAGTCCCGCCCTCGCCGAAACCGCCCCGGGGGCCCGGAAACCGCCATGTATCCGCCCGTCCACATCGCCGACATCGCACAGCACGAGGGCCAGGAGATCACGCTGCACGGCTGGCTGCAGGGCCGCCGCTCGTCCGGGAAGCTCCACTTCCTGCAGGTGCGCGACGGCACCGGCGTCATCCAGTGCGTCGTGTTCAAGGGCAACGTTCCGCCCGAGGTGTTCGTCGAGGCCGACCATCTGCCCCAGGAGACGTCGCTCGCCGTCACCGGGCTCGTGAAGAAGGACGCGCGCGCTCCCATCGGCTTCGAGCTCGACGTCAAGGGACTCCAGATCTTCGCCCGGCCGGCGCGCGAGTTCCCGCTCGGGCACAAGGAGCACGGGGTCGCGTTCCTCATGGAGCAGCGGCACAACTGGCTCCGCTCGCAGCGGCAGGCGGTCATCCTGCGCGTGCGCCACACCGTGGAGAAGGCGATCCGCGACTTCTACGACGGGCGCGGCTTCACGCTGGTCGACGCGCCCATCTTCACGCCCGCCGCCTGCGAGGGCACGAGCACGCTCTTCGAGGTGCCCTACTTCGACCTCGGCAAGGCCTATCTCACCCAGTCCGGCCAGCTCTACATGGAGGCGGCGGCCATGGCGCTGGGGAAGGTCTACTGCTTCGGGCCGACCTTTCGCGCCGAGAAGTCGAAGACGCGCCGCCACCTCACCGAGTTCTGGATGGTCGAGCCGGAGGTCGCGTTCATGGACCTCGACGGCGACATGCAGCTCATGGAGGAGTTCGTCTCGCACGTCGTGCAGACGGTGCTCGGCAAGCACGAGAAGGAGCTCACCACCGTGCTGGAGCGCGACGTCGGGAAGCTCCGCAACGTGAAGCCGCCCTTCCCGCGGATCACCTACACGGACGCCGTGGAGGTGATCCAGAAGGCGGGCCACCCGATGAAGTGGGGCGACGACATCGGCGGCGACGAGGAAACGGTGGTGGCGAGCCAGTTCGACCGCCCGGTGATGGTCCACCGCTACCCGGCGGAGATGAAGGCGTTCTACTTCAAGAAGGACCCGAAGGATCCGCGGGTCGCGCTGGGGGTGGACGTGCTCGCGCCCGAGGGCTAC
>DASTGH010000196.1:0-9380 GCA_035719345.1 Anaeromyxobacteraceae bacterium
CGACAGTGCTTTACGATCCGAAGACCTTCATCACACACGCGGCGTTGCTGCGTCAGGCTTTCGCCCATTGCGCAAGATTCCCCACTGCTGCCTCCCGTAGGAGTCTGGACCGTGTCTCAGTTCCAGTGTGGCTGATCGTCCTCTCAGACCAGCTACCCGTCGTAGCCTTGGTGGGCCATTACCCCGCCAACGAGCTGATGGGCCGCGGGCTCATCTTGGAGTGACAGCTTGTATACAGAGGCCGCCTTTTCCCTCAGGGTCCGAGGACCCCGTGGTCTTATCCGGCATTAGCACCCCTTTCGGGGAGTTATTCCGAGCTCCAAGGAAGATTACCCACGTGTTACGCACCCGTGCGCCGCTTTACTCACCCTTGCGGGCTTTCTCGCTCGACTTGCATGTGTTAGGCACGCCGCCAGCGTTCGTTCTGAGCCAGGATCAAACTCTCCAATTAAGAGATTTCGACCCTTGCCCTTCCTCTTTCGAGGAACTGGCATGGTGTACTGCGTATGTGTTTGCAAACTCAACGGAATGCGGGACCGCATTCGTCGTATGCTTGCTATTCAGTTTTCAAAGACCGAGCGCATCCCCGGCTTCGAGAAACCTTCCTCGAGTCCGAGCCCTTGACCGTCGCGGAGTCGCGAAGACTACCGGGCTGCGTCAGGGGGGAGTGGATCTACGCCCACTTCCCAGCTTCGTCAAGAAGGTTTCGCCGGCTCGTCACCGCCGTCCTTCCCGACTGCGGGGCGCTGCTTCTACACCTGCGTCCCGCCACTCGTCAAGGTCCTCCGGGAACGCCTCACGCCCCGGTGGCCTCTCGCTGTCGAGTGGGCGCGTCTTCTACCCCCGCTCGAAGCTCCCGTCAAGAGGTTTCTTTCCGAGGTGTCCACCCCTTCGGAAACCTGGCGCCGGGGCGCTGCTTCTAGCCCCGTCGCGGCGGGCTCGTCAAGGGAGAGAACCGGAGGAATCTCGATGCTTCATCCGGCCGCTCCTTCGGCGAGGGCGCGGGTTCTACTGCCGCCCGCGGGGGAGTGTCAAGCGGACCGGGGCGGCGCCTGCCCCCCGGCCGGGCGGGGAGCGCCGGCACGCGATCAGCCCGTCCACCGCGCGAGATCCGGGCGCGCCGCCCGCACGGCGGACGCGGTCCGCTCGGCGGCGGGATCGGGCGTCCCCTCCAGCCGCGCCCGCTCGTGGCTCACGAGGGCCTCCAGCTGCGCGTGAGCGACGTCGAGGTCGTCGTTCACGAGCACGTAGTCGTAGCCCGCTCCGCCCCGTGCGATCTCCGCCCGCGCCGCTGCCAGGCGCCGCGCGATGGCGGCGTCGGGGTCGGTCGAGCGCGCGCGCAGCCGGCGCTCCAGCTCCGCCATGGACGGCGGCAGCACGAAGACGGTGACGGCCTGCCGCGGCCAGAGCGCCTTCACCTGCTCGCCGCCCTGCACGTCGATGTCGAAGACCGCCAGCCGCCCGTGGCGGAGCGTCTCCTCCACCGTGTCGCGCAAGGTCCCGTAGCGCTGGCCGTGCACCTCGGCCCACTCGGCGAACGCCCCCTGGGCCACCAGCGCCGCGAACCGCTCCGGCGTGACGAAGTGGTAGTCGACCCCGTCCCGCTCCGCGCCGCGCGGCGCCCGCGTGGTGGCGGACACGGAGAAGGCCGCATCGTCGTGCGCCGCCACGAAGCGGCGCGCCAGGGTGGTCTTGCCGGCGCCGGAGGGCGCCGACAGCACCAGCAGCAGGCCGGCCCGGGAAAGCGTCATTCGATGGCCTCGCTCCGCTCGGCGAGCTCGTCGACGCACCCACGCCGCGCACGTGGGACGCGCGGCGCGGGTACCCGGCCGCCGCAAGCTCCTCGCTCGCTCACGGCCCTGCGGCCTGCTCGCTGCGGGCTTGCACGGGGCGGCGTGGCCTGCTCGCTCATTCGACGTTCTGCACCTGCTCGCGCATCCGCTCGATCTCGGCCTTGAGGGAGACCACCACGCTCGCGATCTCGGCGCTCTGCGACTTGGAGCCGATGGTGTTCGCCTCGCGGTGCATCTCCTGGACGAGGAACTCCATCTTGCGGCCGGCGGGCTCGTCGCCGCGCACCAGCGCGCGCGTCTGGGCCACGTGCGAGCGCAGCCGCGTGATCTCCTCCGACACGTCCATGCGGTCGGCGAAGATGGCGACCTCCTGCGCCAGCCGGGCCGGATCGGGTGTGAACCCGCGCGCCACCTCGGCGATGCGCTCGTGGAGCCGCGTCCGGTAGTGCTCGATCGACTGCGGGGCCAGCACCTCGACGCGGCCGACCAGCGCCTCGACCTGCGAGAGCCGCCCGTCCAGGTCGCGCCCCAGCGCCTCGCCCTCGCGCGCGCGCATCGCCTCGAGCGTCTCCAGCGCCGACGCCAGCGCGGCGGCGGCGGCGGCGCGGGCCGCCTCGCCATCGACCGCCCGCTCCTGCAGCGTGACCACGCCCTCGGCCTGCAGCACGTCGGCCAGCCCCACCTCGCCGGGCAGCCCGAGCCGCGCGCGGATCTCGGCGAAGGCCCCTGCGTACGCCTCGGCCAGCGCCACGTCGACGCGCGGTGCGAGCGCGCCGCGCTCGGTGCCGCGGCGCACCGTCACCTCGACCCCGCCGCGGGCGAGGCGATCCTTCACCGCGCGCTGGATCTCGGTCTCCAGCGCGGTCAGCTCGCGCGGCAGCCGTACCTTGACCTCGCAGAACTTGTGGTTGACCGAGCGCACCTCGACGTCGACGCCCTCGCCGCCGTGCGCCGCCCGCCCCGCGCCGAAGCCGGTCATGCTGCGGATCATGTGCGCCGGACCGTAACGTCACGCGTGGGGAGCGTCAAGGAGCGCGGCCGCGCTCGCGGCCACCACCGCCTCCGGCGCCAGGAGGCGCATGCAGTCGTGGTGTCCGAGCGGGCAGCGCGTCGGCCCGTGGTCGTGGCAGGGCTGGCAGGCGATGCCCGCCGCCAGGGCGCGCTCGCGCTCCGTGAAGTGGTGCCGGCCGGGAGCGGTCGGGCCGAAGAGGGCGACCACCGGGCGCCCCAGCGCGCGCGCGCAGTGCACGAGCCCGGTGTCGCCGCCCACCACCAGATCGCAGCGCGCCAGCAGCGCGATCGCCTCCTCGATGGTGTTGCCGGTCGCGTCGCGGACGGCCGCGCCCGCCAGCTCGCGGATGCGCTCCGCGTCGGCCCGCTCCGAGGGCGCGCCCAGGAGGAGCACCGTCCCGCCGCGGCGGGAGAGCTCGGCGGCGAGGCGGGCGAAGCGCTCCACGCCCCAGCGCTTCGTCGGCCACTCCGCGCCGGGGACGATGCCGATGATGGGCGGGCGCGCGCCCTGGAGCACGCCCTCGGCGTAGGCGGCCCGGGCCGCGGGGGCGTCGAGCCGGAGCGCGGGGTCGCCGGGCGCGCCGACGCGGGCCGACAGCGCCAGCACCCGGTCCACGAACGGCAGCCGCCGGTCGAGCGGCACGCGCTCGGTGCAGAGCGGCGCCCATCCCACCCGCCGCGGCGCGCCGGAGAGCCGCGCCAGGAGCCCGGAGCGCGGCGAGGCGTGCGCGACGAGCGCCACGTCCGGCCGGAGCGCCCGCAAGCGGCGCGCCGTGCGCCACAGCCCGACCAGCCCGGCGTCGCGGCCGCGCTTGTCGTAGACCACGACCTCGGCGCACCCGGGCAGGAGCCGCGCCGCCGGCGCTCCCCGCGGCGTCACGCACAGCGCGACGCGCGCCGCCGGCCAGCGCCCCGCCATCGCGCGCACCGCCGGGCCGAGGAAGACGGTGTCGCCGAGGTAGCCGGGCGCCACCACCAGGACGGAGCGCGGCTCGGTCAAGGCAGCGGCCTGGCCTCGTCGATCAGCATGACCGGGATGTCGTCGCGGATGGCGTAGGCGAGCTTGCAGCGGCGGCAGTGGATCTCGGCCCGGTCCTCGTGGAACTCGAGCTCGCCCTTGCACTTGGGGCAGGCGAGGATGTCCTTCAGGTCCTGCGCGAGCGGCATGGCGCCTCCTCTCATGGCGGCGCCGAGTCGAGCCGAGCCTCAGCGTCGTTTCCGCCGCCATGATCTAGATCCGGCGCCTGACGGCGCCTCACTCCGGGGGGAGAAACTCTCCCCCCGAGACCCCCCATCGTCGAGACTCATCTCACCGAGCAGCGCCGCCATCATGCCACGGCGGGCGGCATGCCGAGCAGCCGCTCGAGGAAGCCCTCGACCGCGGCGCCGCGCGCCTCCTCGGTATAGAGCGCGCGCACCCGCTCGCGCGCGGCCATCCCCAGGGCGCGGGCGCGCGCCGGGGCGGCGAGGAGCTCGACGAGCGCCGCCGAGAGCGCGGCGACGTCGCCCTCCTCCGCCAGGAGTCCGGTCGCGCCGTCCACGATCGCCTCGGCGGGCGCGCCGAAGCGGTAGGCCACCCCCGGCCGGCCGCAGGCCATGGCCTCGAGGAGCGCCCGGCACGTCCCGTCGTTCCCCTCGGCCAGCAGGACCTTCACGTCCAGGGTGCGATACGCGGCCGCCAGCTCGGCGCCGGTGCGGTACCCGGCGAAGAGCACCTCGCGCTCGAGCCCGCGGTGCGCGGCGCGCACCCGCACCGCCTCCAGGCCCTCGCCGCGGCCGACCACCACCAGCCGCGCGTCCGGGAGCCGGTCGACGACGGCGCGGAAGGCGTCCACGAGCTCGGCGTGGCGGCGGTCGGGCTTCACCCGCGAGACGATGCCGGCGACCGGCTGGCCGGGCGCCAGCCCGAGCGCGGCGCGCAGGTCGGGGCCCTGGGGGCCGAAGGCACGCGCATCCACCGCGCCCCGGGTGGCGAGGACGCGCGCCTCGGGCACGCGGAAGCGCTCGACGAGGGCGCGGGCGTGCGCCTCGCACACGGCGACGAGGCCGTCGGTGCGGCGGTGGGCCGCGCGCTGCAGCGCGCGCTCGCGCAGCGACCGCGAGGAGTGGACGGTGCGCACCAGCCGCGGACGCTCGCGCCGGCGGGCGAGCCCGAGCAGGGCCGCGGCGTGATCGTTCGAGAAGTGCGCGTGCACCACGTCGAGCCGGGCGCCGAGGCGCGCCAGGCGGCGCGCGTCGCCGAGGAGGCTCGGCGGGAACCCCTTCGTGGAGAGGACGAGGTCGTCGCGCGGCGGGAACCCGAGCGCGCGCAGCCGTTCGCGGAGATCCCCCGGACGGCGCCCATCCACCGCCACCTCCACCTCGTGCCCCCTGCCCCGCAGATACGCCGCCACCGAGGCCATCGGCTCGGCGGGGCCCGTCCAGACGGGCGAGCTGAGCAGCTCGAGGATCCTCACCGCACGATCTCGTAGTTGCGGTACTCGCCGATGCGGACGCCGGTGGCGGCCTCGAAGAGGTCGAGGAGGTCCTCGCGCAGGTGCCCGGCGCGCAGCCGCCGCGGGCGCGGCGTGAAGGCCCAGTCCTCGCGCGCCACCCACTCGCGCATGGGCGCCGGGTGCGTGCCGGCGAAGGCGCGGACCTTCTCGCCCGGATCGTAGGCGAAGCCCTCGGCCAGCCGGCGGACGCGCGCGGCGTCGCCGTGGTACAGCCGCTCGAACTCGGCGAGCTTCTGCTTCTGCGCCTCGGGCGGGCGGACCCAGCCGTAGTGGTACATGCGGCCGCCGCTCGGCGCGACGCGGAGCTTGCGCGCCCCCTCGCCCGGCCCGAGGCGGAAGCCCTGGGCGTCGCGCCAGGAGCGGACGCCGAGGCCGAGCTTCACCGCCCGCACCTCGCGCCGGTACCAGCGGCGCGACACGCCCACGGTGTGGAAGGACCCGTAGAAGTGGACGTAGTCGAAGACGAGTCCCTCGAGCCGGCGGTCGTCGGCGAGGCGCGCCAGCGCGGCGCGCACCGCCGGGTGGGCGTCCTCGTGGAGCGCCGCGTCGGCCGGGACGTAGAGGCCGACGTCGCCCGTGCAGCGCGAGAGCGCGAGGTCGGTCTGCTCGGCCAGGACGCGCCCGCGCTCGAGGAGCGCCTCGTCCCAGCGCGTCTCGACGACGACGAGGCGCGGGTCGCCGAGCGAGCGGACGAGGTCGAGCGTGCCGTCGGAGGAGGCGCCGACGGCGACCACGAGCTCGTCGACGAGGGGGAGGATGGAGCGGAGCGCGGGCAGGACGGGATAGCGGAGCCGGACCGCGTCGCGGACGAAGGAGAAGCCGGAGATGCGCATGGTCCCCGCCCTCACACCTTCAGCCGCGTCAGCTTCTGCATCAGCTCCGTCGTCGAGTGGTCCTTCGGGTCCCCCGCCACCGCCACGCGTCCGCCGTAGGCCTGGACCTCCTTCGCCTCGGGGATGGTCTCGGGGGTGTAATCCGTCCCCTTCACCTGCACGTCGGGCCGGAGCGCGCGGATGACCGGCACGACGTCCCGGGCGTCGAAGAGGACGACCGCGTCGACGCAGCGGAGGGCGGCGACGATCTCGGCGCGCTCGGCCTCGGGCACGACCGGCCGACCCGGGCCCTTCCCCTGCAGCCGGGTCGAGGCGTCGCTGTTCACGGCCACCACCAGCGCGTCGGCCAGGGCGCGCGCGCCCTCCAGGTACCGGAGGTGGCCGACGTGGAAGAGGTCGAAGACGCCGTTCGCGAGCGCGATGGTCCGGCCGGCGGCGGTCGCCTCGGCGCGGTAGGCGGGCAGGTCGTGGAGCGAGAGCCGGCGCGCGCCCATCTCAGCCCTGGGCCACCGCCGCGAGCAGCTCCTCGCGCGAGACCGTGGCCGTGCCGGCCTTCTGCACGACCAGGGCACCGGCCACGTTGGCGAGCCGCGCCGCGTCCTCGGGGCTGGCGCCGGCGGCGATGGAGGCGGTGTAGGTGGCCGCCACGGTGTCGCCGGCTCCGGTCACGTCCACCACGTCGGCGGCCCCGTGGGGCGGGATGTGGAGGGCGGGCGCGCCCTTGCGGAAGAGCGACATGCCGTTGCGGCCGCGGGTGACGAGCAGCGACTCGCACCCGGAGCGGCGCAGGAGCGCCCGCGCCGCGCGCTCCAGGCCGCCGGGCGCCTTCACCGAGATCCCGGTGGCCGCCTCCAGCTCGGGCTCGTTCGGCTTGAGCAGCCCGAGCCCGGTGTACTCGACGAGCCGGTAGCGCGAGTCGACGCACACGGGCAGCCCGCTGCCCTGCAGGTCCTGGAGCGCCTGCAGCGCGGCCGACCCGATGGCGCCGGAGCCGTAGTCGCTGGCGAGCACCGCGCGCGCGCCCTTCGCCGCCCGCAGCAGCTCGCGGACCAGCTTCGGCTCGGCGCTCGCCGGGAGCGGCTCCGCCGGCGCGCGGTCGACGCGCAGCATCTGCTGGCGGCGCGTCGAGCGCCCGCCCGCCAGGATGCGCGTCTTGGACTCGGTGGCGCGGCCCCGGATGCGCTGCAGCGCCGCGACGTCGACGCCGGAGGCGGCGAGCGCGCCGACCAGGGTCTCGCCGAGCGCGTCGTCGCCGACGAGGCCGACGGCCCGCACCCGCACGCCGAGCGCCGCCAGGTTCTGCGCCGCGTTGCCGGCGGCGCCCGGCTTCAGCTCGCTCCGCTCGAAGCGGACGATGAGGACGGGCGCCTCGCGGCTGATGCGGTCGGTCTCGCCGTAGACGTACTCGTCGGCCACGAAGTCGCCGACCACCACCACCTCGACGCCCGCCAGCCGCCCCACGAGTCCGGCGAGGTGGGCGGTGGCGTGCACGGCTTCGGGGCGGCGCATCGAGGCGCTTCCTACCGCGAAGGGGTACCCCGGTCAATGGGACCCCGGTCGCGCCCTTCGGCGGCAGGGCGCGTCTTCCAGCGGCGGTGCAGCCAGTACCACTGCGCCGGATGCAGCCGGACCCAGCGCTCCAGCCGGTCGTTCAGGTCCTGGGTGAACGCGAGCACGTCGGCCGCGCGGTCGCCGGTGGCGGGGGGGTCGAGCGGGCCCTCGATGACCACGCGGTGCCGGCCACCGCCGAGCGGCACGGCCAGGATGAAGATGACGGCGGCGCCGGTGCGCATGGCGAGGACGGCGGGCGTGGGCGAGGTGGCGGCCGGCACCCCGAAGAAGGTGGGGAAGACGGCGCGGCGGAGCGGCTGGTTCTGGTCGATCACGTAACCGAGCACGCGCCCGGCGGCGAGGGAGCGGCGGGCGGCCTTGAGCGTCTCGCCCTTCTTCACCACGAGGTCCTCGACACCGGCGCGCGAGCGGGTCCGGCGCCAGGCGTCGTTCGCGCCGCTCTTGCCCATCTCGCGGGTGATCATGGTGATGGGGATCCCGCGCAGCGTGTGGGCCGCGGCCAGCACCTCGAAGTTGCCGAAGTGGGCCGTGCAGGCGATCACGCCGCGCCCGCGGGCGCGCGCCGCCTCCCAGGCGTCCCAGCCGTCGTACTCGAAGATGGCGTCGACCTCGGCGCGGGTGAGGCGCGGGACGAGCAGGAACTCGGCGGCCATCCGGCCGAGGTTGCGGTAGGTGGCGCGCGCGATGGCGCGGCGCTCCGGGTCGCTCTTCCCGGGGAAGGCGAGGCGGAGGTTCGCGAGGACGACCCGCCGGCGGATCCCGAGCGCCCAGGCGAGCCACGCGAGCGCGGCGCCGAGGGCGTAGAGGACGCCGCGGAGCCAGCGGGGGACGGGCCTGGTGGGGAGGACGGGGCCGGGGGCCCTTCGACTCCGCCCGCCCTGAGCGGAGTCGACGGGCTCAGGGTGAACGACCTCGTGCGCGGACGGGGAGGGGGTGGGGTCTCGATTCGGCTCGTGGCTCACCGCGCCTCCCCTCCCCTCCCCGGCCACCGCGCCAGCACCTCGTCGAGCAGCGCGTCCAGCACCTCCGCGCCCGCCGTGATCTCCGCGTCGATGCGCACGACCGCGATCCGCGGATCGCGCGCCGCCTCCGGCGGCAGCCGCACCGCGTCCTTCTCGGTCGTCGCGACCACCTCCGCGCCGGCGCGATCGGCGGCGGCGAGGGCCTCCTCCACCTCGGCTCGGCTGAACGCGTGGTGGTCGCGGAACGCGCGCTCCGCGACCACCTCCGCGCCGAGGCGGCCGAGGGTCCGCCGGAAGCCGTCGGGACGCGCCAGCGCGCAGAGGAGGAGCGCGCGCCGGCCGCGGAGGGCGTCGCGCCCGCGGCTCGCCGCGAGCGCGCCGTCGAGGACGTCGGTGACGGCGTGGCGGGACTCCACCGGCGGCCGGCCGGTCGCCGCGCGCGCCCGCGCCCGGAGCGCCTCGAGCGCGGCGGGCTCGGCCTCGTCCGCCCGCGAGAGCCAGGCGAGGTGCGCCCGCGAGAGCGCCGCGAAGCCCTCCCGGTTCGGCCCGCGCGGAAGGAGGCGGCCGTTGCCGGCCGGGTCGACCGCGTCGAGCACGACGACGTCGAGGTCGCGGGCCAGCGCGCGGTGCTGGAAGCCGTCGTCGAGCACGAGCGCGTCCGCCCCCAGCTCCTCGACCGCGCGCCGCGCCAGCGCCGCGCGGCGGGGGCCGCAC
>DASTGH010000197.1:0-10301 GCA_035719345.1 Anaeromyxobacteraceae bacterium
GCGAGCGCGCGGGGATGCCGCCCCGCCGCCGGGCGGCCGCTCGCGGAGCGCCGTGCTAAGACGCCCCGGTGCGGCTCGAGTCCCACGCCGAACCGGGTCCGCGGCGCCGCGCCGCCGCCGCGCTCCTCGCCGCGCTCCGCCCCGCGCAGTGGACGAAGAACGCGGTCGTCCTGGCGCCGCTCGTCTTCGCGCTCCGCGCCACCGACCGCGCCAGCGCCGCGCGCGCGCTCCTTGCGACCGCGCTCTTCTGCCTCCTGGCGAGCGCCGCCTACCTCGGCAACGACGTGGCCGACCGCGAGCGCGACCGGCGCCACCCGCGCAAGCGCCACCGGCCCGTCGCGGCCGGGGAGCTCACGGTGCGCGCCGCCCTCGCCGCCGCCCTCGTCCTCGCGGCCTCGGGGCTCGCTGCCGCCGCGGCCCTCGGCCCGGGGGTGCTCGCCTGCGCCGCCGGGTACGCCGGACTCCAGGTCCTGTACTCGCGCACCCTGAAGCACCTGCCCCTCCTCGACGTCTTCGCCATCGCCGGCGGATTCGTGCTGCGCGCCGTCGCCGGGGCCGAGGCGATCGACGTCCCGGTCTCGGGCTGGCTCTACCTCTGCACGCTGCTCCTGGCGCTCTTCCTGGCGCTGGAGAAGCGGCGCGCCGAGCTCGCGCTCCTCGACGACGGCGCGGCGGAGCACCGGGCGGCGCTCGGCGCCTACAGCCCGGCGCTCCTCGATCAGCTCGTCACCGTGGTCGCCGCCTGCACCATCCTCGCCTACGCGCTCTACACGGTGGCCCCCGACACCGTCGCGAAGTTCGGGAGCGACCGGCTCAAGTACACGCTGCCGTTCGTGCTCTTCGGGATCTTCCGCTACCTCTACCTCGTGGCGCGGCAGGGGCGGGGCGGCGAGCCGGAGCGGGTGCTCCTCGGCGACCCGCAGCTGCGCGCCGTGGTCCTGGGCTGGGGGGTCGTGGTCGCCTGGGCCCTCTACCTGCGCTGAAGCCGCGCGGCTCGCTCCCGCGCCGCCGGACCCGTGTGTCCCGGCCCGCGCCGTGCTACACCGGGCCGCGACCGTGCGCGGGCTCGCATGAGGATCGGCATCGACGCCACCCTGGTGCGCCCGGACCGGCTCACCGGGATCGAGCGCTACGCGCTCTCGCTCATCGCGGCCATGGCCCGCCGCGCGCCCGGCGACCTCGTCCTCTTCACGCGCCCGAACGCGCCGCCGGCGCTCACCGGGCTGCCGGTGGAGCAGCACCGGTCCCCGTTCAAGAACCGCTTCTCCATCGAGCAGCTCTGGCTGCCCATGGCGGCGGCCCGGGCCCGCATCGACCTCCTGCACATGCTCGCCTTCCCCACGCCGCCGCTCTGGCGCGGGCTCGCAGCCATCACCGTGCACGACGCCACGCCCTGGCTGCACCGCGACACCATCTCGCGCGGCATGCGCTACTACTACGGGCCGCTCTACCAGCAGGCGCTGCGCCGGGCCGCCGGCATCCTCACCGTGAGCGAGTCCTCGCGGCGCGACCTCGTCGAGACGCTGGGCGTCGCGCCGGAGCACGTCCACGTCACGCACAACGGCGTCCTCCCGCTCTTCTTCGAGGCGCGCCGGGCCGCGCCCCCGCCGGCGCCCTACCTGCTCGCCGTGGGGACGCTCGAGCCGCGCAAGAACATCCCGGTGCTGCTCCAGGCGTTCCGGCTCCTGCGCGCCGTGCACCCCGACCTGCAGCTCGTCCTCGTCGGCCGCCAGGGCTGGGCGGGCCCGCTCCCCCTGGACGAGCTGGCGCCTTGGGTCCGCCTCACCGGGGCGGTGCCCGACACGGAGCTGTCGGACCTGTACGCCGGGGCCGCCTGCTTCGTGCTCCCCTCGCTCTACGAGGGATTCGGGATCTCCCTGTGCGAGGCGATGGCGGCCAGCGCGCCAGCCGTGGCGAGCGACATCGGCGCGCTGCGCGAGGTGGGGGGCGACACCGTCCTCTACGCCTCGCCGCGCTCGCCCGGGGAGTTCGCCGCGCGCATCTGCGAGGTGCTGGCCGGCGGGCCGGCGCTGGCGGAGCGTCTCGCCCGGGCCCGCGCCCGGGCGCGCGCCTTCTCCTGGGAGACCTGCGCCGAGGAGACGCTCGGCGTCTATGCGGCGCTGACCGGCGGCCGCCGGCGCGTGCACCCGGCCTGATCCCCCGCGCCGGCGGCGGCCGCGGCCGCCGGCGCGCGGGCGAGCGCCGCCGCCATCCCGAGCGCGAAGCCGAGGCCGAACATGGCCTCGCTGGAGTAGAGCAGGTCGTGGAAGAGCGAGTTGCCGAGCATCGCGACCAGCGCGGCCAGCGCGCCGGTCGCGGCGAGCCGTGCCGCCGGCGAGGTCGCCTCGCGGCGCAGGCGCAGGAAGGCGCGAGCCAGGAGCGCCCAGAACGCGGTCAGCGCCGCGAGGAGCAGCGGTCCGCCCTCGGCCCGCGCCGTGAAGAAGCTGTCGTGGCACCAGCCGCGCCAGGGGTAGTTGGCGGGGATGGCGAGCCGCTCGTAGTAGGCGCGGCTGCGCCGCGGGAGGTTGCCGAAGCCCACGCCGCCGAGCGGGTGGTCGTCCACCACCGCGCGGCACACCGACCAGAGCGCCTTGCGGTCGTCGTTGATGGTCGGATCGCGCAGGTGGGATAGCCGGGTGCGCACGCCCGGGTGGAGCGCCATGGCGAGCGCCCCGGCCAGCACCAGCGGCACCGCCCGGCGGCGCGGCACGGCGCCGGAGAGCGCGAGCAGGAGCCCGGCCGCGACCAGCCCGGCCCACGACGACCGAGAGAGCGTCAGCACCACCGCCGCCGCGGCCGCCAGCGCCGCGAGACCGAGCAGCGCGCGCCGGCGCGCGCCGAGGCCGGGTGCGAGCGCGAGCGCCGCGGCCACGCAGAGCGGCGGGGTGAGGTTGTGCGCGAGCCGCTGGTACCAGCGGAAGAATCCCACGGCGGCGAAGCGCCCCGGGTAGATGGGGACGACCGCCCGGACCGGCTCGCGCCGGAGCCCGAGCGCGAAGAGGGGGTCGAACCCGGTCCGGAACTGCACCCAGGCGATCGCGCTCGGGACGAGCGCGGCCACCGCCCAGACCCCCAGGGCGGCGAGCGCGAGGCGCCGCGGCCCGCCCGGATCCTCCGCGCCGGGGCGGCCGCGCGTCACCTCGACGGCGGAGAGGAGCACCGGGGCGGCGAGCAGCGAGCGCCACAGCGTCGCCTCGTGCAGGCCGACCGGCGGCGAGCCGCCGAGCGCGCCCGTCGCCAGGGAGACGACGCACGCCGCCGGGAGCAGGAGGCAGGGGAGGTCGAGGCCGCTCCGCGCCCAGACGCGGCGGCCGCCCAGGCGGAGCAGCAGGAGCGCGCCCGCCGCCACGGCGAGGCCGATCTGCATGCCGGCCATGGAGATGGGCAGGAAGGCGGCGTGGGCGAGGACGCCGAGCGCCGCCGCGCGCTCGAGCGCGCGCTCCAGCCGGGGCGAGGTCATGCCAGCCGCCGCAGGGCGAGGAGCCCGGCGGCGAGGAAGAGGACGTCGGGCGCCCAGGCGGCGGCCGCCGGCGGGATCCGGCCCGCGCCGCCGAGCGAGGTGCAGATCGCCTGCGCGCCCCAGAACGCGAGCGAGATCCCCACCGCCTCCACCAGCGCCGCGGTGAGATGCCCGCGGCGCTCCCGGCGCAGGGCGAGCCCGAGCGCGACGAGCGCGGCGGGCACCACCGCCAGCGGGTAGGCGAGGCGCTCGTGCCACTCGAGCGCGAAGTCGTGCCAGGGGAGCCCGAGGCGCCGGCGCAGCGCGATCTGCTCGCCGAGCGCCGAGCGGCGCATGCTGGCCGGCCGCCCCGGACGCACGGCGAAGGCGGCGGGATCCTCGTCGAAGCGATAGGTCCTGCGCTCGAAGGCGGTGGTCTCGACGCGGCCGCCGGGGCCGAAGGCGCGCTCGGCGCCGCGCGACAGGACCCAGGCGCCGCCCGGCCCGGGCTCCATCCGCTCCGCGTCGATGCGCCGGGCGAGCCGGAAGGCGTCGGTCACCTCCAGCACCGTGACCCGCTCGAAGACGCCGCCCTCCCCGCCCCCGCGCAGGTGGTAGATGCGCTTGCCGTCCCGCCCGCGGAACCAGCGCTTGCGCTCGGCGGAGCGGCCGAGCCCGGGGCCGCGACCGAAGCGGCTCGCCATGATGGCGTCGGCGCGCGCCCCGGCCTCGACCACCAGGCCCTCGCCCATCCAGGCGAGGGCCGCGGCGACCGCCAGCGCCACCGCCAGCACCGGCACGGCCACCCGCCACGGGCCGAGCCCGAGCGCGCGCAGCGCCGTGTACTCGCGCGTGCGGCGCAGGTCGCTCGCCGTGACGGCCGCCGCCAGCAGCAGCGCGGCGGGCGCGGTCTGGTAGGCGACCACGGCCGCCCGGTTCGCGTAGAGGGCGAGCACGGCGCCCATCCAGCCCGGCCCGCGGAAGACGCCGGCGTTCTCGGCGAAGTCCACCACCAGGAAGAGCGCGACCACCGCCGCCAGGGCGAGGGCGAAGGCGACCAGCGCACGCCAGGCGAGGTGGCGGGCGAGCCTCACCGGACCGCCCCCGCCCCGCGGCGCTCGAGGAGCGCGACGAGCGCGATCCCGGCCAGCGCCAGCGCCAGGTTCGGCAGGTTCGGCCCGAGCCAGGTGGGCACCGCCCCGCGGTGGGAGAGCCCCTCGCCGAAGCGGAGCGCCGCGTAGTAGCCGACGACGGAGAGCAGCGTCGCCGTGTAGCCGAAGGCGCGCCCGCCGCGTCGCGACGCGGCGATGGGCACCGCCAGGAGCCCGAACGCCACGATGGCGAGCGGCGCGGCGATGCGCCGGTGCAGGAACGTCCACAGGTACCGCGCCTGGTCCGGGTGGGCGGCCCGGGCGCGGGCCGCGATCTGCCCGGGCGTGAGCTCGAACGGGGAGCCGACGAGGCGGTTCCGGTCCGAGAGCGTCGGCCCGACGCCGAGCGTGACCGTCGCGCGCGCGTAGGTCGCCGCCACGTACTCGTCGGTGCTGAGCTCCTCGCGGTGCACCTCCCCCCGGTCCAGCACGAGGCGCAGGTCCTCGCCGCCGCCCGCGGGCTCGATGCGCCCGCCGTCGGCCAGCGCCAGCAGCGGCGCGTTCGCCTGGGTGCGGTCCGAGATGAGCACGTGGCGCCAGCGGCCGCGCTCGGTCCGCTCGGCGTAGAGCGTCAGGTTCGGCAGGTCCTCGAAGAAGACGCCGGCGCGCACGTCGGAGGTGACGTTGCGGCGGATGAGGTCGTTGACGCGGAGGCGCGCGTCGCGCAGCCCGGCCGGCTCGAGCACGAGCGCGACCCAGAGCGCGGCGCCGGCCACGATCACACCCAGCCCGAGCGGCACGCGTACCAGCGCCGCCGGGGAGAGGCCGGCCGCGCCCAGCGCCACGAGCTCCCGGTCCTCGGCCAGGCGGCCGGTACCCACCACCGCGCCCAGCAGGAACGAGACCGGCAACACGTAGCCGAGGAAGTGCGGGACGAGGTCGAGCGCCACCCCGGCGACGTCGCCGGCGGTCACCCCGGAGCCGAGCAGCACGTCGGCCTGGGTCAGGATCTGGGTCGCGACCAGGACCTGCGTCAGGAAGAGGAGGGCCGCCAAGAACGGCAGGAGGATCTCGCGGGCGAGGTACCTGTCGAGCCTCGTCACCGGGGCGCCGTCCGTCCCGCGGCCTACGCGCGCGCCTTCACGCCGATGTCGGTGCGGTAGTGGCCGCCGGCGAGCCGGATGCGCCCGAGCGCGGCGTAGGCGCGGGCGCGGGCCGCCGCCAGGTCGTCGCCGAGGGCGCAGGCGGTGAGCACCCGGCCGCCGGCGGCGACGAGGCGGCCGCCCTCCGAGAGCGCGGTCCCGGCGTGGAAGACCTGCACGCCGTCCTCGAACGGCCCGTCCGCGCCCTCGATGGCCCCGCCCAGCACTGGCCTCGCCGGGTAGCCCTCGGACGCGAGCACGACCCCGACGGCGGCGCGCGGGTCCACGTCGACGGCGGCGCGCGACAGGTCGCCGGTGGCGGCGGCGACGAGCAGCGGGACGAGATCGCCGCGCAGCCGCATGAGGATGGGCTGGGTCTCGGGGTCCCCGAGCCGGGCGTTGAACTCGAGCACGCGCAGGCCGTGCGGGGTGAGCATGAGGCCGGCGTAGAGCGCGCCGCGGAACGGCCGGCCGCGCCGCGCCAGCTCGCCCAGCGCCGGCAGGAGCACCCGCTCCTCCACCTCGCGCGCCAGCGCCGGGCCCACCTCGGGCGTGGGCGAGAACGCGCCCATGCCGCCGGTGTTCGGGCCGCGGTCGCCGTCGCCCACGCGCTTGTGGTCCTGGGCGGCGGGGAGGAGCCGCACCCGCTCGCCGTCGGCGAGCGCGATGACGCTCGCCTCGGGGCCGGAGAGCTTCTCCTCGACCACCACCCTGCGCCCGGCCGCACCGTGCAGGCCGCCCACCAGCATGTCGCGGAGCGCGCCCTCGGCCTCGGCCGGCGAGGCGGCCACGACCACGCCCTTCCCCGCCGCCAGCCCGTCCGCCTTCACCACCACCTCTCCGCCGCGCGCGCGGGCGAAGGCGAGCGCCGGCTCGAGCTCGGTGAAGGTGCCGTGCGCGGCGGTGGGGATGTCGGCCGCGGCCATGACGTCCTTGGCGAACGCCTTCGAGCCCTCGATCTCGGCCGCCGCGGCGCTGGGGCCGAAGGCGGGGATCCCGTGCTGCGCGAGGCGGTCGGCCAGGCCGAGGACGAGCGGCGCCTCGGGGCCGATGACGACGAGGTCCACCCGGCGCGCCCGCGCCTCGGCGGAGAGCGCCTCCACGTCGTCGGCGCGGATGGGGAGGAGCCTGGCGACGCGCGCCATGCCCGGGTTCCCCGGCGCGCACCACAGCTCGCGCACGAGCGGGCTCTGCGCGATCTTCCAGGCGAGCGCGTGCTCGCGGCCTCCCGAGCCGACGACCAGGATGCGCATGGCGGTCCTTCATAGCACGCGGGGCGGGGCCCGGCGCGCGACCGGCCGTCAGTGCCGGAAGTGGCGGATCCCGGTCCCGACCATGGCGATGCCGGCCGCGTCGGCGGCGGCCACCACCTCGGCGTCGCGCACCGAGCCGCCGGGCTGGATGATGGCGGTGGCGCCGGCCCTGATGATCTCCTCGACGCCGTCCTTGAACGGGAAGAACGCGTCCGAGCCCACCGACGACCCGCGCACCTCGAGCTGGGCCTTCATCACCGCCGTCTTCACCGACTCGACGCGGCTCGTCTGGCCGCCACCGATGGCGGTGGTGCGGTCGTCCCGCGCGAAGACGATGGCGTTCGACTTCACGTGCTTCACGACCCGCCAGGCGAAGAGGAGGTCGTGCCACTCCTGCTCGGTGGGCGCGCGCCTCGTCATCACCTTGCAGTCCTCGCGCCGCACCGCTCCCAGGTCGCGGTCCATGACGAGCAGGCCGCCCACGATGGAGCGCGTCTCGCGCGCCTCCTCCGGGCGCCGCCGCCACGAGGCGCGCGGCTCGGCCAGGCGCGCCGCCTCGAGCAGCCGGAGGTTCTTCTTCGCCGCCAGGAGGTCGCGCGCCTCCGGCGCGTAGCCGGGCGCCACCACGCACTCCAGGAACAGGTCGGTGAGCTCCTTCGCCGCCGCCGCGTCCACCGGCCGGTTCAGCGCCACGATCCCGCCGAACGCCGAGACCGGGTCGCAGGCTCGCGCCCGCGCGAACGCCTCGCCCGGGGTCGCCCCCTGGGCCACGCCGCAGGGCGTGTTGTGCTTGATGACGACGCAGGCGGTCTCGTCGAACTCCTTCACGCAGGCGAGCGCCGCCTCGAGATCGAGGAGGTTGTTGTAGCTGAGCTCCTTGCCCTGCAGCACCCTGGCGAAGGCGACGGTGGGCTCCTCCGGCTCGCGCGCCGCGCGGTAGAAGGCGCCGGCCTGGTGCGGGTTCTCCCCGTAGCGCAGGTCCTGAGCCAGCACGTGCACCGAGGCGAGCGCGCCCGGGAAGTGGCGCGGCGGCGCGTCGGGGCCGGCGCGCGAGGTGAGGTACTCGGCGATGGCGGCGTCGTAGGACGCGGTGTGGGTGAACGCCATGCGCTGCAGGTGCCAGCGCGTCGCCTCCGAGACCTCGCCGGTGGCCTCGATCTCGGTGGCGACCCGGTCGTAGTCGGCGGGGTCGACCACCACCGCCACGTGCGCGGCGTTCTTGGCGGCGGCCCGCACCATGGCGGGCCCGCCGATGTCGATCTCCTCGACGCAGTCGTGGAAGGGCCGGCCGGAGGCCACCGCCTCGCGGAAGGGGTACAGGTTCACGACCACCAGGTCGATGGGCACGATCCCGCGCGCCTGCACGTCCGCCTCGTCGGCGGGCAGCCCGCGGCGGTAGAGGATGCCGCCGTGGACGCGCGGGTGGAGCGTCTTCACGCGGCCGCCCAGGATCTCGGGCGCCTCGGTGAACTCCCCCACGGGGACCACCCGGAGCCCGGCGTCGGCGAGCGCGCGCTGCGTGCCTCCGGTGGAGAGGAGCTCGACGCCCCGCGCCGCGAGCCGCCGCGCGAAGGGCACGAGCCCCGTCTTGTCGGAGACGGAGAGGATCGCTCGCCGGACCATGGGGCACGCCTTTCGGGAAAGGGGCGCCCCTTGTAGCGTCCACGGCGGCGAAGTTCAAGGACGGCGACCGCGCCGGTCCGCCCTCACCGATCGTCGAGGTGGCCGGCGTCCAGGCCGCTGCGCGGCTCGTCCTCGGCGATGCTGCGCAGCTTGAGCAGCCCGCGCGTCTCCACCTGCCGGATGCGCTCGCGGGTGAGGTTCATGATCCCGCCCACCTCCTCGAGCGTGATCCCGCCGCGGTCGGCGACGTCGAGCGCGCAGGTCTCGCCGAGCTCCCAGATCTCCTTGTCCGGGACGTTGAGCTTGATGGAGCCCGTCTCCGGGTTCACGTCGAGGTAGAGGTGGTGCTTGCAGGAGACGAACATGCACGGCCGCGGGCCGTGCACGCAGTCGGCCCGCGAGCGGGGCCGGGTGCGGTCGATCTCGGCGGCGATCTCCTGCAGCTCGGTGTCGACGATGCCGAGCGCGCGCTGCCGCCGCAGGTCGCGCGCGATCTCCTTGCGCGACATGGTGCGCGAGCGCTGCCGGACCGGCTCCGCGTCCGGGGCCGCCTGCGCCTCCTGCGCCGCCAGGGCCGTGCCCTCCACCGCCTCGGGTTCCCCGAGCCCGTCCGTCCGCCGCGCCTCGCTCATCCCGGCCTCCCCGTCCTCGCCCTTCCGCCCGCGCCTCCGGGCGGCCCAGACCTCGCCATGCGCCTCGCGGCGCCCGCGCCGGCTACCCCGCGCCCTCCGCGCGGCGCACCGTCGCCACCCGCCCACCGACCCGCTCGATGCGGCGCAGCGCGGAGCGCATCTCGCGCTCCGCCCGCGCCAGCTCCCGTTCCGCCTGGCGCCGGCCGGGGTGCAGCCGCGCCCGCCGCGACAGCTCCCCCACCAGCGCCGCCCAGCCGCCCTCGACGTCCTCCAGCCGGTGCTTCACCGCGACGAAGCTCTCGCGGATGTCCTCGAGCGTGAGGCCCTCGGCCATCATCCGCTTGATGAGGTCGATGCGGCGCACGACGGAGACCGGGTAGAGGCCGGTCGAGCCGGTGTGCTTGCCCTTGCGGCCGACGCGGCGGCTCCGGGGGAGCAGCCCGGCCTGGACGTACTTGCGGAACGTCGCGGCCGAGAGCCGCCCGCCGCGGCGCTGGAAGAGGCGCACCACCTCTGCGCTCGTCACGCCAGCGGAACGCTCGCGCTCGATGCGAGCGACGTCGGCGGGCTGGAGCAGGAACGCCATCGTAGGCTCTCGGCTCTTCGCGACCAGTGGATAGATCGAATATCGTCCACTTAAAAGTTGACATTGAAAATACTGCACGCGAATGGCGACGTCAACGGCGATGTGACGTGCGACCCGCGCGGCGCGGGCGTGCCTAGCGGGATGTGGGCGGAGGTGCGATCGCTGCCGCGGCGAACCGGGTCAGCGGCGGTCGCCGGCGACGGCGGCTCCGAGCCGCGGCGTCCAGGTGAAGCGCTGGCCGGGCTCGAGCGTCACGGTGAGGGCGTCCTCGCCCCGCTCGTTCCGGGCACGGAGCGTGCGGCGGCCCGGGGGCACCGCCCGCCCGTCGAACGGCGCCTCGAGCTCGGGGCCGCCGTCGATGGTGACGAGGGCGTAGGGCCAGGCGTGGACGGTGAGGTGAGCCGGCTCGGTGGAGCGGGACGGGGCGACGGCGCGAGTGGGAGGCGGCGGGGCCTGGGTGGCGGGCGACCTCGGCGGTGGAATCGGGGTCGGGTTCGGGGTCGGGTTCGAGGACGAGGTCGACGTCGGGGACGGG
>DASTGH010000198.1:0-3641 GCA_035719345.1 Anaeromyxobacteraceae bacterium
GTCCTGGCCGGCAAGTCCATGGGCTCGCGCATCGGCTGCCACCTCGCGCTGGAGGAACCGGCGGCGGCGATCGTCTGCCTGGGCTACCCGCTCCGCGGCCAGCGCGGCCAGCTGCGCGACGAGGTGCTGCTCGCGCTCCGCACGCCCGTCCTCTTCGTGCAGGGGTCGCGCGACCCGCTCGGCCCGCTCGAGGTGCTCGAGGCGGTGCGGCGGCGGATGCGCGCGCCCTCGGCGCTGCACGTGGTGGAGGGCGGCGGCCACGGCCTCGAGGTCAACGCGCGCGCGCTGCGGGACCGCGGGGAGACGCAGGAGGAGGTCGAGGCGCGGGCGCTCGGGGCGATCGCGGCCTTCCTCGACGAGCATGTCGCGGGGCGGCCCCTCGCGCTCGGAGTCACGCAGCCACGACGCCGGTCCCGGCGGGCGTGACGGACGGCGGACGGGGGCGCGCCGCGGCCTTAAGGGAGAGGCATGGGCAAGGCCCCCTCCACCGCCGCGACGCGCCTCCTCCGGGAGAAGGGCGTCGCCTACACCGAGCACATGTATCGCTACGAGGAGCACGGCGGGACCGCCGTGTCGGCGCGCGAGCTCTCCGTCGACGAGCACGCCGTCGTGAAGACGCTCGTCCTCGAGGACGACGCCGGCGAGCCGCTCGTCGTGCTCATGCACGGCGACCGCGAGGTCTCGCTCAAGGCGCTGGCGCGCCAGATCGGGAAGCGCGCAGTCGCCGTGTGCCGGCCCGAGGTCGCCCAGCGGCACAGCGGCTACCTCGTCGGCGGCACGAGCCCGTTCGGCACGCGCAAGAGGATGCCCGTCTACGTGGAGCGGACCGTGCTCGATCTCCCCGTCATGTACGTGAACGGCGGGTCGCGCGGCTTCCTCGTCGAGATGGCGCCGTCGGAGCTGGCGCGGGTGCTGGCGCCGACCGCCGTCGAGGTCGGGATCGAGGCATGAGCGGGCCAGCCGCCACCGCCGACGCCGTCTTCGGCGGCTCCATCCCGGAGATCTACGACCGCCTGCTCGTCCCGGTCTTCTTCGAGCCCTACGCCGAGGACCTGGCGCGCCGGGTGGCGGCGCTCCGGCCGCGCGACGTGCTGGAGCTGGCGGCCGGGACCGGGGTCGCGGCGCGGGCGATGGCGCGATCGCTGCCCGGGGGCGTCCGCCTGGTGGCGACGGACCTCAACGAGCCCATGCTGGCGCGGGCGGCGGCCGTGGGCGCGGCGCGGGCGGTGGAGTGGCGCCGGGCCGACGCGCTCGCCCTGCCCTTCGCCGACGGCTCGTTCGACGCCATCGCCTGCCAGTTCGGGGTCATGTTCTTCCCCGACGTGAGGCGCGGCCTGGCGGAGGCGCGCCGCGTGCTGCGGCCGGGCGGCACGCTCCTCTTCACGGTCTGGGACGGCCTCGAGGAGAACGAGTTCGCGGACGCCGTCACCGCCGAGCTGGCCCGCGTCTTCCCGGCGGATCCGCCGCGCTTCCTGGCGCGGACGCCCCACGGCTACCACCATCGAGAGGTGATCGCGCGCGACCTGGCGGCCGCGGGCTTCGGTCCGCCGCCGGCGATCGAGACGGTGACGGCGCGCAGCCGGGCACCCTCGCACGAGGTCCCCGCCGTCGGCTTCTGCCAGGGGACGCCGCTCCGCGCCGAGATCGAGGCGCGCGCCGGGGCCACGCTGGCCGAGGCCACGCGCGCCTGCGCCGAGGCGATGGGGAGCCGCTTCGGGCGCGGCCCGGTCGAGGGCAGGATGCAGGCGCTGCTCGTCTCCGTCCGGGCGTGAGCCGGCCGCGGGGCGGCGACGCCGGGCCTCGCGCCGCCGTGGCGGCCCGGGGGGTCCGATGGTACGGTCAGCGCCGTGCTGCGCGAGGCGTTCCAGGACCTGAACCGGGTGCGCCAGATCGCCGTGATCGCGGCGCGGCACGGCTTCCTCGCCTACCTCGATCGCACGGGGCTCGGCGAGCTGCTCGGCAAGCGCGAGGCCGAGGAGCTGCAGGCGGAGGCGGCCGCGGCCGAGCGGCAGGGCGCCGCCGCGGGCGCCGCCGGCGCGCCCGAGGCACCGGACCGGCGCACGGCGCAGCGCTTCCGCCAGCTCCTCGTCGACCTCGGCCCGACCTTCATCAAGCTGGGGCAGCTCCTCTCCTCGCGCCCCGACATGCTCCCCTCGCACTGGGTGGAGGAGCTCTCCGAGCTGCAGGACGCGGTGCCGCCCTTCCCGGTGGCCGAGGTGCGGGCGCAGATCGAGCGGGGCCTCGGGGGAAAGGTGGGCGACCTCTTCGCCCGGCTGGAGGAGGTGCCGCTGGCGTCGGCGTCGATCGCGCAGGTCCATCGGGCGCGCACCCACGCCGGCGAGGAGGTGGTGGTCAAGGTGCAGCGGCCCCGCATCCGGCAGTGGATCGAGGCCGACCTCTCCATCCTCTACCAGCTGGCGCGGCTGGTGGAGGCGGTGGTCGAGGAGACGGGCGTCTACACTCCGACCGGGATGGTCGAGGAGTTCGACCGCTCCATCCACGAGGAGCTCGACTTCCGGCAGGAGGCGCTCAACGCGCGCGAGATGGCCGACAACGCGAAGGAGCGGCCCATCCTCGTCATCCCGCGCGTGCACGAGGCGCTCTCCAGCGAGACCGTCCTCACCCTCGACTACGTCGAGGGCGTCCGCATCTCCGACATCGATCCGGCGGCGGGGCACGACCCGGAGCGGATCGCCAAGAACCTCATCGAGGGCGCGTTCCGGCAGCTCTTCGAGGACGGGCTCTTCCACGGCGATCCGCACCCCGGCAACGTGCTCGTGCTCCCCGGGAACCGGCTGGCGCTCCTCGACTTCGGCCTGGTGGGGCGCCTGACGCGCCCGATGCAGGAGGCGCTCGTCACCCTCATCATGGCGACGGCGCTGCGCGACCCGGACACGGTGGCGCGCGTCCTGAACCGCATCGGCGTGCCCGAGGACCACACGCCCATCACCGCGTTCCGCGCCGACATCGGCGCCATCCTCGACCGCTACCTCGGCCTCAAGCTCGGCGACATCCACACCTCGACCTTGCTGCGCGACCTGCTCGACCTGGCGGTGAAGCACAAGATCCGCGTGCCGAAGGAGTACGCGGTGCTCTCCAAGGCCTCCATCACGGTGGAGGGGATCATCCGCCGCATCTACCCGCAGCTCGACATCCTGGAGGTGGGGCTCCCCTACGCCAAGGAGCTGCTCCTCTCCCGCTTCAACCCGTCCGACGCGTCGGGCACGATGATGAAGTCGCTCCTCAAGCTGCAGAGCATGGCCGAGGACGTCCCGGCGCAGCTCCAGCAGATCCTGGTCGACCTCGAGTCGGGCAAGTTCCGCGTGAACGTCCGCTCGGAGGCGCTCGACCGCATCGCGGTGAACGTGCGGACGCTCGGGATCTCCTCCTTCCTCGGCCTGGTCGCCTGCGGGCTCACCATCGGCGGCTTCTGGGTGTTCGCGCGCGACCTCGCCGGCTGGCGCTGGCTGCCGCTCCTCGGTGGGCTCGCGCTCGCGACCGCCGGCGCGCTCTTCGGGCTCGGGCTGGCGCTCTGGACCCTGGGCGGCCCGCGCCGGAAGATCCGCGTCCGGCGCTGGCTGCGCGGCGATCCGCCGCCGGCGCGGCGGCCGTGAGGCCTAGCGCGCGTAGGTCCAGCGCTT
>DASTGH010000199.1:0-2507 GCA_035719345.1 Anaeromyxobacteraceae bacterium
GCGGGCGGAGCGGGGCGCGGCACAGGGCTCCATCGATCCGTTCTCCCGCACCCCGACGGCGCCGGAGCTGCAGGCAGACGGGACGCAGGCCCGGCCGCAGCTCGCGAACGTCTCCCCCGCCTCCGGCGCTCCCACCGGCGGCGGCGAGGTGCTCATCACCGGCTCCGGGTTCTCGAACGTCCAGGTCATGTTCGGCGGCGCGGTCGCCCGCGTGATCAACCAGTCCTCGAACGCGGTGACCGTCGTGGTGCCCGAGGGGTCCGCGGGGCCGTGCACGGTGGTCGTCACGAACCGCGACGGCGCGTACGCGGTGGGCGGCAGCGCTTACACGTACCGTTGATGGCAGGAGCCACCATGCAGCTCGTCGCCGACGCCGCCCGGATGGATCTCCGCGATGCCCTCGACTTCGCCGTCCTGGTGGAGGAGGATGCGCAGCTCCGCTACGAGGAGCTCTCGCACCTCCTGGGGGCCGACCCCGGCGGCGCCGGCGCCGTGTTCCGCGCCATGGCGGTGAACGAGGCCAAGCACGGCCGGGCCATCGCCGAGCGACGCGCGGAGCTGTTCCGCGACGCCGCGCCTCGCCTCGAGATCTCGGCGCTGGAGGGCCCGGAGCGGCCCGAGCTGGGGGAAGGCGACCTGCCGGCCACCGCCCGCGAGGCGCTGGAGGTGGCGCTCGCCGCCGAGCGGCGCGCGCACGCGTTCTACGCGTCGGCGCTGCGCGGGACGCTCGAACCCGGCGTGCGCGCATTCTTCGGGGACCTGGTACGGGACGAGGCGGAGCACGCGGCGCTGCTCGAGGCGGAGCTCGCGGCGCTCGGCGCACCCGCCACGCCGGCGGCGCCGACGGTGCAGCGCCGCGCCTGCACCGCGCCGGCCCCCGCGGCCTATCCCGACCGCACCCTGCTCGCGGCCATCCTGCCGCGCTTCGATGCGGCGACCCGCATGGTGGCCGAGAGCATCGTGGTCGAGGGGCTCCCCGAGGAGGTGGTCGCGGATTCGCTGGGCGTGTCCCGCCGCACCGTGGCGCGGAAGCTGGCGCGCTTCCTCGAGGTCGCTCGCGAGCACCTGGCGGTGGCGCTCACGGCCGCCGCGCTCACCGGCTGCGGCGGCGGGCTCGGCCTCGCCGAGTCGCCGTCGAGCGCGCACGGCGCCGCGGTGGACGCGCAGCGGGTGGCGGCGGAGCGCGCGTCCGACGTCACCCCGGGCGGATCGCCGGCGGGCGTGCAGCGAGAGACCGCAGACCCCGCGGGCGATGCGGCGGGCGAGGCGCTCGCTCGGCCGCGGGCGGCGGAGGAGGCCGCCCGCCGCACGGAAGAGGCCGACACCGGCCGAGAGAGCGAGGCCGAGGCGTCCCCCGTCATCGGCGAGCTCTCTCCGGGGGAGGCGCCGGCCTCCGGAGGCGCAGCAGTCGTGATCCGCGGCGAGAACCTGGACGCCGCACAGGTGACGGTCGACGGCATCCCCGCGCGCATCCTGGACGCGGCTGGCCATCTGGTCGTGATCGAGCTGCCGGAGGCGGGCCCGGGGCAGGCCGTCGTCAGGGTCACGAACCGCGACGGACGCTTCGCCCTCAAGGGATTCAGGTTGACGAGGTGATCCGCCGCAGCACCTGGGCGAGCGGCGTGGCGGGGTGGCCGGCGACGCGTTCCACGTCCCTGGTGACGCGCTCCAGCTCGCCGGCGGCGATGGCGAGGTACGTGCTCACCCAGGCGTCCACCTGCCAGCGCTCCGCGCCGTACCTCTCGCGCGAGCGGTAGGCCTCCTCCACCGTCTCCTCGACGTAACGCACCGACCGGCCGAGGTGCTGGGCCAGCGCCTCGGCCACCTCGTCGAGCCCGAGCGCCGCCGGACCGGTGAGGTCGTAGGTCCGGGAGGCGTGCGGGGCGGGGTCCCGCAGCACCGCCGCCGCGGCGTCGGCGATGTCGTCCTGCGCCACCGCGGCGGCGCGGCCCTGCCCGGCGGGACCACGGATCACGCCGTCGTCGCCGACCATCATGGGGAAGAAGTCGAGGTAGAGGTTGTCGCGCAGGAACGTCCAGGCGACGCCCGCGTCGCGGAGGAGCGCCTCGGTCGCGGCGTGGTCGCGCGCGAGCGTGAAGGTCGCGTCGGGCGCCGCCCCGAAGAACGAGGTGTACACGACGTGGCGCACGCCCGACGCCGCCGCGGCCTCGACCACCGTCGCGTGCTGCCGCAGGCGGTCGCGCGACTCCGCCGCGGAGACGAACAGCAAGGTCTCCACGCCCTCGAGCGCGCGCCCGAGCGCGGCGCGGTCGCCGTAGGACGCGGCCCGCACCTCGGCGCCGGGCAGCGTCGGCGCGCGCGCCGGATCGCGCACGACGAGCCGCTGCGGGACGCCCTGCGCCGCGAGGCGCCTCGCCACCCTGCCGCCGAGCCGTCCGGTGGAACCGGTGACGGCGATGGTCGCGCCGGCCATGTCGCCTCCTCTCCGCGTCGCCGCGTCAGGACCGCTGGCCCGCGCCGCGGGCCTCGCCCGCGAGCGCGAGCCA
>DASTGH010000200.1:0-2945 GCA_035719345.1 Anaeromyxobacteraceae bacterium
GCGCCTCCCTCGGGCGCGTGCGCGCGCGCCTCGGCCTGCGCGCCGGCGAGCGACAGCGGCGGCGGTGCCGCCAGCGCGCGCCCCCCAGGCACGACCGTCACGAGCGCGGCGAGGGCCAGCGCAAACGCCCTCACGGCGGCGTCACCGCGCGCGCCCTCCTGCGGGCGAGCCAGGCGTAGAGCGTGGGGAGGACGAGCATGTTGAGGGAGGTGGAGCTGACGAGCCCGCCTACCACGATGACCGCCATCGGCGCCTCCAGCTCGCTGCCGCGAGCGCCCATGGAGAGCGCCAGCGGCAGGAGCGCCAGGCCGGCGGCGGCGGCGGTCATGACGATCGGCAGCAGCCGCTCCTCCGCGGCGCGGAGCACGAGCTCCACCGGGTCGGCGCCGGGCGCCTCGGTCTCGAGCTGGCGCATGTGGGCGACGAGCATGATGCCGTTCCGGGCGATGATCCCGAAGAGCGTGACGAAGCCGACGAACCCGGCCACGGAGACGCCGTCGGCGTAGAGCGTCGCCGCCGCGACGCCGCCGACCAGCCCCAGCGGCAGGTTCACGAGCACGATCGCGGCGTCGCGCACCGAGCGGAAGGCGACGGCCAGGAGGACGAAGACTCCGAGGAGCACGAGGAGCCCGGTGACGAGCAGCTGGAGCACCGCCTCGCTCCGCGCCGCGGCCTGGCCGGTGACCTCGAGGCGGTAGCCCTGCGGCAGCTTCACCTCCTGCGCCAGGCGCCGCTCCAGCCGGTCCACCGCGCGGGAGAGCCCGGCGCCGCGCGTGTCCGCGCCGATGCCGATGCGGCGGTCGCCGCCGTCGTGGTGCACGATGGCGGGCGCCGCCACCACGTCCACGTCCGCCAGGGCGGAGAGCGCCACCGGCGCACCGCCGGCGTCGATGGGGATGTCGCCGAGCGCATCGCGGGCCGCGGGCCCACCGGCCACCAGGACGTCCACCAGGCGACCGTCGCGGCCGAGGATCTGGGTGGCGACCGCCCCCTGGCGGAAGCGCACCACGTCGTCCACGAACTGCCGCTCGGTGACGCCGAGCTTGGCCAGGGCCGCGCGGTCGGGGCGGATCTCCAGCTGCGGCACGTCGGTCTGCGGGTCGGGCCGGACCAGGCCCACGCCGGGCGTGGCTTCCATGACGCGGGTCACGCGCGCGGCCAGCACGCGCAGCTGCCCGAGGTCCGGTCCGAGCACGTTCACCACGATGGGCGAGGTCTGCCCGGAGAGGATCTCGTTCACGCGCTCTCCGAGGAAGCCCTCCACGGCGATCCCCACGCCCGGCACGCGGCCGAGCCGCCTCGCCACGTCCGCGACGACGTCGTCCCATTCGCGCCGCTCGTCGGGCCGGAGCAGCACGTCGAGCTCGGCCTGGTTCACCCCCAGGCTGTCCTCGCCCAGCTCCGCTCGCCCGATGCGCGCCGCGACGTGCTCGGCCACCTCGGGCCGGAGCTGCCCGTCGGCGCGGGAGGCGAGCCGCGTCGTCTCCTCCAGCGACGTGCCGGGGATCGCGTTCAGGTGCCCGATGACCGCGTTCTCGTGGAACTCGGGGAGGAAGCGCCCGCTCAGGAACGGCAGGGTGACCGCCGCGGCGAGGGTGGCGGCGCCGGCGCCGACCAGGACCGCGCGCGGCCGCGCGATGGTCCAGCGCAGCGTGCGGCGGTAGCGCTCGAGGAGCCAGGTCGAGGGCCGCGGCAGCCGCGCCTCCGGCGTGGCGACGCGCGGCAGGAGCCAGGCGCAGAGCGCCGGCGTCACCGTGAGCGCCACCGCCAGCGACGCGAGGACGGCGAGCACGTACGCCTGGGCGAGGGGGGAGAAGATGCGGCCGGCGATGCCTCCGAGCACGAGCACCGGGACGAGCACGACGCCGACGATGAAGGTGGCGTAGACGACGGCGCCGCGGACCTCGACCGAGGCGTCGTGGACCACCGCCAGCGCCGGCCGCGGCTGCGCCAGGCGCGCGTTCTCGCGCAGCCGCCGCCAGACGTTCTCCACGTCCACGATGGCGTCGTCCACCACCTCGCCCGCGGCGATGGCCAGGCCACCGAGCGTCATGGCGTTCACCGACGCCCCGGCCGCGACCAGGACGGCGAGGGCGGCGAGGAGCGAGAGCGGGATGGCGGCCAGGCTGATGACGGCGAGGCGGGCGCGGCGGAGGAACGCCACCAGGATGGCGGTCACCAGGACGGAGCCGATGAGCATCGCGCGCTCGACGCTCCAGATCGAGGCATCGATGAAGTCCACCTGCCGGAAGACGGGCGGCTCCAGGCGCGCGCCCTGCGGGAGCGCGCCGGCGAGGTCGGCCAGGGCGCGCTCCACCCGCGCCGTCACGCTGCGCGTGTCCGCCCAGGGGAGCTTCGAGACCTGGACGTACACCGCCGGCCGGCCGTCGTAGAGTGACGCGCCGAAGCGCGGCTCGTGCCCGCGCACCACCGCCGCCACGTCGCCGACGCGCAGCGGCGTGCCGCCGCGAACGGCGATCCCGGCGGCGGCCAGCTCGCGCGGCGCGTCCGCGAGCGTGAGGCGCGCCTGGTGGGCGACGTCGAGGCGCGCGGCGCCGCGCTCGACGAAGCCGGCCCCCTCGATGGCCTGCGACGCGCGAACCGATGCGAGGAGGTCCTCGATCCGCACGCCCGCGTCGCGCATGCGCACCGGATCGGGATGGATCTCGACGCGCTCGACGTCGCCGCCCAGCACGATCACCTGGGACACGCCGGCGATGGCGAGCAGCCGGGGAGTGAGCGTCCAGTCCGCGAAGGTGCGCAGCTCGCCGGGCGACGCCTCGCCGGCGCCCGCCGTGACGGCGAACTTGAGCAGCGCGCCGATGGGCGCGGCGATGGGGGCGAGCTGCGGCGCCCTGGCCGTCGCCGGCAGCCTGGGGCTGGCGAGCTGCAGCCGCTCGGTGACCAGCTGACGCACCCGATAGAGGTCGAGTCCCTCGTCGAAC
>DASTGH010000201.1:0-3440 GCA_035719345.1 Anaeromyxobacteraceae bacterium
GCTGCCCGGACCGGGGGAATCCGCCGTCGGCTGGCCGCCCTCCCTGCCGAGGCTCATCGTGGAGGGGTGGCGGCGGGTTCCCTCCCCGGGCTCGTGGCGCTGGCGGCCGGCCTCCTGGCCGCCGGCGCCTCGGCGCCGGCGCGCGCCGACGACGACGAGACCAGCCCGCCCGATCAGCCGTCGATCACGGGCAAGATCGAGGGCTGGCACTGGGCCGGCGTCCCCGTCGTCTCGTACGGCTCGGACGTCGGCCTGACGCTGGGCGGCGCGCTCTTCGTCTACGCGCCGTTCTCCGAGCGCCCGTCCGAGCAGCGCCACTCCATCACCGTCAGCCTCTCCTACGCCACGCGCGGGCCGAAGTCGCTCGACGGCGGATGGACGGCGAAGCGCCTCCTCGGCACGTCCCTGTCCACGATGCTCAACCTGCACCTCTCCGACGACGGCCAGATGCCGTACTGGGGCGAGGGCGCTCAGCTCGGCGGGCTCTCGACGCCCCCGGGGTTCGGCTCGCCGCCCGAGCCGTACCGCTACCACGATCGCCGGGCGTTCCTGGCGGCGGTGGCGCGCGCGCTCGTCGCCGGGCCGTTCGGCTGGCACGTGCGCGCCCGCTACCTCAACGTGGGCGTCCCGGAGCAGAGCGCGCTCCTCGCCTCGTCCTCGCCGCCCGGCGCCCGGGGCGGACGCGTGGCGCTCTTCGAGGCGGGGCTGCTCTGGGACTCGCGCGACCGCGACATGGGAACGCACCGCGGCGTGTTCGCCAACCTGGCCGCGTTCGCCGCGCCGGCCATCGGCGGCGTCTCCGACTTCGGCTTCCACGGGTGGGACGCGAGCGTGCGCGTCTACGTGCCGCTCGTGCTCGGCGCGACGCTGGCGATGCGCGGCGTCTGGGACGTGAAGCGCGCCGGCATCCCGTGGCAGTCCGCGGCGCCCACGGACGCCGTCCCGTTCTTCGAGCGCATGCTCTACGAGGGCATCTCCTACAACGAGGGGCTGGGGGGCGGCGGCACCATCCGCGGCGTGGCCCGGTACCGCATCTCGGGCGAGGACAAGCTGCTCGGGAACGTCCAGCTGCGCATCCCCCTCTTCACCGTCCACCCCGCGGGCAAGCCGCTCGAGTTCGGCCTCTCGGCCGGCGTGGACGCGGGGCGCGCCAGCCAGCCGGGCTACGACGCGGTGCAGGACGCCGGCGCGGCGGTCGGGCTCCGCCTGGCCTGGGACCGCGCCATCCTGGCGCGTTTCGAGGTGGGCCGCGCCCGCGGCGGCGACAACACCTTCTTCGTCGGCTTCGGCGAGATGTTCTGACCGGGCTCCAGGTTCCGGGCTCCAGGCTCCAGGATCGAACGGCGCGCGCGCCGCCGCCCCCCCAGGGCCGCGCACGCCGCGCGCCGGCGCGCTAGTCACGGACGGTCAATGCAGGGACCCCTCGCCCGCGCCGCGGTCCGCGCCGCCGCCGCCGCCCTCCTCGTCCTCGCCGTCGGCCTCGCCTCGTCGCGGGCCCGGGCGCAGCGCGCCCAGCCGGCGATGCCGGCCGACCCGTGCTGGACCGCCCAGGCCGAGGCGATGCATCGCATGCACCAGGCGATGGAGGCGGTGACCTGGACGGGCGACCCCGATGCCGACTTCGTGCGGCTCATGCTCCCGCACCACCAGGCGGCGGTGGAGATGGCCAAGGGTCACCTGCTCTGCGCCAAAGACCCGCAGCTCCGCCGCCTGGCGCAGGAGATCGTGACCGACCAGCAGTCCGAGATCGAGCTCATGGAGCGCTGGCTCGCCCGGCGACAGCCCCCACCCCTGGAGAAGACGCCTTGACCCTCGCCCGTCGCGCAGTCGCCCTGGCCGCGCTCGCCCTCGCCGCCCTCGCCCGCTCCGGCCCCGCCGCAGCCGCTCCCCAGGGCCCCTTCGGGCAGCCCGAGGTGGCGGTCTCGTCGAAGGACCGCGTCTACTCGGCCGACCAGACGTCGAACACGGTCTCGGTGATCGACCCTGCGCGGAACGCGCTCCTCGGCGTGATCAAGCTCGGCGATCCCGTCCCCGGCTCGCTCGGCGCCATCTACAAGGGCGCGCTGCTCGTGCACGGGCTCGGCTACGCGCCCGACGGGAAGACCCTGGCGGTCGTGTCCGTCGGATCGAACGGCGTCACGCTGATCGAGACCGCGACGAACGCGGTGAAGGGCACGGTCTACGTCGGGCGCGCGCCGCACGAGGCGGCCTTCACGCCCGACGGCCGCGAGGTGTGGGTCACGGTGCGGGGCGAGAACTACGTGTCGGTCATCGACCCGGCGGCGCTGCGCGAGACGCGGCGCATCCCGGTGGCGAACGGGCCGGGGATGGTCGCCTTCCGGCCCGACGGGAAGTACGCCTTCGTCTGCTCCAGCTTCTCCCCGGAGCTGGCGGTGGTGGACGTGAAGACGCACGAGGTGGTGGCGCGCCAGCCGCAGGGCAGCCCCTTCTCCCCCAACGTGGCGGTGACGCCCGAGGGCGACGAGGTGTGGCTCACGCTCAAGGACTCGGCGCGCGTGCAGATCTTCTCCGCGGAGCCGCCCTTCGCCGCCAAGGGCACGATCGACACCGGCCCCATCACCAACCACGTGAACTTCGCCACCAACGCGAGCGGCAGGTTCGCGTACGTCACGGTGGGCGGGGTGAACCAGCTGAAGGCGTTCCGCCGCGGACCGAAGCCGGAGCTCGTCGCCACCGTCCCCGTCGGCGACCTGCCCCATGGGCTGTGGCCGTCGGGCGACGGCACGCGGGTCTACGTCGCCATCGAGAACGGGTCGAAGGTGCAGGCGGTGGACACGCTGAAGAACCAGGTGGTGGGAGAGGTCGGCATCGGGCAGACGGCGCAGGCGCTCGTCTACGTGCCGAACGCCGTGCCCTCGGGGCCCGGCACGGACCGGCTCGTCCCGCTCGGCGCCGCCGCCAGCACGGCGCGCCTGGAGCTGGCCGCGCCGCCGGGCGCCGAGCTCTCGCAGGCGCGCGCCTCGGCGGCCGTGAACTCGCTCGGGCTGCTCGACCTCGTCCAGATCGCGGCGTCGGGGCTCGCGCCGAAGGCCGAGTACCGCGTGTGGCTCTCCGACGCGCCGAAGCCGCCGTTCGGCGAGCTGGTGCCGCTGGCGACGCTCCGCACACAGCCCGACGGCGCCGGCGTGGCGCAGGCGGTCGGCCCGCTCAAGGCCGTGGCGCAGACGGCCGCCGACGCGGGCAAGACGGCCTCGCGGCGGTACCTCGTCGTCTCGACCCCCGGCGAGCCGGCGAAGCCGGTCTTGCTGCAGGTCGGTGAAGTGAGCACTCGCTGACGGATGGAGCGCGACATGATGACCCAGACGCGACGGGGCACGCACACGCGGCGGACGTTCCTCAAGCTGGCGGGCGCGGCGGGCGCCGCCGCGGCGGCCGGGGCGGCGGGCACGGCCAGCTCCGCCCATGCCGCCGACGCGCCG
>DASTGH010000202.1:0-13007 GCA_035719345.1 Anaeromyxobacteraceae bacterium
GTTTAGCAATGGGATTTATGCTTTTGGTAGGTTCTTGCATCTAATAAAATAGATAGGAGATACGGAGATAGCCTGTGCTATATCTTGTATGCACCATGATCCGTCGCGCCACGAGAACCGGTAGAGCGGGACGAACGCCTCGCCCTCGTCGGCCACGAGCTCGACCGCGTCCAGCAGGAAGGCGACGTCCTCCTCCGATGCGTGGTACGGCAGCGACAGGCGGACCCAGCCCGGCTTCGCGCCGAGGAGCCCCGCCCGGATGAGGCGGCGGAAGCGGGCCGACCGCTCCGGTCCGATGCCGAGCAGGCGATGCCCGTACGGGCCCGCGCACGAGCAGCCGGCGCGGCTCTGGATGCCGAAGAGGTGGTCGAGGAGCGTCGCCGCGAGCTCGTGGTGGAGCCCCTCCACGTCGAACGACAGGATGGGCAGGCGGGGCCCGCCGCCCGGGCCGAGCAGGCGCAGCCGGGGGTGGCGGCCGAGGCGAGCGCACGCGCGGCGCGCCAGCTCCGTCTCGTGCGCGAGGATCCGCTCCGGCCCGAGCAGGTCGCGCAGCTCGAAGACGAGGCCTGCGCGGACGTCGCCCAGGATGTTGGGGGTCCCGCCCTCCTCGCGCTCGGTGAGGCGCGGCGCGTAGTCCACGCCCAGCGGGCCGCCGGGGCGCGCGCCGCTCGCCGCCTGGCACGGCGCGGCCGCGTCGGCCGGGCCGACGTAGTCGACGGTGCCGCCCCCGGGCCGCTCCGGCACTCGCGACCGGAACAGCGCTCGGTGGGCGACGAGGATGCCCGACGCGCCCGGCCCGCCCATGAACTTGTGGGTCGAGACGAAGATGGCGTCGATCCGCTCGTCCGGGTCGGCCGGGTGCATGTCGATGGGCACGTAGGGCCCGGCCGCGGCGTAGTCGACGCACGCCAGCGCACCCTCGGCGTGCAGCACGCGGCACACGGCGCGCACGTCGGTGAGGACGCCGGTGACGTTCGACGCCGCCGAGATGGCGCCGATGCGGAGCGGGCGGTCGCGGCAGGCGGCGGCCTTCCGGCGCAGGTCCTCGAGGTCGATCGTCCCGTCGTCGCGGAGCTCGACCTCGACCACCTCGGCGATGGACTCGAGCCACGGCAGCTCGTTCGAGTGGTGCTCGTAGGGTCCTGCCAGGACCACCGGCCGGCGCCCGGCGGGGATGGCGCGCGAGAGGCCGAACTCGCGCTCGAGGGGCTCCGGGAGCCGCAGCCCGAGCAGCCCGACGAGCTTGTTCACGGCGGCCGTCGCGCCGCTCCCCACGAAGAGCACGACGTCGTCCGGGCCGGCCCCGACGCCGCGGGCGACGGCGCGGCGCGCCTGCTCGCGGAGCGCGCTCGTCGCCCGGCCCGCCGTCGACGTGGCGCTGTGGACGTTCGCGTAGAGCGGCAGCGCCTCCGCCACCCGCGCCTCGACGAAGCCGAGCGCCCGACCCGAGGCGGTGAGGTCGGCGTAGGCGAGGCGGCGCTCTCCGAACGGGGTCGCGATGACCGTGCCCGCTCCGAGCTCGGCGCCGCGGATCCACGCCGAGACCTCGTCGAAGGTGGGCATGGCTCATCTAGAGCAGGCGGCGGGTGAGCGCGCAAGCACGCTGCGGCCCCCGCGGGCCGATCGCCGCGGTCAGGTGAGGAACCGGCGGCGCGCCACGCCCGGTGCGCTCGCGGAACGCTGGCGGTAAGCTCCGGAACGTGGCGCCGCCCGCCGTCACGCACGAGCAGGCGCTCCGCCGCGCCCGCGCGGTCTTCCGCACGGAGCAGGCGGCGCGGGCGTGGTACACGCTGCCCAACCCCCGGCTCGGGGACTCGCCGAGGTCGATCGTGGAGCGCGGCGAGGGCGAGCGCGTCCTCGCCGAGCTGGAGCAGCTGCCCCCGGCGCAGCCATCCATCCTCGGGTTCCCTGCCGACCGGCTGTGGGGCAGGCGCCGGTGATCCGCAGCCGCCACGCGAGCTCACATCGGCGGCACGACCCCGTCCTTCCCGACGACCATGCGGTCGACGAGCACCGAGCCGTCGGGCTGCTTCGCCCCCGCCGCGAACACGTGGCTGCCGACCGCGAGCGCGCCTCGATCGGCGGGCTCCAGGCGGACGACGGGCGTGCCCGGCGGGACGACGACGGTCTTCTCTCCCCCGGGGTACTTGAGCGTGAGCGTCTCGCCCGAGGCGGCGTGCGAGACCCCCGAGACGGTGGCGTTGGTCATGCTGCTCCCGGTGCCCGACGCGGCGCCGCCGACGCCGGAGACGGTCGCGTTGGTCATCGTGCTGCCCGGCTTGAGGTCCCAGGGGCGGTGACCCTCCCCCGCGCCGCGCATCGCCTCGGGGAAGACGTGGACCTCGACGGCGCGGAGCGTGCCATCCTTCGCCTCCACCGCCGTCGTCCCGACGAACGCGTCCTTGGAGATGGCCTTCAGGTCGGCGCGCGCCGCCGTGCTCACGCGCGTCTTGTCCTGCAGCTTCAGCTTCTGCGGCTTGCCGCCGGCGCCGCTCACGGAGACCTCGTCTCCCGCGACGCTGCGGACGACGCCGCGGACGTGCTCCTCGGCCGAAGCCGCCACGGGCAACCAGGCGAGAGACGCAGCGACCGCGAACGACCTGACCCGACGAGACATGGCGCACCCCCGTGCGACGCTCCGGCTAGACCCCGGCGAACCACTCGTACCCCTGGTCCTCCCAGTAGCCGCCGGTGCGCATCGGGAGGAAGTTCACCTCGGCGAGGTACTTCACCATCTTGTAGCCGAGCTTCACCGCCGAGTAGAGGCGCAGCGGGGCCCCGTACTCGCGGGCGAGCGGCTGCCCGTTCATGCCGTAGGCGAGGAGGGTCTGGGGGTGGAGCGCGCTCTCCAGATCCCACGACGAGAAGTAGCCCGGCTCGAACGAGCGGAACTCGACGAAGCGTGCGCGGGCGTCGGGCTGGACGAGCCTCGCGATCTCCGAGAGCCGCACCCCCTGCCAGGAGGCGACGGCGGACCAGCCCTCGACGCAGTGATGGCGGACGCGCGTCCCGGTCCGCGGCAGCCGCTGCAGCGCGTCGGCGGAGAGGACGAGCGGGTGGGCGACGAGCCCGCCCACGCGCAGCGCCCAGCCGGCCGGCGCCGCCGGGTAGTCGTCGCCGATCTTGTACATGGGGAAGTCGCCGGGCAGGCTCTCCGCGCCCTCGGGGAGCTCGGGCGCGAGCCGGTGCGGATCGAAGAGCGCGCGCTGGAACCGGTCGTTCACGCGCTCCATGAGCCCGAGGAACCCGCGCTTCGGACGCGCGCCGTCGCAGGCCAGCGCCAGGGCGAGGCCCGCGGTGCGGACGCCCGCCCCGAGGAAGCCGCGGCGCGTGGCGTCGCTCACGCGGCGTCCCTCCGCCGCGCGCGGCCCGCGGTCATCTCGACCAGGGTGCGCGGGTGCCGGAGCACCTGGACGACGTGCACGACGAGGAACAGCGCCACCGCGGCGAGCCCGAGGAGGTGGATGGCCCGCGCCGCGTCGTAGCCGCCGAGCGCCGCGGTCAGCCGCGGGAGCTGCACGGGCTTGTAGATGGCGAGGCCGGACAGGACGAGCGCGGCGGCGATCGCGAGCACGCCCGTGTACGCGAGCCGCTGCATGCCGTTGTAGAGGCCGACGGACGGGGGCGGCTCCCTCCGCAACCGCAGGTCGTGCAGGACCGTCTGCCAGGCGTTCCGCGCGTCGCGCCGCGGCAGGAACAGGCGCTCCCGCCAGGCGCCGCTCGCGAACAGGTAGACGAGGTACGCGACGGCGTTCGCGGTGAACAGCCAGGCGAACGCGAAGTGCCAGTGGCGCGCCCCGGCGAGCCAGCCGCCGATCGTCAGGGCGGCAGGAGGGGGGACGCCCTGCGCCGGGTACCAGGGGTAGGGCTCCCCCCGCGGACCGAGGAGCGGGAAGGCGATCAGGATCTGCAGCCCGCTCCCCGCCATGACGGCGAACAGCACCGCGTGCGCCCAGTGGGTGACGCGGACGAGGACCGGGTGCACGCTGCGTCCCATCTCGACGACCGCGGCTATGGTGGGGGCTCTCGGACGAGATGGGAGCCCCGGAGTTGGGTGGACGAGCGCTCGCCGGCGCGATCGGGAAGCGGCCGGAACTCGTGCCGGACGAGCCCGTCGACGTCGAGGCGCAGGAGGACGTAGCCCTTGACCTCTCCCGCCTCGGCACGCGAGGTCTGCTCCGTCGACCCCGCGTAGATCACCGGGGGCAGGCCTTCCGCGCGCAGGACCTGATGGCGGTGCACGTGCCCGCACAGCACGGCCGCGACGTCGCGCGGCACGGCCGCTCGCGGGATGACGTCGGGGCCGCTCCGGAACGTGTGGTCCGCCGGGCCGCAGGTGGCACCCTCGACGCAGTGGTGCAGGCAGAGGAGCCGCACGTCGGCCGGTGGGGCACCGGCCCGCGCCGCCTCGAGGAGCGCCGGGAAGCGGTCGCGGACCTGGCCGGCGTGGGGAAACCCGGTGAACGCCACGCGCACCCCGCCGGCCTCGAGCACGAACGTGCGCGGTCGATCGAAGACGTGGAGGCGAGGGTGCAGCGCGAGGAGCGGGTGGGGGATGCGCCCGCGCTCGTGGTTGCCCGGGAGCAGCAGCACCGACACGCCGGCGTCGGCGAGGCGGCGCAGCGGGGCGAGCGCGGCGTCGGAGAGCCACGGCGCCACGCGGCTCCGGTAGAGCAGGTCGCCGCCGTGCAGGACCGCATCCACGAGGCCGGCCCGGGCCGGCGCCAGCGCGGCCTCGAAGCTGCGGAAGAAGTCGGCCCCGCGCCGTGGGCGCTCGACGCGAGGCCTCACCGGCAGGTCGTGGCCGAGGTGCGTGTCGGAGAGGAAGAGGAGGCGCATGGGTGGCGGCCGCGGGACGGGAACGGATGTACAGGCCAGGTCTGACATCGGCCCGCGGCGAGCGTGCTCCGCGGCACGCCGCCCTCACCCGCACGGCACGAGCGGAATCACGAACCCGATGTGCGTCCGCGTGCGACAGGCGTCGCCCCAGCGCACTCGCGTCGAGCAGGTCCCGTGGGTTGTGGCATCCTGGCTCGCGGAGGGGGGATGCCGAAGGTCCTGCCGAGAACCCGTCGCGAGATGCGCCGGGTGCTGCTCCTCTACGTGGGCGTCGACCTGGGCTTCGGCGCGTACGACCTCGTCCGAGGCCTGCCACCCGTGGGCATCGTCGTCGCGCGCGCGGCGCTGCTCGCCGCGTTGCTGCTCGCCATCTGGGCCGTCACGCGCCTCCAGGCCTCGCACCTGTATCGCGCCCTCCGCGTCATCTGCGGTTGCCTGGCGCCCGCGATCTACGCCGTCATCTGCGCGGTGGCGGGCGGGACGGCCGACGCCTACTTCGCGGTGCTCCCGGCCTTCCCGATGCTGTACGTCCTCGCGCTCCCGGACGACCCGCAGGGCCCCATCGTCCCGGTGGCGGGGAGCGTCACCTCGGGGCTCGCGCTCCTCGTCCACGAGGGCGCGGCCGTGCCGGCGTGCCTGGAGTGGCTCGTGGTGGCGCTCTTCCTGGGAGGCGCCGCCGTCCAGGGGGCGCTCCTCCTGCGGCGTGCGCGCGCCGACGAGATCGCGCACGAGCGCGCCAGGGCCGAGACGGCCGAGGCGCTGGTGCGCAGCGAGAAGCTCCGCCTGCGCGCGGAGAGGCTCGCGACCATCGGGCGGCTCGCCGCCGGGGTCGCGCACGAGATCGGGAACCCGCTCACCTACGTGAGCGGGAACGTCGACGCGCTGCTCGCGCAGTGCGACGGCGGCCTCGCGCTGCGCCCCGACCAGCACCGGGAGATGCTCTCCGACACGGCCAAGGGGATCGCCAGGATCACGCAGATCGTCGAGGACCTGCGTTCCCTGGCCCGCGAGCGGCCCAAGGTCGTCGAGGTCTGTCGACCGGGCGAGATCGTCGACGAGGCGCTCCGCCTCGCGTCGATGAAGCTGCGCCAGGTCGGGCGGGTGGAACGGCTCATCCCGGCGGATCTCGCCCCCGTGCACGTCGACCGCGGCCGGGTGCTGCAGGCGCTCGTCAACGTCATCGCGAACGCCGCCGAGGCGGCGGCCATGAACCAGCCGTCGAGCGCGGGCCGCTGGGTGAAGATCCAGGCGCTCGTGGCGGGGGGCGAGCTGCGCCTCGTCGTGGACGACAGCGGGCCCGGCCTCGCGCCCGAGGTCCGCGAGCGCCTGTTCGAGGCGTTCCACACGACGAAGAAGAACGGCACGGGCCTCGGGCTCGCGCTCTCGCGCGAGTACCTGGAATCGTGCGGCGGACGCATCGAGGCGGGAGACGCGCCAGGCGCAGGTGCGCGCTTCGTGATCGGGCTTCCGCTGGCGCCGGCCGGGGCGCCGGCCGGGGCGGCGTCCCAGCGGGCCGGGTGAGCGGTCCCGGAAGCCGGCGTACCGTCAGGACCCGCGCCGTCGCCGCCCCGCCGGGCGGGGCGCCTCCTGCTCCGCGAGCCTGGTGAGGCGCTCGGCGATGCGGAGGAGCATCCCGGTCGTGCTCGCGACCTCGGAGGCCGCGCTGGAGGCGACGGCGTCGCGAAGGACCGCCTCGATGGTCCCGGAGCGGACCTCGTCGATGCGGCGCCCCGCCGGAGTGAGGTGGAGGTGCACGCTGCGCGCGTCCTCGGGGTTCGGCGTCCGCGACAGGAGGCGCCGGCGCTCGAGCCGCTGGATCAGCATGGTGATGCTGCTGCGATCGAGGCGCATCGCGCTCGCCAGCGCGCGCGGCGTGATGCCCGGCTGGTAGCCGACGAGGCGGACGACGAGCCGCTCCGGCCCGGTGACGCCGAGCCGTCTGCGCATCGAGCGGGACGCGCGCTCCAGGGCGTGGTTCAGCTCCCACAGCGCACGCAGGACGTGGAACGCGCTTCCGAGCGCGCCTGCCGCCGGGCCGTCGTGTTCGGAAGACGAGGACGCGGGCGAGCGCGTGCGAGGCGGCACGCGGCCATGATCACGCGACCGTCCGCCCGGTGTCCAGTTTCCGCGCGTCGCAGCGGCGCCCGGTCAGCGCTGGGCGCCAGGCTTCTCCCGCGGACGGTGCGGCGCGGGGCAGGAGAGCGCCCCGTGCCGCTCGTCCCACTGCTGGTGATACGCCTCCGCGATCCAGAACGGGCCGGCGGGCGCGATCTCGGTCGTGATCCGGTCGACGAGGCGGGCCTGCTCCTCGTCCCGCGAGGCGGCAGCGGCCTTCGCCTGCTCCGGGCCGAAGGTGAAGATGGCAGAGCGGTACTGGCTGCCGCGGTCCGGCCCCTGGCGATCGCCGCTCGTCGGATCGTGCGTGCGCCAGAAGAACCCGAGCAGCTCGGCGTAGGCGACCTTCTCCGGGTCGAACTCGACCAGGACCGCCTCGGCATGCCCGGTCGTGTGAGAGCACACGTCCTCGTAGGTCGGGTTCGCCTTCTGCCCGCCGGTGTAGCCGACCGCGGTCGCGACCACGCCCGGCACCTTCCGGAAGCGCTCCTCGACGCCCCAGAAGCAGCCCTGGGCGAAGATGGCGAGCTGGTTCCTGCCGCTCGGGGCGAGCGGCGTGCCCCGCCCGACGTTTCCCGGCCGCGTGCCGCACGTGGGATTGCCGATCATGGCCTTGTCTCCGCTGCGCGTCTGGCCGCGCGCGATCACGACCACTCCCCAGGCGAGGGCGGCGGCGACGAGGACTCCGCTGGCGATGCCGCGCTTCATGCGATGTCTCCGTCAGCCGTGGGTCTCGATCCACCGGCGGAGGGCGGCCCGCACCGAGCGCTCCACGCGCAGCGGCACCTCGTCTCCGGCGGCGGCGCACAGCGTCAGCGTGGCGCGCAGCGAGTCGCAGCGTGCGCGACAGCGCTGGCAACCCTGGAGGTGCGCCTCGAGCTCGCTGCACACCGTGCCGCTGATGTCCCCCTCGACGTGCCTCGAGAACAGCTCGGCGACGTCGGGACAGACGTCCGCCGGAGCGGGCTCCTCGCCATCGACGACGCCGAGCGCGGGCGCGACGCGCTCCCGCACCGCCAGGCGCGCGCGGTGCAGCCTGCTCTTCACGGCCTCCACCGACAGGCCCAGCACCTCGGCGACCTCCGCGGCGGGCAGGCCCTCCACGTCGCGCAGGACGAGCACCTCGCGGTACTTGGGGTCGAGCGCGCCGATCGCCCCTCGCAGCGCGGCCTCGACCTCCGCGCCGGCGGCCTCCTCGTCGGGCGCGCGCCGCGCGTCCGGGACGCCCTGCGCCTCGCCGGAGCCGTCCTCGAGCGAGGCGACGTGCTGCGGCGCGTGCTTGCCGGTCCGGCGCTGCTTGATGCAGAAGCTGCGCGCGATGGTGTAGAGCCAGGTCGAGAGGGACGACCCGCCGCGGAAGTCGCGCAGCGAACGGGCGGCGGCGATGAGCGTCTCCTGCAGCACGTCCTTGGCGTCGTCCTCGCTGCCGCACATCTTCAGGCCGAAGCGGAACACCCGGCCCTGGTGGCGCTCCAGCAGCCGCTCCAGCGCGGCGCGGTCACCGGCGCGTGCCGCATCGAGGAGCGGGGCGTCGTCGTCGGCCATGCGCCTCCCGTAACCGGGGACGCCGGGAGGTGCACGGGCGGCCCTCGCTCGCGCCCCGCCGGCCCCCGGGCCCTCACCCGAGGCCGTTCTCGCGCATGCGACGCCACAGCGTGCTGCGCGAGATGCCGAGCGCCCGGGCCGTGTCGGCGCGGCTCCAGCGGTGGAGCGCCAGGGCCGCCTCCAGCCCGGCGCGCTCCGCCGGGTCGCACGGGGCCGCCGGCGGCGCCGCTCCCTCGAGGTCGCCCTCGGCTTCGCGGTGCGGAGGTGCAGCCGCGGAGGACGGGCGCTGGGTCACCTCGTGCGGCAGGTCCTCCGGCTGGAGCGTCTGCCCGCGGCAGACGGTGGCCGCGAACTCGAGCGCGTTCTCCAGCTCGCGGACGTTGCCGGGCCAGCGGTGCTCGAGCAGCGCGCGCAGCGCATCCGGGGAGAAGTGGAGCGCGCGGCCCGTGCGCGCGCCGACGCGGGCGAGGAGCAGGCGGGCGATGGGCTCGATGTCCTCGCGGCGCTCGCGCAGCGGCGGGAGCTCGATGGGGAAGACGCGCAGGCGGTAGTAGAGGTCCTCCCGGAACGCGCCGGTCGCCACCAGCCGCCGCAGGTCGCGGTTCGTGGCGGCGAGGACGCGGGCGCTGGTGCGCCGCGGCTGGTCGTCCCCGACCCGCTCGTAGGCGTGCTCCTGCAGCACGCGCAGGAGCTTCACCTGGAGGTGGACGGGGAGGTCGCCCACCTCGTCGAGGAAGATCGTGCCGTCGGCGGCCGCCTCGAAGCGGCCGGCCCGGTCGCGCACCGCTCCGGTGAAGGCGCCGCGCACGTGGCCGAAGAGCTCGCTCTCCAGGAGGTCGCCGGGGAGCGCCGCGACGTTCACCGCCACGAACGGCCCCTTGCGCCGCGGCGAGTGGGCGTGGATGAGCCGGGCCATGACCTCCTTGCCCGTCCCGCTCTCGCCGGTGATGAGCACGGACGCCTCGCTGTGCTGCAGGCTCTCCACCAGGCGGAAGACCCTGGCCATCACCTGCGAGCGGCTGATGACGCCGAACCCGGTGATGGGGCCGCTCGAGGCGACGCGCTCCTCGTCCGCCGGGCGCATCACCACGATGTAGGCGGCCCCCGGATCGCACACGCCGTGGGCGTCGTGGACGAGCGGCGCCGCGGTCACCGACAGGAAGCGCGAGCCCCCCGCCTCGTCCCGCAGGAGCGCGCGCCAGCCCTCGCGCTTCTCGCCGGCGACGAGCGCCTGGCGCATGGGACCGTCCGCCCCGAAGAGCTCGCGCCCGAGCACCGCCTCGGCGGGCAGGCCGCGCATCCGCGTGGACGCGCCGGGCCCGAGGAGCTCGTCGAGCCGGGCGGAGACGTAGCGGATGGTGAAGTCCTGGTCGAGCGCCATGCACACGCGCCCGAGCGAGCCGAACGCGGCCGTGACCGCGGCGAAGCCGAGCTCGCGGGGGGTCATCGCCGTGTCGCAGCCGTCCATCGTCGCCTCCTCCCCGTGAGAGCCACCGCGCGACGGGACGTTGCACGGAGACGGTCCGTCGCAGGCCGGCCGAGACGTCATGTCGCAACCCATCGTCGCAACCCCCCGGAATCGCTCGAGCCCGCCCGGGGCACGCTGCACGCAATGGACCGTGGGCGAAACGGGCCGGCGCGGGGAGCCGGCCGTCCGTGCCACACGCGCGCACCGCGCGTTTCATCGGAGGGGGCTCCATGAACCGCCACATGAAGTCGCTGCTCGCGGCCGCCATCGCGGCCACCGCCTCGCCCGCGCTCGCCACGAACGGCATGCGCATGATCGGGTTCGGCGCGAACCAGGTCTCGATGGGCGGCGCCAGCGCGGCGCTGCCGCTCGACGCCGCCAGCATCATCACCAACCCCGCCGCCATCGTCGCCCTCGGCGGCCGCCTCGACTTCGGCGCCTCGTACTTCAACCCCACGGTGAAGTACCAGGCGCAGGAGGTCCCCGGGCTGCCGCAGCCGGGCATGGCGGTCGGGTCCACCGCCAGCTTCCAGTCGCAGCGCGGCGCCTCGCCCGTGCCCGCCTTCGGGCTCGTCGTGCCCGTCGACGACCGGCTCAGCTTCGGCATCGGCGCCTACGGCATCGCCGGCATGGGCGTCGACTTCGCCCAGAACCTCTACGGCGGCGTGACGTACTCCTCCTACTCGCAGATGCGCTTCGCGCCCGGAGTCGCCTACCGCCTCACCGACTGGCTCGCCGCCGGCGCGACGGTGAACGTCATGTACGCGCAGATGGGCTACGACGCGGCGGAGGGGCTCCTCCAGGTCTCGCACCTCGGCGATTCGGCCTTCGGCATCGGCGGCACCTTCGGGCTCTACGCGCAGGTCATGAAGGGCCTCACCGTGGGCGCCGCCTACGAGACGAAGAGCGTCTTCCAGGACTTCAAGTTCAACGTCCCGGCGCACCAGCCGCTCGACCCGAGCACGGGACGCCCGGCGGTGGACGCGGGGGGGAACCCGATCATCCTCCCGGCGAGCGTGGACCGCATCCAGTTCAACCAGCCGTCGACCTTCACCGCCGGCGCGGCCTGGAACGTCCTCCCGGCCCTCACGCTCGCCTTCGACGCGCAGTTCATCCGCTGGACGGAGTCGAACGGCCTCAACCTCCCCGCCTACAACTCCGACCTGAGCCAGACCGGCGCCATGCCCTTCAACCTCAACTGGAGCGACCAGTGGGTGTTCAAGGTGGGCGCGCAGCTCCGGGCGACGAAGACGCTCGCGCTCCGCGCCGGCTACAACTACGGGAAGATGCCGCTCGACTCCTCCCGGGCGTTCGAGAACATCGCCTTCCCCGCGGTCGCCGAGCACCACGTCACCGCCGGCATCGGCTACGACGTGACGAGCCGCGTCTCGATCGCGGTCGCCGGAATGTGGGTGCCGGAGGCGAAGCTCCAGGGCTCGAACGCCCAGGGCCAGTTCATCCAGAGCTACCAGGCGACGATGTCCCAGTTCGCGCTCGACATGTCGATCGGCTATCGGCTGTAGCTTCCCGGCCGGCGGCCGCCCCGTCACGGCGGCCGCGGGCTCCCCCCTCCACGCGTGCGCCCGAGGCAGGCATGGCCCTCTCGCGCAGGCAGTTCATCCGGATCGGCGGCGGCGCGCTCGGCGGCGCCGCGGTCGCCTCCGGGCTCACCACCCGCTGGTGGGGGCTCGACCGCGACGACGTGGGCGATCCCGGGACGGAGGGCGACCGCACCGTCGCGACCTTCTGCGAGCTCTGCTTCTGGGGCTGCGGGGTGAAGGCGCACGTGAAGGACGGGCGCGTCACCAAGATCGCCGGGAACCCCGATCACCCGCTCTCGCGCGGCCTGCTCTGCCCGCGCGGCGCGGGGGGCACCGGGCTCCTCTACGACCCCGACCGGCTGACGCGTCCGCTCGTCCGCCGGCGGAAGCGGGGCGACGACGTCTTCGAGGCCGTCTCCTGGGACGCGGCGCTGAACGAGGTGGGCGAGAAGCTCCTCGCGGTGAAGGCGCGGCACGGCGCCGAGGCGGTGGCGCTCTTCACGCACGGCTCGGGGGGCACCTGGTGGAAGCACCTCATGAAGGCGTGGGGTTCGCCCAACGTGGGCGCGCCCTCCTACGCGCAGTGCCGCGGGCCGCGCGAGGCGGCCTTCCTCCTCACCTTCGGCACCCCGCTCGGTTCGCCCGAGCCCATCGACCTCGCGAACGCGCGCGTCATCACGCTCGTCGGGAGCCACCTCGGCGAGAACATGCACAACACGCAGGTGCAGGAGCTGGCCGAGGCCATCGGCAAGGGCGCGGAGCTGGTGGTGGTGGACCCGCGCTTCTCCGTGGCCGCCTCCAAGGCGCGCTACTGGCTGCCCATCAAGCCCGGCACCGACATCGCGCTCCTCCTCGCCTGGATGAACGTGATCCTGGCGGAGGGCCGGTACGACGCGGCCTACCTCGAGAAGCACGCGACCGGGCTCGACGCGCTCCGCGCGCACGTGGCGGACAGGACGCCGGAGTGGGCCTGGGCGCACACGGGCCTGCGCCCCGAGCTCATCCGCGAGACGGCTCGCTTCATCGCCTCGGCCCGGCCGGCGTCGCTCGTCCACCCCGGCCGCCACACCGTCTGGTACGGCGACGACACGCAGCGCGAGCGGGCCATGGCCATCCTGGCCGCGCTCCTCGGCAGCTGGGGCCGGCGCGGCGGGTACGTGCAGCACGCGAAGCTGTCGCTCCCGCCGTACCCCGTGCCCGCGGCCTTCCCGCACCCGGAGAAGAAGGAGGCCGACCGGCCGAAGGCGGGGGGTTACCCCGTCGCCTCGGAGGTGATCGCCTCGGGGCTCTGCGACGCGAGCGTCCCCGGGCAGGCGCTCTACGACCTCAAGGCGTGGATCGTCTACGGCTGCAACCTCCTGCAGGCGCTGCCAGCCCGGCAGAAGACGCTCGAGGCGATCCAGAAGCTCGACCTGCTCGTGGCCGTCGACGTGCTCCCGGCCGAGATCTGCGGCTGGGCGGACGTCGTGCTGCCCGAGGCGACCTACCTGGAGCGCGAC
>DASTGH010000203.1:0-3201 GCA_035719345.1 Anaeromyxobacteraceae bacterium
AGCCGCTCGCGGCGGTGTAGTCGACCAAGTGAGCTGATCGTGTCTCGTACCTCACGAGGCGCCAGCGCTCGCCGACTTCCGTGGACCATCGTCGCCCTGGGGCTCGCGAGCTTCTTCACCGACGTCGGGTCGGAGATGATCTTCGACGTCCGGATCGTGCCGCTCCTCGGCTGCGGACCCGTGGTCACTCGAAAACCATGACGGTCGGGACAGGAAAGCCCAGCGCGTCCTCCCCTCCGAAGACCAGGACCCGGCCGTTCCTGAGGAGCGTGACCGTCGACGCACCCCAGGCAGGCTCCAGGGTCGGCCCGGGGCGCCACAGGTCGGCCGCCGGCTCGAAGATGTCGATCGCCGTGGAGGCCTGCATGCCCCCGGCCACGAGCACGCGTCCGTCGGTGAGGAGCACGGACGAGTGCCCGATCCTGCTCACCTGCATGGCGCCCACCGGGCTGAACCGGGCCGTCGATGGGTCGTAGATCTCGGCGGACGCCGTCGTGGATCCATCGACGCCCACGAAGCCTCCGGTGACGAGGACCCGGCCGTCCGCGAGGAGCGTGGCGGCGTGGCGCGCACGCGCCGTCGTCAAGGATCCGGTCGGCTGGAAGCTGCCAGCGACGGGGTCGAAGATCTCGGCCGCCCCGGTCAGGCTCTCGCCCGTCGCGTCGCAGCAGCTGACGCCACCGGCGATCAGCACCCGACCGTCGGCGAGCCGCGTCGCGGTGTGTCCCCGGCGGGCGGTGGCCATGTCGCCAGCCGCCGTCCACCGCTCCGAGGCGGGGTCGTACCGCTCGGCCGCGGTGATGCCCGGAACCTCCCCACCCGCGACGAGCACGCTGCCATCTGCCAGAGCGGTCGCCGTGCCTCCCGCGTCGTGACGGACGCCGAGGTCGCCGACGCGGTGGAAGGTTCCCGTGAGCGCGTCGAACACCTGGGTCGCGCGCAGCCCCCCATCCAGATGCAGCGCGCTATTGATCCCAGGGCCGACGAGGAGGAAGCCACCGTGTTCGAGCTCGACCGGCGTGGTGAGGTCCGCTTCCGCGGAGAACGCGAGCTGCGGGCCCGTGGACACGGCCTCCGTGACGGGATCGAACCGATGGCTGGCGTCGGTATCGGGGACGTTCGGACTCTCCGACGAATGTCCGCCCATGACCAGCGCGCCGCCGTCGGCCAGGGCCATCGCCACGTGCTGCGTGTACGCGACCGGCGAGGGCGCGAGCTGCCGGAAGCGGCCGCGATAGGTGGCGTCGATGGAGATCGAAGCCTCGACCTGCCGCGAACCGCGGCGCACCGTGAGCACGAACGCCGTGGGACGCGCCAGCGGTGGCGTCGTGACGGGCGTGCCACTCCCCACCGGTCCGATGCCGTCGATCGTGGCCGAGTCTCCGCTGAACACCGCGGTGACCTGCGTGCTCTCGCCGACGTGGACCGCGGCGACGGCCGACGTGAAGCTCTCGATCACCGGCGGTGCGGAGGACCCACCGGAGTCGTCGCCGGACTTCGACGCGCCGCAGCCCGCGGCGAGGAGTGCGCACAGGGCGAGCGCGCCGCAGCGGCCCGAGGTGTCCGAGAGTCGTTGCATGCTGTCTCCTGAAGGGACGGCGGCTCTTGTTTCGGGCGCTGCGACCCAGGCTGCAGCGCCTGGAGCGCTCAACGCCGCCGGACCGCGTTCGTTACACGGCTCCCCGACCGAGTTGGATGCCATGTGCTCGGAACCCTTCACGCGTCGCTGCGGCGCAGAGACATGTCCGAGCGCGCCGGCGAATGACAGGTGCAGGTGCGTGGACCGCGGACCGGTGCAGATGGACCCCGCAAAGGGGCCGCTGGCCGCCGTGGAGTGCCGCCCGTCTGCGGTACGGAATCCGTACCGCGCGACGCTCGCGGCCGGCATAGACTCTGCGCGTGAAAAGCTACGGTCAGTTCTGCTCTTTTGCGCGGTCTCTCGACCTCCTCGGTGAACGCTGGACGCTCCTGATCGTGCGCGAGCTTCTCAGCGGGAGCACGCGCTTCAACGACCTGCGACGCGGCATCCCGCGCGTCTCCCGGACGATGCTCTCCGCACGCCTACGGGAACTGTGCGATGCGGGCGTCGTCACTCGAGCCGAGGGAGACGATGGCCCTGCGTACGCGTTGACCGACTCGGGACAGGAGCTGGCCACCGTGGTCCGCGAACTGGGAACTTGGGGACAGCGGTGGCTGCCGCGCACGCTGCCGCGCGAGGAGCTGGACGAGGATGCGCTCCTCTGGGACATCCGGCGCCGCATTCGAACCGACGAGCTCCCGACGGAGCCGATCGTGGCGGTCATCGAGATCGTCCAGGCGCAGGGACGCTCCAGTGTTCGCTATCTTCTGCTCCGCCGCGGCGAGGTATCGCTCTGCTCGGCGAACCAGGGGTTTCCGGAGGTGCTCCACGTCAGCGCTTCCCTGCGAACGCTGACGGCCTGGTGGCGCGGCGACATCTCGCTCACGGATGCGCGGGCGGAGGGCATGATCATCGAGGGTCGACGGGAGTGGGTGCGGGCGTTTCCTCGGTGGTTCGAGCGTTATCTGTTCGCCGACGTGCCCTCGGTCGCGGTGCAAGGATGAGGTACGGATTTCGTACCGATCGACGCCCGTTGCGAACTCTAGGTTCCTCCCCGTCGCTCGATTCCGAGCGCGAACCAGGAGGAAACAAATGAACGCTCACCTCTTCATCATGTACCCGACCCCCAAGGACCCGGCCGCATTCGAGCGCGCCTATCGCGAAGAGCACCTGCCGTACGCCGGACCGCGCCTGGAGGGCGCGACCGGCGTCGTCAGCAAGCGGCTCGCCTCGGCGACGGGCAACTCCCCCTATCACCTCGTCTCCGACGTCTCGTTCCCCTCCCTGCAGGCCCTGCAGGCGTGCGCCGGGTCCAAGGGAGGAAAGGAGGCGCTGGCCCATGCCGCGTCCATCTCGACGGGAGGCCCTCCCGTCGTCATGATCGTCACCGACCTGGTGGCGAACTGACGGTCACGGCGGGTGTTCGACAGGCGAGCGGCTGAGTTGTGCAATTGTCGCGGTCTGGTCAGAATCCTGCGCACCGACACTTGAAGCCCTCGGAGTCCAAGGCAAACGCCTTGGCTCCGGGGGCTTGACTGTACAGTACCCTCTGCATGCCCCCCGCCGGACAGCGCCTAAGACATCACGCGCGTGGCAAAGCATTTCGACCCCAGCGACTACCT
>DASTGH010000204.1:0-3399 GCA_035719345.1 Anaeromyxobacteraceae bacterium
GCGCGAGCCCGGACGGCGCCGCCGTGGCGTGCGCGCCGGCCGGTCCGCCGCCGCGCGGGGGAGTGGGATGGGCGCGAGGCGAGGGGAGGAGAGCGAGAAGACCTCGCCCTCTCCCCGCCCTGCCCCGGCTCGGGCCGCCTCTGGCGGCGCTCGCGCAGTGGCGCGGCGCGTTCGACACGGAGCCGTCGACCGGGCGGGACGCATCGCTTCCGGCATCGACCCAACCTGGAGTGAAAAGGAGCTTGACGCGACTTTGCTCGAAGTGCGCGCCGCGCCGTGCGGTCTCGCGGAAAGTGCCTCCAGGACGCACCGCACACGCGCCCTCGCACGCCCGGCGCCGCCGAGCCCGACGCCGGCGCTCCGCCCTGGAGAACGCGCGAGCGGCCGCACCAGGGCCCTTCCCGGAGGCCGCAACGCCGCGGGCCCTGGCGCCTCAGGTTCCCTCGCTCCCGTCCGAGCCGCGCGTCGCCGCCGCTCCGCCACCTCGGCGGGAGGTGCCGGCTTCCCTCGAGCCGGTGTCCGAGGACACGTGGTCGCTCCGCGTCACCGTGGACGCCGCGCTCGAGGAGGATCTCGAGACGCTCATCGGGCTGCTCTCGCACAAGCTGCCGAAGCGCGAGCTGCACGAGGTCGTTCGCGAGGCGGTGCGCTGCGCCATCGAGAAGCACGGCAAGAGGAAGGGCGCCGTCGAGCCCGTGCGCAAGCGCAAGCCGTCCGTGGAGAAGTCGACGCGGCGCGAGCCCACGGCCGAGGTGCGGCGGCAGGTGTGGAAGCGCGACGGCGGGCGCTGCACCTGGGCGCCCGCCCGCTCGAGGCACCGCACGACGGCGGCCCGCAGCGCGTCGTCGTCCTCCACCACGAGTACGCGCGAACCACGTCCGGGTTCCTGGTCCACGTCAGCACCTCCTGGACGCCGAGCGTGTCGCGCCAGGTCGCGCGGCGCATGTCCGGGACGTGCCGGAATGTGACGCGCACACACCGTCACGCGCCCGTCCGACGCCAGTCAGGATCGCGGCGCACCTTGCGGGCCATGCGCCTCGTCATCTCCCCGGCGTTCGCGAACCGCCTGTCCCGCCTCGAGGCGCGGGAGCGCGCCGCCACCAAGCGGGCCGCTTTCGACCTCTTGCTCTCGCCTGCGCATCCCGGGCTCCGGGTGCACCGGCTGGTGCACGCCCGCCGCCGGGCGGGGAGCTCGCGTCGGGCTGCGCCGGCACGCCGAGGCGCTGCAAGCGCTGGCCAGCTTCGTCACGCTCGATCCCCGGGAGCTCCGGCGCCTGGTGAGCCGCACCGGGCTCGCGGCCGGAGCGCCGTCACAAAGCGCAACACGCCCGTCATCCTCGGGCAGCGGGCGCGCAGCATGATGCAGCTCGAGGGGCACGGGCCGGTACTTGGGTGCCGGCCGAGAGCCACGCGCCCCGGAGTGCACGGGCCGGTCCCGCGGCGCCCTCCCCCGGGGCCGGTCCGTGCGCTCGCCGTATCCGCGACCCGGCCGCACCCGTCCGCTAGGATCCCCACCGTGGCCGCCACCGACCCCCAGAGCTTCCGCGTGCTCTTCGTCGAGGACGACGAGCGGCTGGCCACGCTCACCAGCCGGGCGCTGCAGGCCTACGGCCTGGAGGTGGACTGGGTGGCGGACGGGCGGCAGGGCCTGGCCGAGGCGCTCCGGGGACGGCACGACGTGGTGGTCCTCGACCTCATGCTGCCCGGACTCTCCGGCCTCGATCTCTGCCGCGGGCTGCGCGCGCGCTCGGCCGTGCCCGTCATCATGCTGACGGCGCTGGGCGAGGAGGCGGACCGGGTGGTCGGCCTGGAGACCGGGGCCGACGACTACCTGGCGAAGCCGTTCTCCACGCGCGAGCTGCTGGCCCGTCTCCGGGCCCTGGTGCGGCGAGGGCGAGGCGCCCTGGGCCCTCGCGCCGAGGTGATCCGCGTGGGTGAGCTCGAGGTCTCGCCGCGCGACTACAGCGCCACCCTCGCCGGGCGGCCGCTCCACCTCACCACCTCCGAGTTCCTGCTGCTGCGCGTGCTGGCGGAGCGCGCCGGCCGCGTGCTCACCCGCGAGCAGCTGCTCGACCTCACCAAGGGGAGCGCGGAGGAGGCCTTCGATCGCTCCATCGACGCCCACATCTCCCGGCTGCGCCACAAGCTCGAGCCGGACCCGCGCCATCCGCGGCTCCTCAAGACGGTGCGCGGCGCCGGCTACCTCCTCGCCGCTTCCCCGGGGGAAGGGGCGTGAACGCCGCCCCGCGCCCGCCGCGCCACCGCCTCGCGCTCCGCATCTACCTCGTGAGCGCGGCCGCGCTCGGGGCGGCGCTCCTCGCCTTCTACCTCCTCGCCAGCGCCGTCTGGCCGCGCCCGGCGCACCGGGGCCCCCTGCACGAGCTGAGCCGCTACGCCGCGGCCGAGATCGCCGAGCGCTGGGAGTCCGAGGCGGCCGTCGCCGGCGCGCTCTCGACGCTGCGCGCGACGACGCGCCTCGCGGCGAGCGCCTACCGATGGGACGGGACGCTCGTCGCCTCGGCGGCGCCGCAGCCCCCCGCACCGCTCACCGCCCTGGAGCGGGACGAGCTCCTCCGGACCGGCGTCCTGGAGCGCGGGGGCGACTGCGGGCCGGACCATGCGTGCCTGATGGCGGTGCGGCTGCCGGGCGGCGCCGCCCCGCGCGGCTACCTCGTGCTGGAGACGCTGCGCCCGCCGCGCGGGCCGCCGCCGTTCCTGGAGATCGCGGTGGCGGTGCTGCTCGCCGGCCTGGCCGCGGGCGCGCTGCTCCTCGGCCGCTCGCTGGCGCGGCCCCTCGACCGGCTGGCGCGGACCGCGCAGGCGCTCGGAGCGGGCGACCTGCGGGCGCGCACCGGCATCGTGCGCCGCGACGAGCTGGGGACCGTGGCGCGCTCCTTCGACGAGATGGCGGACCGGGTGGAGAAGCTCCTCCGCAGCCAGACCGAGCTCGTCGCGAACGTCGCGCACGAGCTGCGGACGCCCCTGGCGCGGATCCGCGTGGCGCTCGACCTCGCCGACGCCGGCGACGCCGCCGTGGCCCGCGAGTCGCTGGCCGAGATCGCCGAGGACCTCGGCGAGCTGGAGGCGCTGGTGGACGACGTGCTCGCGGCCGCGCGCATCGACCTCGCCGACGGCACCGTCAGGACCGGCGCCCCGACGCTGCACGTCACCGCGCTCGACGTGTCGGAGCTGGCGCGCGGCGCCGCCGAGCGGCTGCGGCACCGCCACCCGGGGCGCACCGTGGAGGTGGCGGCCGAGCCGGGGCTGCCGCCGGTCGAGGGCGACGCCGTGCTCCTGCGGCGCGCGCTCGACAACCTGCTCGACAACGCGCGGAAGTACTCGCCGCCCGACGCGCCCATCCACGTCCGCGTGGCGCGGCACGGGCCGGGTGTCGTCCTC
>DASTGH010000205.1:0-24130 GCA_035719345.1 Anaeromyxobacteraceae bacterium
GAGCACGGCGTCGACGCCGGCGCTGCGCAGCGCGCGCGCCTCCTCGAGGAGGCGCCACGTCTTGCCCACGCCCGGCGCGTAGCCGACGTAGAGCTTGAGCCGGCCGCGCCTCGCGCGCTCCGCGAGCGGGCGCGCCTCGCCCTGGGCGGAGGCGAGCGGCGTCGGGCCGGGCGTCGACACGCGCCACAGTATGGCGCTCGACCCGCGGATCCACGAGCCTTTCTCGACCACCCTGCAATGTGCAGGGAAGGCCGCGCGCGGGCCCTGCGAAACGAAGGGAAGCCGCCGCCGGGGAGCATGGCGAATCGCAGGTCTACGCCTCGCCCACCGCGGCACGTCGGATGCTCCATCGCCCCGGCACGACCCCACGCCGCGCCGCTCCGGCGCGTCCGCGGGGCGCCGGGAGTGGACATGTCGATCCTGACGACCCTGAAGGACGCGGTGTTCGAGCCCGAGCCGAGCGAGGGCAGCCATTCACGCAGGGAGCATCAAGGCGTGCCGGACGAGCCGCTCCCGGCGCGCCCTCCGGTGAGCCCGGTCGCCCTCGCCGGGAGCGCGGCGTACGACGCGCTCCTCGCCCGGACGTCGTTCGAGGCGACCGAGCCCGGCCGCGCGCTGCACCGCTACCTCGCGGCGCTCGAGGGCGTGCCGCTCGATGCGACGGTGAGGCTCGAGGCCGCGCTGGCGCAGGCGAGGAGGCTCGACGGCATCGGCGCCGACGCGGTGCTCGCCGGGTTCGACGCCATGCGCGGCGCGCTCGACCTCGAGCGGAAGCGCTTCGACGAGGCGTCGGCGCGCTTCCGTGCGGGCGAGGTGGAGGAGCGCCAGCGGCGGATGCAGGCGCTCACCGGCGAGATCGACGAGCGCCAGCGCCAGCTGGCACAGGTCGGGACGGAGCTGGCGCAGGCCCAGGGGAACGTCGCACGCGCACAGTCGCAGTTCACCGCCGCCGCGGAGCGCCGCGGACGCGAGATCGACGAGGAGCGGTCGCGATTCGCCGCCCTCCTGAAGGAGTGACGACATGACGACGCTGCAATCCAACGAGAAGTCGTTCTGGTCGCGCCCCGAGGGCAAGACGGGGGCGATCCTGCTCCTGGCGGGCGCCGGCGCGCTGGTGTGGTGGTGGGCGCGCGTCGTCCCCTTCCTGGTGGCGATGATGGCCGACACGCTCCACCTCGCCGCGCTGGTCGCGGCCGCGGCGGCGCTGCTCTACCTCGCGTTCAGCCCGCGCACGCACCTCGTCTTCCGGCTGCTGGCGCGTGCCCTCACCGGCCTCGTCGTCGAGATCGACCCCATCGGCATCCTGCGCGACCGCCTGGCGCAGATGCGGAAGCGCCGCGAGGAGATGTCGACGCGCATCCGCGAGGTGCAGGGCCAGGTCGGCGTCCTCGAGCGGACGATCGAGAAGAACCGCACCTCCGCCGAGGAGAGCCTGAAGCAGGCCTCGCTGGCGCGCCGCACCGCCCAGGCGGCGGCGACGCACGAGGACGCCCTGCGCATGAGCCTCCAGATCACCGTGAAGGCGAACCGCGCCGGCCGGCTGGAGAAGCAGAACCTGAGCTACGCGCAGCTCCTCGCCAAGCTGCGCGCCATCCACGGCTTCCTCGTGCGCTGGGCGGCGAGCGTCGACGCCTACGTCGAGGACGCGGAGGACCAGGTCCGCCAGGCCGAGATCGAGCGGCGCACGGTCCGCTCCGCGTACAAGGCGTTCACCGCCGCGCTGCGCGCCGTGCGCGGGAAGGCGGGCGAGGAGGAGCTGTACGACGCCGCGCTCGAGCACCTCGCCGACGACGCGGGGCGCAAGCTCGGCGAGATGGAGGCCTTCCAGCGCGACGCGCGGGCCTTCATGGACGACGTGGACCTGCAGAGCGGCGTCATCACCGAGGACGCGCTCGGGCGCCTCGAGCGCTTCGAGGCGCGGGTCCTCGGCCCCGGCGAGCCGGACCTCGTCGGGCCGCCGCCGGGGACGGCGCGGAGTGGGGGCGAGTCGGTGTCGACGTACGAACGGCTGCTGAAGGGAGGAGCTTGATCATGGCGCGTCTCAAGACTGGACCGAAGGTCGTGCTCGTCGCGCTCGTCGCCGGCGGCGGGATCCTGGGCCTCAGGGAGGCCGCGCAGCGCGGCCTCATCCCCACGCCGGGGGTCGCCGCGGCGGTGATCCCGCAGAAGGCGGTCCTGCCCGACGTCAGGGAGGCGCAAGCGCAGGACGTGGCGCCGGCGGCGCTGCCCGGGCCCAACCCGGCGCAGGTGGGCTCGACGCTCGTCCGCGGGATGATCTGGGAGTGGAACGCGCAGATGGGGCTCATCTTCGCCAACGGCGGGGCTCGCACCGCGCAGGGCTCGCTCATGGCGAGGCGCGGCGTGAACCTGCTCCTCGAGCGCCAGGACGACACCGGGCGCATGCAGGAGGCGCTCATCTCCTGCGCCAGGGAGATCCACGACGGCGCCGCGCAGTGCTCGGCCGGCGCGAACTTCGTGGTCATCATGGGCGACGGCGCCGGGCAGTTCGCGGCCGCGGTCGATCCGCAGCTGGCGAAGCTCGGCCCCGACTCCACCCTCAAGGTCATCGGCGCGCTGGGCTACAGCCGCGGCGAGGACTGCTTCATGGCCTCGCCCGAGGTGAAGGCGAACCCGCAGAAGGCGCGCGGGATGGTCGTGGCCGGCGTGCTGCGCGACGGCGACTGGAACATCGCCATGAAGTGGGCGGCGGACAACGACATCCCGAACAACCCGGACGAGAAGACGTACGACTCGTCGGCCATCAACTGGATCGCCTCGGCCGACTACAACGCCGCGGCCGCCGACTACGTCGCGGGGAAGTGCGAGCAGCGCAAGGTGGTGAAGGACGGCCGCCTCACGGGCGAGACGAGGAAGGTGTGCGTGGACGCGGTGGTCACCTGGACCCCGGGTGACGTCACCGTCGCGAAGCAGAAGGGCGGGCTCGTCAAGGTGGTGTCGTCGCGGCAGTACCGCTCGCAGATGCCGGCCGTGGTGGTCGGCCCGAGGCGGTTCCTCGAGAAGAACCGGGAGGAGGTGCAGAACATGCTCGCCGCCGCCTTCGAGGGCGCCGACCAGGTGAAGGCGTTCGACGTCGCGCTCCGCCGCGCCGCCGACCTGTCCGCGAAGCTCTACGCCGACCAGGACGGTCCGTACTGGCACCGCTACTACAAGGGCGTCACCGAGACGGACGCCACCGGGCTGAAGGTGGAGCTCGGCGGCTCGGCGGTGGCGAACCTCGCCGACAACCTCATCCTCTTCGGCCTGCAGCCCGGGGCGAACGACAACTTCCGCTCGACCTACACCACCTTCGCGCGGATCGCCGTGCAGCAGTACCCCGCGCTCTTCAAGGACGCGCCCATCCCCGACGTGAAGGACGTCGAGGACAAGTCGTTCCTCACGGGCGCGCAGGCGATCATGGGCGATCAGGGTGGCGCCGCCGACGTGCAGGCGTATGCCGCACCGGCGCCGGACGCCGAGGTCGTGTCGCGGCGGAGCTACCGCATCCACTTCGACACGGGCCAGGCGACGCTCACGCTCGAGGGCGAGCGCGAGCTGGCCGCGCTCAAGGACTCGCTCGCCATCACCGGGCTCTTCATCCGCGTGGACGGGTACACCGACAGCACCGGAAACGAGGCCGCGGTGAACCGGCCGCTCTCCGAGGCGAGGGCGCACGCCATCCAGGCGTACCTCCAGCGGCGCGCGCCGCAGAGCTTCCCCGGTGCGCGCTTCGCGGTGGCGGGGCACGGCTCGCAGCACCCGGTGGCGACGAACGCCACCGCCGACGGGCGCGCGCTGAACCGCCGCGTCGAGATCTCGCTGCTCGAGCAGTGAACGACGTCGCGTGAACGGCGGGGCCGCGGTCCAGGGCGGCCCCGCGTCGCCGGGAGGGAACCATGACGGAGCTCCGCCACGCCTTCGCGCCGAACCGCGTCCTCTCGCCGCGGGCGATCCGCGCGCTCGTCCTCGCCCAGGCCGCTGCGCTGGCGCTCCTCTGGGCCTTCTCGCCGTTCGTCTTCCTGCCCACGCCCGCCGAGACGTGGCGCGCCTTCGGGAGCCTGTGGCGCGAGGGCCTCGGGGGAGAGCTCGTCACGAGCTTCCTCCTCAACGCGCAGGCCATCGCGCTCGCCTGCGCCCTGTCGCTCGGGCTCGCCTACGCGACGGTGATGCCCTTCTTCCGCCCCGTCGTGGCGATGCTGTCGAAGCTGCGCTTCCTCTCGCTCGCCGGGCTCACCTTCTTCTTCACGCTCGCCGCGCGCTCGGGGCACGAGCTGAAGCTCTACCTCCTCGTCTTCTCCGTCTCGGTCTTCTTCGTGACCGCCATGGCCGACGTCCTGGCCGCCATCCCGCGCGAGAAGTTCGACCTCGCCCGCACGGTCGGCATGGGCGAGTGGCGCGTCACCTGGGAGGTGGTCGTGCTGGCGCAGGCGGACAAGGTGTTCGACGTCCTCCGCCAGAACGCGGCCATCGGCTGGATGATGCTCACGATGGTGGAGGGCATGTCGCGCTCCGAGGGCGGCGTCGGCGCGATGCTCGTGAACCAGAACAGGCACTTCCACCTGGCGGCGGTGCTCGCCATCCAGGTGACGATCCTCCTCCTCGGCCTCGTGCAGGACTACGCCATCGGCGCAGCGCGCAGGGTCCTCTGCCCGTATGCCGACCTCACCACGGAGCGTTCCTCGTGAACTGCGACACCGCGTACTACGGCGACGTGCTCCTCCGCCTGGAAGGCGTCTGCCTCGCCTACGACCGCCGCCCCATCCTGCGCGACGTGAACGCGCAGATCCGCGACGTCATCGTGCCCGGGAGGACCCAGGGCCAGGTGGTCGGGTTCCTCGGCCCGTCGGGGGTCGGGAAGACGCAGCTCTTCCGCATCATCGCCGGGCTGGCGAGGCCGACCTCGGGGCGCGTGCTCCTGAACGGCACGCAACGGCCGGCGAACCCCGGCGACGTGGGCGTCGTGGCGCAGAACTACCCGCTCTTCGAGCATCGCACCGTGCTCTCGAACCTCATGCTCGCCGCGCGTCGGCGCGAGAAGGATGCGCGGGTCGCGAAGGAGCGCGTCCTGTCGCTGGTGGAGGAGTTCGGGCTCTCGGACCGCCTGGGCGCCTACCCCGCCCAGCTCTCGGGTGGCCAGCGCCAGCGCTGCGCCATCCTGCAGCAGATCCTGTGCTCCGAGCACTTCCTGCTGATGGACGAGCCCTTCTCCGGGCTGGACCTCACCATGCTGGAGAAGACGTGCCGGCTCATCGCCCAGGTCGCGGCGATGGACGAGAAGAACACGGTCATCGTCGTCACCCACGACATCGTGGCCGCCGCGTCGGTGGCCGACCACCTCTGGCTCATGGGCCGCGAGAGCGCGCCCGACGGGACGAAGCTGCCGGGCGCGAGGATCGTGAAGGAGTACGACCTCGTGGCGCGCGACCTGTGCTGGGAGCCGGACATCGCGTCGCGGCCCCGGTTCCAGGAGTTCGTCCGCGAGGTGAAGGAGGAGTTCCGGCGCCTGTGAGGGCGACGCTGCGGAGATCCCGGGAGACGAGGCGTGCGCGACGTCACCTCGACGCTGCTCACGCTCTTCGTGCTGCCTGCGATCTACGGGCTCGTGGCTCAAGGCCAGCGCCATGATCGGATCGCCGTTCTGGCGGGCGGTGGCGGCGGACGTCCAGGCGCGCTGGCGGAGCGAGCTCCGCACCTTCGACGACGAGCCCGCCGCGCTCGAGTGGCTCGCGAGCACCTGACCGGAGCCGGAGCTCGCGCAGCTGCGCCTCGATGGTGGAGGCCTCGAGCAGCGCGCCGAGCGCCCGCGAGGGTTCACCTCCGTGATCCGCACGAAGCGTGCGCCCCCCGCGGCGGCCCGTTATCGGTCGGACCCGACAGTTGCAATCCCAACGGAGGACGTCCATGCCGACCCGTCGATACTGGGCAGCGCTCCTGATCGTGATGGCTGGCGGCTTCGCGATCATCGGCCTGTACGAGCCGAGGATCCGCGCCGCGATGCCCCCCATCCCGGAGCGCGTGGTGACGGCGGCCGGCAGCACGGTGGTGGACGGGGCGGGCATTCGCCGCGGTCAGGAGGTCTGGCAGTCGATCGGGGGGCAGGAAGTCGGGACGGTGTGGGGGCACGGCTCCTACGTCGCCCCGGACTGGAGTGCCGACTGGCTCCACCGCGAGGCGGTCTTCGTCCTCGATGCGTGGGCGAAGCGCGAGGGCTCGTCGTCCTACGCGCAGCTCTCTCCCGAGCGCCAGGCCGCGCTGCGAGAGCGGCTCGCGATTTCCATGCACGAGAACACGTACGACGCGGCGTCCGGGGCCGTCACGGTCGGCCCCGAGCGGGCAGAGGCCTACGCGTCGAACGCGGCGCACTTCGCGTCCGTGTTCCGGGACGGCGTCGACGCCTACGCCATCCCGCGCGGCGCCCTGACGGACCCGCAGAAGCTCCAGGACCTGGCGGCGTTCTTCTGGTGGACGAGCTGGGCCTCCGTCACCGACCGGCCCGGCGAGAAGGTGACGTACACGCAGAACTGGCCGAGCGAGTCGCTCGTCGGGAACCGTCCGACGGGATCGGCGCTCGTCTGGAGCGTCATCTCGTTCGTCCTCCTGCTCGCGGGCGTCGGAGCGCTGGTCTGGTACCAGGGCGGACGCGAGGAGCAGGACCACGTCGCGGCCGAGCTGCCGGAGCGCGATCCGCTCTTCGGCCTGCACCCGACGGCGAGCCAGCGCGCCACGCTCAAGTACTTCTGGGTCGTCGCCGCGCTCCTCGTCGTCCAGATCGCGCTCGGGGCGGTGACGGCCCACTACGGCGTCGAGGGCTCCGGGTTCTACGGCTTCCCGCTCGCGGACTGGCTGCCCTATGCGGTCGCCCGCACCTGGCACACGCAGCTCGGCATCTTCTGGATAGCGACCGCCTGGCTCGCGACCGGCCTCTACATGGGCCCGGCGGTCTCCGGCGTCGAGCCGAAGGGGCAGGCCCTGCTCGTCAACGTGCTCTTCGTCGCCCTGCTCGTCATCGTCGTCGGCTCGCTCGCGGGCGAGTGGCTGAGCGTGAAGGGAAAGCTGGGAGGCACCAGCTGGTACTGGTTCGGCCACCAGGGGTACGAGTACGTCGACCTCGGCCGGTTCTGGCAGATCTTCCTGTTCGCCGGACTCTGGATCTGGCTCGCGCTCATGGCGCGCTCTCTCGTGCCCGTGCTGCGTGGAGCGCGTGGTCCCGTGACCGTGAGTGCATCCAGGGCAGCCGCCGGCGGTGCGCTGGTGGGTGGGCGCGCAGGGCAGGCCTCGCACGGCGAGGTGTCGCCCATCGGGATGGACAGGGAGGCGCGCTCCTTGCTCGGGCTCTTTTTGCTGTCGAGCGTGGCGATCGCGCTCTTCTACGGGGCGGGGCTGATGTACGGCCGCGGCTCGCACCTCGCGCTGGTGGAGTACTGGCGCTGGTGGGTGGTGCACCTCTGGGTCGAAGGCTTCTTCGAGGTGTTCGCGACGGTCGTCATCGCGTTCCTGTTCGTGCGCCTCAAGCTGCTCGAGGTCCGCAAGGCCACCACCGCCGTGTTCTTCTCGACCATCGTGTTCCTGGCCGGGGGCATCATCGGAACGTTCCACCATCTCTACTTCACGGGAACGCCCGAGGGCGTGCTGGCGCTCGGGGCCGTGTTCAGCGCGCTCGAGGTCGTCCCGCTCGTCCTCGTCGGCATGGAGGTGTGGCAGAACCTGCGGCTCGCGCGCGCCAAGCGCTGGCTCGAGGCGTACCGGTGGCCGATCTACTGCTTCGTCGCCGTCGCGTTCTGGAACCTGGTGGGCGCGGGGCTCTTCGGCTTCTTCATCAACCCGCCCATCGCGCTCTATTACATGCAGGGCCTCAACACCACGCCGCTGCACGGGCACACCGCGCTCTTCGGCGTCTACGGCATGCTCGGGATCGGCCTGATGCTGTTCTGCCTGCGGGCGCTGCGCCCGGGCGCGGCCTGGAAGAACGCGCCGCTGGCCATCGCCTTCTGGTGCATCAATGTCGGCCTCGCGATGATGGCCCTGTTGTCGCTGTTGCCGCTCGGCATGCTCCAGGCGTGGGCGTCGGTCGAGGTCGGCACCTGGTGGGCGCGCAGCGCCGAGTTCATGCAGCAACCGTTGATGAACGCCATTCGCTGGATGCGCGTGCCCGGTGACACCATCTTCGCCATCGGCGCGCTGGTCCTCGGTTGGTTCGTCCTCGGGCTCGCCACCGGATGGTCGCTCGAGAAGCACGGCGCGGTGGCGCCGGGCTCGACGCAGGTGCGGGAAGGACCCGGCGACACGGCGCCGGAGCGTGCCTGACGAGCGCCCACGCACTTGCATCGACGAAAGCTACGTGAGAGTTCGAGATTAGGTTCTTGTGCAATGAGACGCTGGCGTGGCACGTCTGGTGAATGTCTCGTGCCCACCCGAACCCCGATCGCGAAACTCACCTGACCCATCGCAGCGCCGGGCTCTCGCTCGTGGCGGCGCTCTTCTTCTTCGTCGGCCTGGTGACGTTCGGCGTGACGATCCAGAAGACCGAGGACATCGCCGTGCGAGCGGTCTCCGGCGCGCCACTGGGCGTCGCCATCGGCAGCGCCGTGTGGGCCGGTGTGACCCGCTCGCGGCTGCGCGCGCTGCGCGAGGGCGTCCCGGCGGCCGAGGGGTCGGCCGGAGACCCTGCCGTCCGGGAACCGGACGGATCGCCGGCGGCGGAGGACCGCCCGAGCGCGGCTCCGGAGAAGCGCCGCCAGGCCTAGAGGACCGCGCCCGCCCCGGAGCGGGGCTGCGTCGATCTTGCACGGCTGCGCACATCGGCCGCAGGGTCGAGCATCTGGTATTGGACCGCCGCCCATGCGTCACGATCTCATCGCCCGACTGACCCACGCCTCCCTCCGCCACTGGCGTGCGTTCCTCGCCTGCGCCGCCGTCGCGACGTGCGCGAGCCTGTGGCTCGCGTCGCACCTGGAGGTGCGCTCCAGCTTCGAGGAGCTGCTCCCGGAGGAGGTCCCGAGCGTCAAGCACGCGAAGGAGCTGGCGCGACGTGTGGGTGGCGACGGCACCATCCTCGTCATGGTCGAGTCCCTCGACGGGCCCGACGGCCTGAAGCGCGCGGAGCGGATGGCGGCGAGGCTCGCCGACGACTATCGCGCGATGATCCCCGGCGTCGTCCGCGCGGTCGAGTCGGACGTGTCGCCGGTGGAGCGCTGGTACGCCGATCACTGGCCCATGTTCGTGCCCATCGAGACGCTGCGCAGCGCTCGGGCGGACCTGGTGAGCGCGCTCGGGGAGGTGAAGGCGCGCATCAATCCCATGATGAACCTCCTCGGCGAGGAGGAGGCCGCCGAGCCCGGCGGCGACGTGCGGATCGACCTCGCCTCGAGGAAGGAGCTGTCGGACCTCCTCGATCCGACGAAGCCCGGGCCCCGCGCCAAGGTGGCGCAGGGGTTCGAGCGCTTCGTCGACGGCTACATGGTCCACCCGGATCGCCGCTCGGTCACCGTGCTGCTTCGCCCCACCGGCACCAGCCTGGGCGTGAGCGAGGTGAGGGTGGTCCTCGACAAGATCCGCGCCGTCGCCGACCGTCGCCAGGCGGAGCTCGATTCCGATCGCCTGCGCGTGGGCATCGGCGGCTCCTACGCCATCCTGGTCGCGGAGTACGAGTCGATCGTGAAGGACGCGCTGGCGTCCTTCGCGATCGTGATGGGCATCGTGCTCCTCTCGATCGTGGCGTTCTACCGCGAGGTCCGCCCCGTCCTGGCGCTCGCCGGCGCGCTCGTCGTCGGCATCGCGGCCACCTTCGGGCTCACCTGGCTCGTCATCGGCTACCTCAACACGCAGACCGCCTTTCTCGGCTCCATCGTGGCGGGAACGGGCGTGAACTACGGCCTCGTCTACCTGGCGCGGGTCAGCCAGCTGCGCCGCCGCGGCGTGGCGCTGGACGAGGCCTGCCGGGACGGCGCCCACGCCGCCGCCCGGGGTACGCTCCTCGCGGCCGTCGGGACCAGCGTCGCCTTCGGCACGCTGCTCGTCGCGACGAACCGCGGCTTCCGGCACTTCGGCTTCATCGGCGGCGTCGGCATGCTCCTCTGCTGGGCCGCGACGTTCGCGCTCGTGCCGGCCTTCCTCGCGCTCATGGAGCGCATCCGCCCCTATCGCACGCCGGCGCGTGCGCCTTCGGCCGAGGGGGCCACGCTGCTCATCGAGCGCCTCCTGCAGAGACCGCGCGCCATCGTGGGCGCCTTCGCGGCGCTCACGGCGGTGGCGCTGGCGGTGTTCGCCTGGAACCTGCCGCGCGCGCTGGAGCGGAACCTCGAGAACCTCACCAACGACGCCACCGGCGGCGACGAGCTGCGTCGCGACCACGCGCGGGCACGCGAGGCGCTCGGCACGTCCGTCGCCGGCGCCATCGCGCTCCTGCCGTCGCGCGCGGCCGCGGAGGAGTACTGCGACGCGCTCCGGCAGCGCATGCAGGAGCAGCCGCGCCTCCAGCAGCTCATCGACGGCTGCGAGACCGTCTCGCGCGTCGTGCCGTCGCAGCAGGAGGAGCGGCTCGCCATCATGCGCGACATCTCCGGGCGACTCACGGATCGCGTGCTGGCGCACCTGCCCCCGGAGCAGGCGACGCGGGCGAGGGAGATCCGCGACCAGCTGGCGGCCCAGCGCCTGCTCGCCGACGAGGAGGCGCCTCCCACCCTCCTCGACCAGTATCGCGAGCGCGACGGTTCCGTCGGCCGGCTCGCGTTCGTGCGCGCGCGGGGTGACGCGAAGCTCGAGCTCGGACCGAACCTCCGCGAGTACGCGGCGGGCGTGCGCGGTGTCCCCGCCGCCGGCGCTCGCTACGACGCCGCCGGGGCGGACATCGTCATCGCCGACCTGCTCGAGGACATCGAGGGCCAGGGACCGAAGGTCACCGTCCTCTCCTTCGCCTGCGTCTGCATCCTCGTCGTCGTGTTCTTCCGGACGAGGGCGCGCAGCGCGCTCCTGCTCCTCTCGCTCACCTCCGGCATCGCGCTCATGGCCGGCATCGCCACGCTCGCCGGCCTCAAGATCAACTTCTTCAACTTCATCGTCTACCCGATCACCTTCGGGATCGCGGTGGATTACGGCGCGAACGTGCTCTCGCGGATGAGCGTGCGCAGGAGCGTGGCGCCGGCGCTGGCGGAGGTCGGGGGAGCGGTCTTCCTCTGCTCGTGGACGACGATCGTGGGGTACGGCTCCCTCATCATGTCGTTCAATCGCGCGCTGCGGTCGTTCGGCTGGTACGCGGCGCTGGGGGAGTTCACCACGCTCGTCACCGCCGTCGTCCTCCTTCCGGCGATGGCGAAGCTCGTCCCCGCGCGCGCCTGGATGGCGAGGCCGGGCGAGGCGGTGGCAGGCGAGGAGAGCGAGGAGCCCGTCCCGGATGCGCGCGAGCGCATCCGCCCCGTGCTCGACGCTGGCGAGAGGACGCGGCAGAGGCGACGGCTGAAGGCGCGCAGCAGCTGGCTCTCCATCGCCGCCGCCTGCTCCTTCGCGCTCGGCGTCGTGACGCTCGGTGCCGCGGTCCAGAGCACGAAGGACGTCCTGGTCCGGGCCTTCTCGGGTGCGCCGCTGGCGGCCGCCATCGGGGGCGCCGTCTGGGCGGGTGCCATGAGGGCCAAGCTGCGCTCCCTCGCGCGACGAGACGATGCGTCGCCGGAGCCGTACGACGGCGGCTCGGGCATCGCGAATCCGCCGATGAAGCCCGGCTCCGACGAGCTCGTCCCCCCGCCGCCCGGAACGCGGGCCTGAGCGTCTCCCCGCCTACCGCGCGACGAGCTTCCTCAGCTCCATCGCCCACAGGACGGAGCTCGCGACGGCGGTGCAGACGAGCCAATCCTGCGGCGCGAGCGGCGCGGTCCTGAACGCGCGCTGGAGGAACCGCACGTACACGACCGCGAGCTGGAGGCCGACCGAGACGAGGACGGCCAGCCAGAGCCAGCGGTTCGCGAAGAGCCGGTGGAACGCGCTGCGGTCCTCGGATCGAGCATTGAACGTGTTGAAGAGCGAGAAGAGGACGAGCGTCGTGAACCCCATCGTGCGGGCGTGCGGGAGGCTCCGCCCGCCGGCGCCCGACGTGAGCAACCCGCCCGGGAGCGCCCAGTCCGTCACGAGCAGCGTGCCGACGGCCACGATCACGCCGACGAGGACGATGTCGAACCACCCTCGGGCCGCGATGACGCGGCTGCGCGGGTCACGCGGCGGGCGGAGCATCACGCCGTGGTCGGCGGGCTCGACGCCGAGCGCGAGCGCGGGGCCGGAGTCGGTGACGAGGTTGATCCAGAGGATCTGCGTGGCGAGGAGCGGCACGACGACGGCGGAGCCCTCCCCGGGGACGAGCCCGATGGTCCCGGCGAACACCACGCCGAGGAACATGACGAGCACCTCCCCGATGTTCGACGAGAGCAGATAGAACAGGAAGCGCTGGATGTTCGCGAAGATGGAGCGGCCCTCCTCCACCGCGGCGACGATGGAGGCGAAGTTGTCGTCCGTGAGGATCATGTCGGCCGCGCCCTTCGCCACGTCCGTCCCGGTGATTCCCATGGCCACGCCGATGTCCGCGGCCTTGAGCGCGGGGGCATCGTTCACGCCGTCGCCGGTCATGGCGGCGATCTCGCCGTTCGCCTGGAGGGCGTGGACGATGCGCAGCTTGTGCTCCGGCGCGACCCGGGCGTAGACGGAGACGTCGCGCACCGCGGCGCGGAGCGCCTCGTCGTCCATGTCGTGGAGCTGCCCGCCCACGAGCGCTCGCCCGCCGCCCGGGACGATGCCCAGCTCGGCGGCGATCGCCGCTGCCGTCACCGGGTGGTCCCCCGTGATCATGATCGGCCGCACCCCGGCGGCCCGCGCCTGCGCCACCGCCTCGCGCGCCTCGGGGCGGGGCGGGTCCATCATGCCGACCACGCCCAGGAACACGAGCCCTTGCTCCACGTGCTCGGTCGGCCCGGCGGCGAGGGCGTCGCGAGGGAGGGCGCGAGAGGCGACGCCGAGGGTACGCAGCGCCTGCGAGCCCAGCTCCTCGACGGCGCGCGCGATCTCCGCGCGGCGCGCGCCGGTCAGCGGGCGCACCGCGCCGCCGATGCGCTCCTCGGTGCAGCGCGCGAGCAGGACATCGGGCGCGCCCTTGGAGAAGACGAGGACGCGCCCGGCGTCCTCGGTATCCGAGTGCGCGGTGCTCATGAGCTTGCGCTCCGACGAGAACGGCACCTCGCCCACGCGAGGGAAGCGCTCGACGACCTTCCCGGCGGCCGCGCCGACCTTGTGTGCCGCGACGACGAGGGCGCCCTCCGTCGGGTCGCCCTGGACGGTCCAGCGCCCGTCGTGCCGGAGGAGGACGGCGTTGTTCGCGAGGCTCCCCGCCGCGAGCGCCTTCTCCACCTCCTTCAGGAGCGCAGCGTCGTGGACGGGCCTCCCCTCCTGCCGCACCTCGCCCGAGGGGTCGTAGCCGGTCCCTGTCAGCTCCACCGCGCCGCTCGCGGTCACGACCTTGCGGACCGTCATCTCGTTCCGCGTGAGCGTCCCGGTCTTGTCCGTGCAGATCGCCGTCGTCGACCCGAGCGTCTCGACCGACGAGAGCTTCCGCACGATCACGTTCCGCCGGGCCATGCGCTGTGTCCCGAGCGACAGCACCACGGTCGTGATCGCGGTGAGTCCCTCCGGCACCGCTGCGACCGCCAGGGAGACGGCGAGGAGAAGGACGTCGACGAGGTCGTGCAGCGAGCGGAGGTGCTGGACGAAGACGATGGTCAGGCTGATGACGACGGCGATGGCGATCACCGCCAGGCCGAGCAGCTTGCCGACGTGGTCGAGCTCCCTCTGGAGCGGCGTCGGCCCTGCCTCCGCCGCGTGCAGCGAACCCGCGATCTTCCCGATCTCCGTGGCGGCGCCCGTGGCGGTGACGACGGCGCGTCCGCGCCCGGACGCGATGGCGGTCCCGCCGAAGACCATGCTGGTCTGGTCGCCGATCGCGGCCTCCTCGGCGATGGCGTCGTCGTCCTTGGTGACCGGTGTGCTCTCGCCGGTGAGCGCGGCCTCGGCGGCGCGCAGCCCGACCGATACCAGCACGCGTCCGTCGGCCGGGATGGTGTCGCCCTCCTCGATGAGCAGCACGTCGCCCGGGACGACCTCGGCCGTGGGGACCATCTGCTGCCGTCCATCGCGGAGGACCCGGGCGGTGGGCGCGGACATCGCCCGCAGTGCCGCGACCGCCTGCTCGGCCCTGCTCTCCTGCACGTACCCCAGGGCGCCGTTCACGATCACGACGGCGAGGATGGTGAGGGCCTCGTAGGGGATCGATGACTCCCGCTCGATCCACCAGGCCACGAGCGACACGGCGGTGGCGACGAGCAGGAGGATGGTGAGGACGTCGCGAAACTGGGCGAGGAAGCGGCGCCACGCGGGAACCGGTGGTGCGGACGGCAGCTCGTTGCGCCCGTCCTGCCGGAGTCGTCGCTGGACGTCGCTCGTGGCGAGCCCTCGCCCGGCATCGCTCCCGAGCCCCGCGACGACGTCGGCTGCGGCGCGGCGGTAGGCGGGCAGCGACTCGTGCGGAGGATGGGCAATGTCCAGAGGAGCGGCCATGCATCCCCTCGCGACGGAACGTTCACCGGTTGGTGCGCGGCGGGCGGGCCCTGGGATGGTACGGACGCGCCGGCTGCTCCGCCGGGCTTTCGGCGGCCGCGGACCGCGAGAGGGCGGTAGGCCATTGGGATGTCCATGACGCGCGTCATCACGCTCTCGCTGCGGGACTACGACGCGGTGCTGTTCGATCTCGACGGCGTGCTGACCGACACGGCGCGCGTCCACGCGGTCGCCTGGAAGGCGCTGTTCGACGCCTTCCTCGAGCGGCGCTCCGAGGAGAAGGGGGAGCGCTTCGTCCCCTTCGACATCGAGGGCGATTACCGGCGCCACGTGGACGGGAAGCCGCGGCTCGACGGCGTCGCGGCGTTCCTCGCCTCCCGCGGCATCGACCTCCCGCTCGGCACGCCCGCCGACGCCGCCGGAACGGGCAGCATGCAGGCGCTCGGGAAGCTCAAGGACGCTCACTTCCTGCGCCACCTGGAGCGCGACGGCGTCGACGCGTACGAGCCCGCGATCGCGCTCGTGCGCGCGCTGCGCGCGGAGGACGTCGCGACGGCGGTCGTGTCGTCGAGCAACAACTGCGCGGCGGTGCTCTCGGCGGCGGGGATCTCGGAGCTCTTCGACGCGCGCGTGGACGGGCGCGATCTCACGCGGCTCGCGCTCCGCGGCAAGCCGGCACCGGACGCGTTCCTCGAGGCCGCGCGCCGGCTCGCCGTCGAGCCGTCGCGCGCGGTGGTGGTGGAGGATGCCCTCGCCGGCGTGGAGGCGGGCCGCGCGGGCAGGTTCGGGTGCGTCATGGGCATCGACCACGGCGGCCGCTCGATGGAGCTGCGCGCGGCGGGCGCCGACGTCGTGGTCGAGACGCTGGCGCAGGTGCGGCTCGCCGAGGAGCCGGCCTCCGCGTGGTCCCTCGCCTTCGAGGGATTCGAGCCCGCGAGCGAGGGCAGGCGAGAGGCCCTGTGCACCGTCGGGAACGGCTACTTCGCGACCCGTGGGGCGGCACCGGGAGCGGTCGCGGACGGCGTCCACTATCCGGGGACGTACCTCGCCTCGGGCTACGATCGGCTGCTGAGCCACGTCGACGGGCGAACCGTCGAGAACGAGGACCTCGTCAACTTCCCGAACTGGCTCGCGCTCTCGTTCCGGATCGGGGACGGGGGCTGGTTCGATGCGCGGCGGTGCCGCCTGCTCTCCTATCGCCAGGAGCTGGATCTCCGGCGCGGCGTGCTGGTGCGGAAGGTGAGGTTCGAGGACGGCGACGGGCGTCGCACCGCGCTCGCGGAGCGGCGCCTCGTCTCGATGCACGACAGGCACGTCGCCGCCCTGGAGGTGACGCTCACGGCCGAGAACTGGTCCGCGCCGGTGACGTTTCGCAGCGGCATCGACGGGCGCGTCGTGAACGCCGGCGCGCAGCTCTACCGCCGCTTCGAGAAGGCGCACCTCGTCCCGATCGCCGCCGAGGTGGTCGGCGAAGAGGGCGTGTGCCTGCTCGTGCGCACGCGGCAATCCGGCATCCACGTCGCGCAGGCGGCCCGCACGCAGATGTTCCTCGATGGTGAGCGTCGGGACGCCGCGCGCCAGGCGGTGACCGAACCCGGCTACGTGGCCCAGGATCTCACGGTGGCGGTGCCCGAGGGCGCGACCCTCGCCGTGGAGAAGCTGGTCTCCTTCTTCACGTCGCGCGATCCCGCCATCTCCGAGTGCGCGCTCGAGGCGAGGAAGGGGATGGCGCGGGTGGGCCGGTTCGGCGAGGTGATGGCGAGCCACGTGCGGGCCTGGAAGCAACTCTGGCGCCGCTTCGACGTGCGCATCGCGCCCGCCGCGCCGGGTGGGCTGAACGTCGTCCTCCTGCTGCGGCTCAACATGTTCCACCTCCTCGAGGCGGTCTCGACGCAGTCGATCGGGCTGGACATGGGTGTCCCGGCGCGCGGCTGGACGGGCGAGGCGTACCAGGGTCACATCTTCTGGGACGAGCTGTTCATCTTCCCCTTCTTCAACCATCGCCTCCCCGAGATCACCCGCTCGCTGCTCATGTACCGCTACCGCCGCCTGGGCGAGGCGCGTGCCGCCGCGCGCAAGGAAGGCTACCGGGGCGCGATGTTCCCGTGGCAGAGCGGCAGCAACGGCGAGGAGGTCACGCAGGCGAGCAACCTGAACCCGCGCTCGGGGCGCTGGGTCACCGACAACTCGTATCTCCAGCGCCACGTGGGCAGCGCCATCGCCTACAACGTCTGGCAGTACTACCAGGTGACGCGCGACGCCGAGTTCCTGGAGGCGTACGGCGCCGAGCTCTTCCTGGAGATCGCGCGCTTCTGGGCGAGCATGGCGCGCCTCGACGAGGAGCGCGGGCGGTACGTCATCCGCGGCGTGCTCGGCCCCGACGAGTTCCACGACGCCTACCCCGGCGCGCCCACGGCCGGGCTCGACGACAACGCCTACACCAACGTCATGGCCGCCTGGGTGCTGTGGCGGGCGAAGGAGGTGCTCGACCTGCTCTCGGTGACGCGGCGCTCGGAGCTGGCGGCGCGCGTCGGGATCACGAGCGAGGAGCTGGCACGCTGGGACGAGGTGAGCCGGCGGATGTTCGTGCCGTTCCACGACGGCGGGATCATCAGCCAGTTCCACGGCTACGAACGCCTGCGCGAGCTCGACTGGGACGATTACCGGACCCGGTACGGCAACATCCAGCGTCTCGACCTCATCCTCGAGGCCGAGGGCGACACCGTCAATCGCTACAAGGCCTCGAAGCAGGCCGACGTGCTGATGCTGCTCTACCTGTTCTCGGCCGACGAGCTGGCCGCCATCCTCGAGCGGCTCGGGTATCGCTTCGAGCGCGACACCATCCCGCGCATCGTCGACTACTACACCCGGCGCACCTCCCACGGCTCGACGCTGTCGCGCGTGGTGCACGCCTGGGTGCTCGCGCGCTCCGATCGGCCGCGCGCGCTGCGCTTCTTCGCGGAGGCGCTGCAGAGCGACGTCGCCGACATCCAGCAGGGCACCACCGCCGAGGGCATCCACCTCGGCGCCATGGCGGGCACGGTGGACCTGGTGGAGCGCGTCTCGACCGGCATCGAGCTGACCGGCGACGTGCTCCGCCTCGACCCGCAGCTGCCGCGCGAGATCGACCGGGTCGACCTGCGCGTCCGCTACCGCGGGCTGTCGCTGGAGCTGCGCGTCACGCGCGACGCGCTCACCGTCCGCGCGCGCGATCGAGCGCCGGCGCCGATCCGGCTCAAGATCGGCGAGGACGTCCACGAGTTCGCGGGTGGTGGGACGCGCATGTTCCGGCTCGGTGAGAAGTGACCCGCGCGACAGGCGAGCCTATCCGATGCGCAGGCAGAGCATCGAGACGGAGCCCCCGTCCACGCCCTCGACCGGGAACGTGGTCGGTTCGTCGCCCTGGTGCTGCGCGAGCGCGTAGAGCAGCGGAACGAAGTGGTCCGGCGTCGGTGCGGACAGCATCGCGTCGTCGCCGACCGGCGCCGGGGCGAGGAGCGCCTGCACGCGCCGGGCGAGGTCCGGCGCGCCCCGGTGCGGGGTAGCGGACGTCGTGCAGCGCGCGCGGGAACCCGCCGAAGTCGTGGATGGTGGGCGGCTGCTCGTTGCCCGTGACCCGCGGCCCGGGCAGGTACCAGTGCGCGGACGCGGCCACGATGGCGGCGGGCCGTGGCATCGAGGCGGCGAGCCGCGCCCAGCCTTCGGTCCACGCGTTCCGGGCGAGCGCGTTCATCGGGTTTCCGTGCCCGATGAAGACCGCGGGCATGCGCGAGGTCGCCATGACGCGTTCCATAGCACCGGCGCCGGCGAGGCGCCTCGGCGCCGGCCGGCGCCCACACGACGCGCGCACCCACACCGGCCGTCCGGGCGGGCCCGGCGCTCCCGATCCCCGTCAATCGGCGTGGAGCTGCTCGTCGATGAGCTCGGCCGTGGTCAGCTCGGCGCTCTCCCCGAGCTTGACCTCGACCCGGTCCAGCTTCCCGGTGAAGCGGAACGGCAGGCGATCGCGGTAGCCGTCGTAGACCGGGGACATCTTGTCCTCGCCCACGTCCAGGCTCTCGCTGAACCTGCCGGGCACCTGCTTCGCGATCCGGCCCTGGCCCACCAGCCGGTCGTCGCAGAAGAGCCGCACCTCGGCCGGTCCACCTCGCTGCCGGGGATCCTGGCACGCGAACTCGAGGCGCAGCGTGACGCGCCCCTTGGGCAGCGGATCCTCGGAGATGACGTCGTACCGCTCGAAGCCGAACCAGTTGTAGTGATAGCGCAGCCGCCCGCCGTCGACGAAGAGCGTCCAGCCGGCCATGTCGCCGCCCATGCACATGAGGACGCCCTCCGCGCCGCCCTCCGGGATCTCGGCGTGCACCGTGATCGAGTGGCTCACGTTGGAGAAGCGCGGCGCGCTCCCTTCGGGCAGCCGGACCATGCCCGGGTAGAACGTCAGCTCCTTCCGACCCGCGAAGTGGCTCGGGCGGAGCGTGACGTCGGCGCGCTCGCTGAAGCGGTCGTCCAGGGGGAAGACGTCGTACATCGCCGCCTCGATGAGGAACTGGTCCTGCAGCTCGCGCAGCTTGTCCGGGTGCTCCTCGGCCAGGTCGACCGGCGCGAGCAGCTTCCTGTCGTCGTCGCCGAAGCTGTCCCACGCCGGGATCTGCTCGGGGCGGGGCGAGAGCCTGGTCCCGGACGGCACGACGCCGAGATCGAGCTGCCGCTCCAGCGTCTCCTCCCGGTAGCGATCCCATCCCAGGTCGAAGCGGCCCGCGTTGCGCCCGCGCCAGGCGAGGGGAGGCTGGTGCGGCCCGTGCGCCGCGGCGGGGGCGAAGTGGACGAAGAACGGCCGGTCGGGCGCGATCGCCTTCTGCGTGCGCATCCACTGGATGCATTCGTCGGCGAGGTCGGTGGTGAGCTGGTAACCCTGCTCGGGGGTGCGCGGCACGTCCACGGGCGTCGTGTTGCGGAAGAGGGCCGGGTAGAACTGGTCGGTCTCGCCGCCGACGAAGCCGTAGAAGTGGTCGAAGCCGCGGCGCATGGGCCAGTTGTCGAACGGGCCCGCGGCGCTGGTCTGCGTGTCCGGGACGTTGTGGTTCTTCCCGAACAGGCGGTGGCGTAGCCGTTCGGCGAGAGCATCTCGGCGATCGTGGCGCAGCTCCTCGGGAGGATGCCGGAGTACCCGGGATAGCCGGTCGCCATCTCCGCCACGACGCCGGTGGAGACGGTGTGGTGATTGCGGCCGGTGAGCAGCGCGGCGCGCGTGGGGGCGCACAGGCCGGTGGTGTGGAACTGGCAATACGTGAGTCCCGCCCGGGCGATGCGGTCCGCCGTCGGCGTCCGCACCCGTCCTCCGTAGGTGCTCGGCCACGCGTACCCCACGTCGTCGAGGAGGACGAGGACGACGTTCGGCGCGCCGGGCGGCGCCTTCGGGAGCTGCGGGAAGTCGGGCCTCGACTGGTGGTGCGTCCTGCCGAGCTTCGCGTTCGCGAAGCGATGCTCGGGCCTGGGATAGACCACGCGCTTGTCCGCTTCCGCGGGGTTCTGCTTGAAAGGCTTGAGCAGCCGGAGCGCGATCAGCGTCGTCGCCGACAACACTGCGGCGAGCACGAAGAGCTGATACGAGGCCGCGATCCCGAGGCTCACCGTCACCCAGAGGCTGACCGCCGTCGCCAGCCCGTGCACCTCGCCGCGGTCCTTGATGATCGCACCCGCGCCGATGAACCCGACCCCGCTGACGAGCGCCTGGAAGACGCGCGCCTGGGCGTCGACGTGATCGCGAAACACGAACTGCGCGATCTCGAGGTAGGCGCACGCCCCCATGGCGAGCAGGGGATAGGTGCGGATCCCCGGCCCGACCTCCTGCCGCTCGCGATCCCATCCGACGGGGATCCCGAGGACGAACGCGACCGCGAGGTCGAGGAGGATCCGCGGAGCTTCCGTCATCCTGTGCTGCGATGGGCGGCATCGGGTTTGAACGAGCCGAGATATCGGGACCTCGCGCGACAGATCGGGGGCGGGTCCGCGATGCTGAATGTGACGGTCCCTCGATGACGACGCGTGGCTGAACTGCTGCGAGGAGGCGCCGAGACGATCGCTCGGCGGGGGCGCTTCCATGAGGTCAGGATCGGAAGGACGTGCGCGGCGAGCATGGGGGCGCGATCCAGAGCGCGCCATGCCAAAGACGGTCCTGGTCTGCGGTCGGGTCTTCGACGGACGCTCCGATGCGCTGCTCGGCCCGACCGAGATCCTGATCGAGGAGTGGCGATGGCGGAGAAAGCCGGCGCGTTCGTCGTGCCGACCATGCAGATGACACGAGAGGATGAGGCGCTCCTGCACGGCGGCCGCCTTCCGCCGCACGCGGTCTGGAAGTTCCGGCGCGACCTCGCCACCATCAAGGCCGCGCAGGCGCGCATCGCACGGAGCGGCGTGAAGATCGCGCTCGGCACGGACTGTGGGATGTTCCCGTTCAGCGAGGGCGTCCGCGAGTTCGAGGCCATGGTGGCCGCCGGCGTCGCTCCCGCACGCGCGCTCAGGGCGGGCACCAGTGTCGCGGCCGAGCTGCTCGGACGCGACGACCTGGGAGTCCTCGCGACCGGCAAGCGCGCCGACATCGTCGCGATGCCAGGTGATCCCGTCCGCGACATCGCGGTCACGACGCGCGTCGATTTCGTCATGAAGGGGGGAGTGGTCTACAGGAACGGAGAATTCGATGTCCTCCGTTGAGGCGCATCGGACGCGGCGCGGCGATCCTCGTCGGCAAGGGTGACGGCGACACATGCGCGCGCAGGCCGACAGCGACGTGGCGTACGAGGGCAACGACCGAGTGCTGCTCGGCATCATCCTGGGCGTGCTGACCTTCTGGCTGTTCGCGCAGACGACGCTGAACATCGCCCCGGAGATGAGCCGCGACCTCGGAACGGACGCCAGCCTCATGGACATCGCGGTGGCGATCACGGCCTTGTTCTCGGGCATCTTCATCGTCGTGATGGGCGGACTGGCCGACCGCGTCGGCCGCCTGAAGATCGTGAAGCTCGGGTTCGTGGCGAGCATCGTCGGATCGGCGCTCGTCGGCCTTACGCCTGCGGGCAGCCTGGCGGTGCCGTTCCTCCTGGTAGGAAGAGCGCTGCAGGGCTTCTCTGGCGCTTGCATCATGCCCGCCAGTCTGGCGCTGGTGAAAACCTACTGGGCCGGTGCGGCGCGCCAGCGCGCAGTGAGCCTGTGGTCGATCGGGTCCTGGGGCGGCTCGGGGCTGTGCTCGCTGTTCGGTGGGCTGGTCACCCAGAACCTCGGCTGGCGCTACATCTTCTTCGCCTCCGTCGTCGTCGCCGTGCTCGGGTTGCTGCTGCTGCGCGGGACGCCGGAGAGCCGGGCCTCGGGCGACGGCGCGTCGAGGTTCGACTCGGCCGGGTTGCTGACCTTCATGGTCGCGATGGTGGCGCTCCAGGTGGTGGTCACCCAAGGCAACGAGCTCGGCTGGAGCAGCCCGGCGTCGCTCGGGTTGATCGCCACGGCCGTCGTGTTCGGCTGGCTGTTCCTCCGCATCGAGCGCAAGGCTCCAAACGCCTTCGTCGACTTCAGGCTGTTTCGCAATTCGACCTACACGGGCGCGACCGTCTCCAACTTCCTGCTCAATGCGGTGGCGGGAACCCTGATCGTCTCGCTGCAGCTCGTACAGATCGGCGGTGGCATGACGGCGCAGCGCGCCGGTGTCCTGACGCTCGGCTACGCGATCGCGATCATCGCCTTCATCCGGGTCGGCGAGCGGTTGCTGCGGCGATTCGGTGCTCGAAGGCCGATGCTCTGGGGCTGCGTCGTGACGGGAGTCGCCATCCTGCTGCTCTCACCCGCGAACGTCATGCTGGCCGAGTACGAGGTCATGGCCGTGCTCGGCTACACGCTGTTCGGTGTCGGGCTGGCCTTCTATGCGACGCCGTCCACGGACGCGGCGCTGTCCAACTTGCCGGCCTCTCAGTCCGGCTCCGGGTCCGGAATCTACAAGATGGCGTCATCGCTCGGCGCGGCGTTCGGTGTGGCGATCTCCGCGGCGATCTTCACGGCGCTCCGCGCCAGCCCACGGAACGTGCTCTGGCTCGAGGGTGTGATCACGTTCCAGGGCCGTCAGGACAACCTCGCCGTGCGCGCGGCCGCGATGGTCGCGCTGGGGTTCAACGTCTTGATGGTCGTGATCGCCGGCGTTTCCATCATGCTCACCGTCCCGACCGAGAAGAGGGTTCCGGGCCGCTCGACCGGGTGACGCGCGGCTGCAGCCTGGACATCCGTGCGCGCGTGGTTATATTGCCTCGGTCCCCGGATCGGCACGAAGCAAACGAGCGTGAGGGCGTCGACGTGTTCGTCGTGACGTCACATCTGCCGACGATCGTCGCCTGGGCGCGAGCCCTGGCATGCTCGGGATCCGTGCGTCGCCACGCCGACTGGCTTGGCGCGCGCGCCGCGAACGGCCGCTGACGTCGGCGCCTCGCGGCGCAACCCCTCGAACGATCTGACCAGCGTCACGTCCGGCGGCCGGTAGGCGTCGGGCACGTCGTGCAGCGGCACTCGCGCGCTCTCGCAGCGCGGCGAGACCTGTCCAACCCTGTCCTTGGAGAGACCGAGATGATGAACGACAACCGCAAGAGGATCGAGCAGTACCTGCTGGGCGACGCCGGTCACGCGCTCCGCGGGCCGCTGTGGACCATCATGGCGTCCGCGCACCTCCTGAGGTCTCGCGCTCTCTCTGCGTCGGACGCGCGACTCGTGGATCGCATCGACGCGGCAGCGCACCGCATGGCCCACACGGTTCGGGACCTGCTCGACGAGGCGCTCGCCCGTTCGGGAATCCCCATGCCGGTCTCCGCGGCCGCAACCGACATGCGGCTCATCGCCGACGAGGCTCTTCTCGAGGCGAAGATCGACAATCCCGACCGCTGGATCGTGCACGGAGCCGCCGGCGACGGCGCCGCGGAGTGGGATCACGACCGGATCGTGCAGCTCCTCTCGAACCTCCTCGCGCACGCGCTCGACGAGAGCTCCGACGCGGCGCCCGTGTCGTTCGCGTGGTGGGGAGAGGACGACGAGGTGGTCGTCGAGATCGAGTACGACCCGGAGCGCGCGGGACGCGAGCGCGAGTGGACGCTCGGCCTGTCGGTCGCGCGCGAGATCGCTCGCGCCCACGGCGGAGATGTCGCGATGAGCGACTCGTCCTCGGGCGCAGTCTTCAGCGTCGCGCTCCCGCGAAGCGCGGGGGCGGCGGGGGCGCGGACGGAGGGCGGCGGATCGCAGCCGTCGAGGCGGCGGTCTCTCGAGCAGGCCGCTGCCAAGGGTCACGGCGTCGATGTTCGCGGCCGCGCGGCGATTGGCGTCCACTGCGAACGCCGCGAGCGCGCCACCGCGACGAAGCGCCGCCCGCCTCAGCGGCTCCCGGTGAGCTGACGTCGTGGGACATGACGACCCGACGCGCGACGCCGACGCGCCGGGGTCGTCGCATGCGGTCGCGCACGACACGCCGGTCGGTCCATCAGTGAAGAAGACCTTGACCAGCGCCTCGCCCGTCGCGGCCATT
>DASTGH010000206.1:0-7702 GCA_035719345.1 Anaeromyxobacteraceae bacterium
TTCTCGATGGCGCAGCGCACCGCCTCGCGAACGACCTCGTGCAGCTCGCGCTTCGGCAGCTTGTGCGAGAGAAGCCCCATGAGCGTCTCGAGATCTTTCTTGAGCGCGGCGTCCACGGTGACGCGGAGCGACCACGTGTCCTCGGACACCGGCTCGAGGGAAGCAGGCGCCTCCCGCCGAGGTGGCGCAGGGGCGGCCACGCGCGGCTCGGACGGGAGCGAGGGCGCCTGGGGAGGCGGAGGCGGAGGCGGCGGCGCCGCGAGCGGCAGCGCGCTGGCTGCAGGTGGAGCGGTCGAGAGCCGTCGCAGGCCTTCCTTGGGCGCGGGGCGGGGCTGCAGAGTCGCCACGAGCTGCTCCACGTCGCGCTTCGACTTGAACGCGCTCCGCTCCATGACGTCGGCGGCGTTCTCGGGCGTGAGGACGTCCTCGAGCAGCGCGAGCGTGGTCAGGCTGAGCGCCCCCGAACGCAGCGCCTGGGCCGCCTCGGGGACGCGGCGGAGGGCCTTCATGGCGGTGATGCGCCGGTAGGCCGCTCCCTCGCGGTAGTGGAGCGCCCGGGTGACGAACTCCCAGAGGGAGGCATGGCCGGCCTCGACGTAGGCGCGTCGACCGTCGAACACCTCCAGGTGAAGGAGGAACTCGACCTGGAGCGCGCGCTCGTCGCCGGCGAGCTCGCCGAGGCGGCGGGAGAGGGTGGCGGAGTCGAGCGCGGCAGGAAGGGCGGCGTGCATGTGCACCTCCGGTGAGCGTCCTTCCCTTCGTAGCACGAGATTTTCGGGCCTCCGGGAAGGGCCCTGGTGCGCCCGCTGGCGCGTTCTTCGGGGCGGAGTCGCCGGCGTCGGGCTCGGCAGCGGCGGGCATGCGAGGGCGCGTGTGCGGTGCATCCTGGAGGCACTTCCCGCGAGACCGCGCGGCACGGGGCGCACTTGGAGCAAAGTCGCGTCAAGCTCCTTTTCACTCTCAGTCGGGTCGATGCCGGAGCTGGAGCGATGCGTCCTCGCCGCTCCGGCGAATGACGGCGCTCGCGTCCACGAATGCGTCCCGGATCTTGGAGGTCGGCGGCTGATCCCCCGCCCCCGCGTCAGCGGGGGAGGGCCGGGGAGAGGGTGCGGTGAGCGCGGTCCCCCGGCGAGCGTCTCCCGGGGCACACCGCCCTCACCCGCACGGCACGATCGGAATCACGGGCCCTCTCCCGCGGTGACGCGGGAGAGGGCACGGCTGCAGGCCGATGAACAGAGCCGGTCGCTTCACTCAAGTGACCGGCGTTTGCCATATGCGCCCTTTCAAAGGGTCGCGCTCGACGGAAGATAGTTGTGCGAAGGCCTGGCGGGCGACACCACCTCGCCGCCGCCGTGGCAGACCGGCCGGGGATGCAGCGCCCGTCACCGATCGGAGCTCCCGGCCGCGCCGGCGTCGTGGTCGACCCCTCTCCGCCACGCGCGCTCGTGCGCGGCGAGTCCGGCGACCTCCGCGAACAGCTCCTGCAGCGTGAACGGCTTGCAGACGTACCCGTCGGCCTCGACCTCGGCGATGCGGTCGGAGTCGACCGCCGAGACGACGATCACGGGGATCCCCGCCAGCGCCGGGTCCGCGCGCTGCGCGGCGCGGAACGCCCAGCCGTTCATCACGGGCATCATGAGGTCGAGGAGGATGAGGTCCGGGAGGGTCTCGTGCGCGACGCGCAGCGCGTGCGCCCCGTCCGTCGCCAGCGCGACCTCGTACCCCTCCGACGCGAGCGCCTCCTCGAGCGCTTCCCTGATGTCGGGGTCGTCTTCCACCACGAGGACTCGGGCGGTCATCGCGGGAGCGGTCATAGGACCTGTGGACGTACGGATGGTGCGACCGAAACATCCGGGCCCCAACAGGGAAGACGTCCGCCTCGGACCCGACCCGCGCGCGGACGCCTCGACCGGGTGCCGTGGGCCGACCCTCCGTCCGCGCGGCCGCTCGCGAAGCGCCGGCGGAGCACGCGACCGGGCGAGCCCCGGTTGCCGGGCGCGCGCCGGGCGCGGAATTTTGCCCGGGGGCCGGTTCATGAACGTGGCGAGCGAACGACGTCCGGACGAGAACGCCATGCGCGCGGCCATCCGGGCGGCGGTCCGCATCGTCGGCCTCCTCGCGCTCGCGGCGGCGATCTGGCTGGCGCACGACGTCCTGCTGCTCGTCTTCTTCGCCGTCGTCCTCGCCATCGTCCTCTCCTACCCGGTGGGATGGGCGTCGCGGGTGATACCGCGCGGCGCGGCCGTCCTCCTCGTGCTGCTCCTCGGCGTCGGCGCGGCCGTCGGGTTCGGCGCCTACGCCGCGCCCATCGTCGCCGAGCAGGTGAGCGGGCTCCGCGAGAGCCTGCCGCGCGCCGTCGAGCAGGTCCGGGGTCGCCTCCAGGAGTGGCGGCTCGTCCCGGACGAGCGCCAGGCGGCGCGCGGATCGTCGGCGGCCGGCGTCTCGCGCAGTGGCGGCCGGGTCGAGGCCGGCGGCGGCGGGGGTGGCACGGCGCTCGGCGAGGCCGTGGCGAAGGTGGGGCCCGCCGTCCTCCACGTCATCGGCGGCGTCACCGAGATCGTCGTCCTGGTGGTGCTGGCCGCCTTCTTCGTGCACGAGCCCGACGTCTACCGGCGGGGCATCCGCCTCCTCCTCCCGCGCGAGCACGAGCAGGCGTTCGACGAGCTCTGGGCGCGGCTGCGGCAGGGCCTGCGCCGCTGGGTCGGCGCCATCGCGCTGGAGATGGTCATCCTCGGCGTGCTGACGTCGCTCGGCCTCCTGGCGGCGGGCATCGAGAGCTGGCTCGCGCTCGGGCTCCTCACCGGGCTCGCCACCTTCGTGCCGTACCTGGGAGCGGTCGCGAGCGCCGTGCCGGGGCTCCTCGTCGCCCTGACGCAGTCCCCGCGGCACCTGCTCCTGGCGGCGGCGGTCTACCTCGGCGCTCACCTCGTCGAGGGCTACGTGCTCTCGCCGGTCATCATGCGCCGCGCCTTCGAGCTGAAGCCGGCGCTGCTCCTCGCCGGCCAGGCCGTGCTCGGCGCGCTCTTCGGCGCGCTCGGGATCATCGTCGCCACGCCGGCGCTGGTGTGCGCGCAGATCGCGGTCGCGTACCTGTGGGTGGAGCGGCGGCTCCACAAGAGCGCCGCCTGAGGCGCGCTCAGGATCCGCGGCCGCGGCGCGGCGCCGGAGGCGCGCCGCCCTCGCGGAAGATGGCGAACGCGCTGGTGTAGCCGTGCAGGAAGGTGGTCGCGCCCACCGGCCCGATCTCGCCGTTGCAGAAGAAGCCGCCGAGGGGCGCCGGACCGAGCTTCTCCTGGAAGAGGTCGGTGTCGTGGTCGGGGCGGCCGAAGAGTCCCGCGCCGCGGCCGAGGCAGGAGAAGAGCAGCGCCCCCGACGGCGCCGGGGTCCCCGCCTGACGGTCGAGCATGCGGCGCAGGTCCGCGTCCGCCGCGCCGGCGTCGCGCAGCACGAACTGCACGACGCCCATGGGGTGGAGCCGCGCCCCCACCGCCAGCGCGCCGGACGACTCGTCCACGCCGATGAGGTTGCGCACCAGCAGCTCGGAGGGATCGAACTCGATCCGCTCCTCGCGCATGTCGAGGCCGAGGAAGAGCGAGTGCTGCATGAGCTCGCGGTCCGCCGGCTCGAGCGACTGGTACAGCTCGGTGAGGACCTCGATGGGCCGCCGCCCGTCGAGCTCCTGCGCCACGTTCTCGTGGCAGCGCGTGACGAGCATGGGCTTGCCCACGGGCCGGCAGCCCTGCGCGATGACCGTGTCCACGGCGAGGTCGCCGGTGAAGGCCACGCCGATCGCGCCGCTGCGGTGCACGGCCGCGCCGAGGAGGAGCCGGTTCTCGCCGGGGCGCCGGCCGCCGCTGGCGAGGCCGCCGAACTTGGGCGCGCGCGGGAACGCGGCGTCGAGCCCGGCGAGGAGCGCATGGGCGTCGATGGTGAACGGGTCGAGCAGGAGCAGGAGCTTCGGGTCGGCCCGGACCGGAGCCCCGATGCGGGCGCGCCACGCCTCGCCGCCGGCCGCCGGGTCCGGCAGCGAGAGCGCGTCGACGTGGAAGGGCGCGAGCGCGACGCGCGGCAGCGCCGCCGCCGTGACGGAGAGGGCGGGCCCGTCCTCCGCCTCGCGCGCGCCGCCGATGACGCCGCCCGCCGTGCAGCCGACGAGCAGTGCGGTCGGGAAGCGCCGCGCCGCGAGGCCGGCCAGCAGGTCGCACGCCCCGGCGTGGTGCGACGAGGCGAAGACGACCACCAGGTCGGCGCGCTCGCCGTCGAGCTGGCGCGCCGCCTCGGCGCCGGCCTCCTCCAGCGCGGCGGCGGCGCCTGCGGCGCGCGACAGGGCGGAGCCCCACCTCATGGGGTGGTTCGATACCGGGGTCGCCCGGCCGCCGCACGCCGATCGCCGACCGTCACTCCTTCTTCTTGAGGCGCGGCTCGTTCTCGCGGATGAACGCCCGGATGTCGTCCGACAGCTCGAGGAGCTTCAGCCACTGCTCCTGGTAGAGCGTCACCGGGAAGCGGCCGAGCCCGTAGATGGAGACGGCCCCCTTCTCGCTCACCTTCATCGAGACGCCCTTGGAGCCGCGGGCCTTCAGCGCCGCGTTCTCGGCCTTGAGACGCTCCAGCTCCGCCTTCATCTCCTCGTCGGTCGCCATGCTTCCTCCAGGTGCTCCGGGGTCGTGCGAGCGGAGGCCGGGACGCCCGCCGCCGCTCGTGCCCGCGCGGTCCGTGCGCCGCGCCCGGCGCGCTGCCATGTCTGGCCCGTCACCCACGCCGCATCGAGCTGAGGAGGCCGTTCGATGACGAAGCCCATCCCCGAGGGATACCACGCCGTGACGCCGTACCTCATCTGCCGCGGCGCGGCCCGGGCCATCCAGTTCTACGCGGACGCGCTCGGAGCGAAGGAGCTGTTCCGGATGGAAGGACCGGGCGGCACGATCGCCCACGCCGAGCTGCTCATCGGCGACTCGCACGTCATGCTGGCCGACGAGAACGCGGAGTTCCGCTCGCCGCAGTCGGTGGGCGGCACGCCGGTGTCCATGGTGCTCTACGTCGAGGACGTGGACGCGACCTTCGCGCGCGCGCTGGCCGCAGGCGCCAGGGCCATGCGCGAGGTGAAGGACCAGTTCTACGGCGACCGGAGCGGCACGCTCGTCGACCCCTTCGGCCACGTCTGGTACGTCAGCACGCACGTCGAGGACGTGCCGCCCGACGAGATGGAGCGGCGGATGGCCCAGCTGCCTCACTCCGCGCCCTGAGGACCGCGCGATGGGCCGGGGAGGCCCGGGCCATCTGCCCCTCGCCCTTGCGCGATGCCTGGACAGCAGGCTGTAAGGAAGTCCTGATCCGGATCAGACGGCTGGTCTTCGGAGTCGCAAGTGCGCGAATTCCGGGCGCGACGCGTTCGGGCCCGATCGGCATCGCCTTTGCTTTGGCATGCGACCACGACGGGCGAGGACGCCAGCCATGATTCCGACCTGGATGATCGAGCAGATCGAGCGGCAGCGCCGGGAGCGGGAGCGGGAGCTGGAGCAGTCGCAGTGGGAGCGGCCGCAGCTGCACATCGAGCTGCCGGTCCGCCCGGACGACGACGGGCCGGCCGCGCCGGCGGGATCGGCGGTCATCGTGATCGAGCTCCTCGACGCATCCATCGTCGCCTGAAGCGCCGCGCTCAGATGGCGCCGCGCGCCCGCACCGCGCTCAGGAAGCTCGCGTAGCTCCAGGTGAGATTCCGCACGCTCTTCTCGTAGCCGCTGTCGCGGTCGAACTGCTCGGAGAGCTCCAGCTGGTCCGAGTGGTACAGCACGGCCCGCAGCATGCGGTCGCCGGCGCTCTCGAGCTGGCCGACCGCCTGCGCCAGGGGCGCGCCCTGCAGCGTCCCCGATCCCTCGATGCCCACCTGGCGGAAGAACGGGACGGCGTCGCCCTCGACCGCGAGCTTGCGCCGTCTCCCCGCCTCGCGCGCCACGCGGTAGTACAGCTCGGCGAAGTTGCAGGTGCAGAGCGGCCAGGGATGGCCCACGTCCGGCGTGGGATCGCCGAGGTCGCCGTCGTAGGTGTCCTCCGGGTAACGGCCGACCACCGGCCCGATCCCGCGCTCCGCGTCCTTCGCGACGATGGGGTAGAGCGCGGAGAACGCGTCGCGCAGCTGCGCGGCGGTGGAGAGCAGCTTCGGGTCGGTGCAGGGCAGGTCCCCGTACACGGCGGCCATGACCACGTCGACGTCGAGGTCCGCGCCTCGGCCGTCCTCGAGGACGGAGCGGTAGCGCCTCGCCCCGGGGACCCAGTGGGCGGCGAGCGCGGCCACCAGCGCGTCGCACGCTTGCGAGATGCGGGCCTGGTGGGGCAGGAGCTGCAGCTCCGCGAGCCGGGGTTGCAGGCTGCGCAGCGCGCGCAGCTGGACGGCGCGGGCGAAGAAGCTGCGTCCGAGCGTCTCCTCCCACAGGTTCGTGGTCGGGCCGCCGTGCACGTCGAGCAGGTACTCCAGGTCGGCGCGCACGAGGGCGTCGGCGTCGGCGCGAGCGCCCGGCGACAGGGCGGCGCGCATCTCGAGCAGCGAGACGATCCGCATGGCGGGGCCGTCGCTCTGCTCGCTCCACGGGCGGACCTCGCCGTCGATGCGGAAGCAGGCGTGGCCGGCCGTCTTCCCGGCGGCCGCCGCGCGCGCCGAGACGAGCTTGCAGAAGGCGACGTGGTCGTCGAGCAGGCTGCCCGTCGGCAGGTTCGCGTGGGCCGCCTCCAGCGCGCAGATCGCGCCGTCGCGCACCCAGAAGAAGAGGTAGTCCTGATCGGTCACGTCGCTGCCGTCCGGCCGCGAGGGCGAGGCGACGATGCAGCCCGGGAGCGAGGTGACCCCGTCCGCGCGGAAGACCCAGCCGCGTGTCGCGAAGTTGCGGAGCATGAGCGCCGCCATGAACCGGGCGGCCTCGCCGAAGCTCACCCCCGTCGCGTCGAGCGCGGCGTTCGCGTACCGGATGCGGCGTCCCATGATCGCCCCCGCCTCACCCGCACCATCGGGCGTAGTTGCTGCGAGTGTAGTGAGAGGGGCCGGCGGCGAGCGATGACCGGAAGGGCTCCCTCCTCGAGTTCCCACCGTCCGACGGGTGCGGTTTCTGGTAGACAGCGCCATGCCGACCGGGAGCCCGCCACCGCCGCGGGCGGCGGGCGCGCCCGCGGACGCGGCCGCGCTCGTCGCCTTCGCCACCCAGGGTGCCTTCGGGTTCCTGCTCGGCGCGCTCGGCCCGTGCCTCGTCCTGCTCGCGCGCGATCTGTCGGTTCCGCGAGAGTCGCTCTCCTGGGTCTCGTCGGGCTTCGGCGTCGGTCTCCTCCTGCTCGGCACCACCGGCGAGCGGCTGCTCCGGGTGGGCGCGGGGCGGCTGCTGCGGGTGTCGGCCGTGGCGCAGGCCCTGGGGTGCGCGCTCCTGGCGCTGGCGGGCTCGGTGCCGCCGGCCAAGGCCGGCGCGGTGCTCCTCGGCCTCGGCGGCGCCGGGATGGTCCTCGCCACACCCGTGCTCCTCGCCGGCGCCGGCGCGACGGTGCGCATGTCGCGCGCCTTCGGGATCTCCAGCCTCACCGGGATCGCCTCGCCGCTCCTGCTCAGCTTCGCCGACGCCACCACCGGCCGCGGCCGGCCGGCGCTGCTCCTGGCGATCCCCGCGCTCCTCTGGGCGACGACGCGCGACGTGACCGCCGCGCCGCCGCCGCAGGCCAGGCC
>DASTGH010000207.1:0-2575 GCA_035719345.1 Anaeromyxobacteraceae bacterium
CAGGTGCTCAACGCCACGGAGCGCGTGTTCCTCCTCTCGCCCCCTAACTGAACACGCGGCCGTAAGCCCCATCCGCCGCGGAGAAACGAACACAAGCAAGCGGAGGGAATCATGGGACTTACAAGCTGCTCGATGCTCTAGCGACGCTCCGGTTCGTCCTGCGGAAGGTTCATGCGCTCTACGAAGGTAGCGTAACGTGGGTCTGGGCTTGATCAAGCCCACTCGAGCCGCTGGCGGAGGTGAGTGCCGAGGGCGACACCGCGCTGCTGCGCCTCGGCCGAGTAGCGGTTCCAGGCGTCGCGACCGAGCCGGAAACCGAGTTGTTGGAACTCATGGGCGATCTCCGTGGCGGGTTGACTTACGGCGAAACGAACGCGTACGTAACAGGCATGGCGGTGAGTGCCAGTCACATCGACGTCCCATCCGGAGACATCGCCCACCGTCACGGCTCAAGAAGCGCTCGGGGAGGCTCCAGAACACGCCCCGCTGACAGCGTGGTGGCAGGCACTCGAAGTAAAGTCATTGCCTTGCGGCTCGAGTGGTGGCGGTCCGGTGGCAGCCGGGGTCGGTTGCCACCAGAGGTGGCGCGTGATTCCAGAGGGTTAGGAGCACACGGAGGGTGCGTATGGTGTGTGACCGTTAAGGACCCTCGAAGGTGCCGGGCCAAGCGGCAGCCCGGCGGCCTTGCAATGCCACCGGAAAGGGCGTCCGACCACCGAACGGGCGCCGCCCGTTCGGATTTCTGGACGTCCAGAAGCTGCGTGCGATCTCGGCAGGAGCGAAGTGCTGCTGCGGGGGTGGGCAATGAATACAGCGGCAGGGCCCCTGGGATGCGAAGACGCGGCAACAGAAGGCCTTCAGCCCAATTTGCGCAGGATGCATGACCCATGAATGAACGCCTGAGTGGAACGAGGGCAGGTGCGGCGCCGAGCACGGTGACGGCTGACCTGTTCGAGGAGAGCGCGCGAGCGGCGAAGGCCCTCGGGAGCGCCGAGGTGGACCTGGGCGTCGTGTTTCGAGACATCCCACTCGACGCGATCGACCCGGATCCCGCGCAGCCCCGTCGCGTGTTCGACGAAGAGAAGCTTCGGAGCCGCGCCGAGAGCATCAGGAAGCACGGCGTCCTGCAGGAGCCAGGTGTGGTTCCGGTCCCGATGGAACGCGCCGATGGGGTCCCGCGATACCGGCTGGTCTGGGGAGAGCGCCGGTGGACGGCGAGCCGGCTCGCCGGCCTCGTGAGCATCCGCTGCAAGGTGCTCCCGAGCGACGATGGCTCGGCCATCGAGCAGCTCCGGACCCGGGAGCGGCAGTGGCCTTCACGACCTTGGGATCCTGGAACGTCTCGGCCGCGTAGCGCGCCAGCGCCTGCGCATCGAGATTACGCGCGACGCTGCCGTGCAGACCTCGCGCGGAGCCCACTTTCTCGACGAGATCGCCGATGGCCACGTCGGGATGCATCTTCTTCTCGAGGTCCGCCGCGTCCTGGATCGCGATCGCCTCCTCGATGGCCGAGAGCCCTTCCCGCTCGACATTGTCGGCCGCGACGTGCCGCAAGGCGGAGGAGATCCAGCGAGACCTTCTCGAGCGATTCGACGCGCTCGTGGCACGCGCACAGAAAGAAGGCTGGACGGTCGCGCGGACGAGGGCCGAACTCTCCGAGCGGCGGCGCAAAGTCACTCGAGACGGGCCTCCGGACGGCTCGCTCCCGTGCTGCGAGCGGACCGGCAAGGGTCAGAACTGCATGGTCGTGCACCTCGACCGTATGCGTGACCCGGCGGTCGGAACAGACTCGATCGCGGAGCTCCTCGCCGAGTTGCTCGCTCTCGTCCGGGAGATCGAGACGGCTCATCCCGACGTGGGCGCGACGAGGCGAGCTGAGCCGGCCGAGAAGGCGCCGGAACCCCCACCGGCATCGGGACCGTAGCTCAAGTTGGTCGTCCGGGAGGGAGTGGCACGCTGAGCCATGCCGTGATAGGGCTACAGGAAAGGAGAGCCCGTGGCCAGACCAGAGCCTGTCGTGGGCAGCGGCAAGTCGTTTCGCACGAAGACGCTCCGGCTGCACCCGCTGGAGAACCACATCTTCGATCAAGCTTGCGAGGCGCTCAACAACATGGAGCGCACGCAGCTCATGCAGGAGGCGGTCATCCACGAGGCGGCCCGGCTCGGGATCCGGTGGAGTGTCGAGCCTCCCGAGCCGCTCGCCACCTCGTGGCCATACATGCCCGCGCGCGGCGACGAGCCCACCGAGGTGCGGGTCTCGATTACCGTGAGCTTGCCGGTCGCGGAGATCATCACGCGCGCAGCCGAGCACGTCCACGCGAGCGAACCCATGTTCATCATCGGGGCGACGCTCGCTCATATCGGACGGCTGAAGGCCTGCTTCAAGGTGATTCACGCCGACACGCCGGAGGAAGCGCGTGCCATCCGCGCGGCGATCGAGAAGATCAAGCTGCCAGCGCAATACGTGTATCCGCGACGCCGTAGCAGGGGGTAGTCCGAAGGTTGGCACGACGTCTCCGGTCGTGTCATGGCGCGCGGCGCGTCCGCTCAAAGTCATCACGTGATTCGAATCACC
>DASTGH010000208.1:0-3260 GCA_035719345.1 Anaeromyxobacteraceae bacterium
GGGGCGTCGGGCTGGGCCGCGCGAAGGTGGCGGACGGGGCCGAGCGCCTGGCCCGGCGACGCCGGCGCACCCTGCAGGCAACCCTCCGGCGCGGCGCCGCCGGGCGCGACCTCGACCGGCGGTGCGGGTGCCGGCTCGTCGCGATCCCCGAAGCCGCGGCCCGCGATCCGGGCCACGGCGGCCAGCGCCTCCTCGGAGCCGGCGCCGGACGCGGTGACGACGAGCGCGTGTCCCTGCCGCGCGCCGAGCCCGAGGAGCGCGCTGAGGCTCCGGGCGCTGGCGGGTCCGCGGCCCCCCGTCGCGTCCTGCACCAGGATCTCCGCGTCGGTGAAGGGCGCGACGGCCTCGACGAGCCGCGCCGCCGGGCGCAGGTGCAGGCCGAGGCGGTTCCGGAGCGTGACGCGGAGCTCCGCGACGCCGCCGCCGCGGCCGCCGGCGGCGGCGGGCGCCGGCCGCACCGGATCCTCGCCGAGATGGGCCGCCTTGGCCGAGAGCGCCGCGCGCGCCTCGGCCTCGACCCGGTCCAGGGGGCTTCCCTGCCCCGCCTGGACGGCGGCGGCGACCGCGCCCTCCACCACCGGCGCACCGCACAGGCGGACGCGGTCGCGATGCCCCGGGGCCAGCATCTCCAGCGCGAGGTCGGCGCTGAGCAGGGCACTCCCCAGGTCCATGAGGACGAGGACGCCGTCCTCCGACCAGACCTCCTCGATGGCGTCTCGCACCAGGGCCGCGTCCGTGCCGAGCGGCCGGCCGGGCGCGTCGACGCCGCCCGTCGCCCGGAACGGCAGCTCGGGGCCACCCACGCCGCGCACCAGCTCGGCGACGCCCTCCGCCAGCCGCGCGCTGTGGGATACGACGACGATGCCGACCATGACCACCTCACCTCCACCCCGGGGGGCCATGCCGCTGCGACGACACCGGCGGCCGCGCTCAGCTCGCCTTCCAGGCCTCGGCCGCCGCCCGAAGCATGAGCCAGGCGGAGGTGGCGCCCGGGTCCTGGTGACCGGCGCTCCGCTCTCCCAGGTAGCTCGCTCGACCCTTGCGCGCGACGAGCGGGATGGTGGACAGCATCCCCGCGTGCGCCGCGCGCTCGGCCGCGCCCATCGCCACCGCCACGGTCGCGCCGGCGGCGCTGCGGAGCGCCTGCACGGCCGGCGCGAGCGCGTCGAGCATGGTCTTCTCGCCGGGCCGTGACTTGCCGAGCCGCGCCACCGCCTCCACGCCGCGCTCCAGGGCGCCGGTCCACGCCGCCAGGTCGAGCTCGCGCTGGCCGCGCGCCGCGGCGCCCATCTGCAGGAAGAGCGTGCCGTACAGGGGGCCGCTCGCGCCGCCCACGCTGGAGACGAGCGCGGTCCCGACCCGCGAGAGGAGCGCGCCGATGTCGGGCGCCGGCTCGGCGGCGAGCTTCTCCGCGACGGCGCGCAGCCCGCGGTCCATGTTGACGCCGTGATCGGCGTCTCCGATGGCGGCGTCGAGGGCGGTGAGGTGGTCGCGGTCCGCGGCGACGGCGCGGGCGAAGGCGGCGATCCAGTCGGCGACGGCCTGCTGGGAGATGGTCATACGCCCCAGCGCAGGCTCGGCGTGTGGACCGGCGCGTCCCAGAGCCGGATGAGCTCGTCGTCGAGCCGGACGAGCGTGATGGAGCAGCCGGCCATCTCCAGCGAGGTGATGTACGGGCCCACCAGGCTGCGGGCGATCCGGACGCCGCGCCCGGCGCATATCTTCGCCAGCTCGTGGTAGACGACGTACAGCTCCATGAGCGGGGTCCCGCCCATCCCGTTCACGAACGCGAGGACCTGGTCACCGCGCTCGAAGGGGAGGTCCCCCAGGACGGCCTCGGCGAGGGTCCGGGTGATCTCCGCGGCGGTCCCCAGCCTCGCGCGGCTGCGCCCCGGCTCGCCGTGGATGCCGATGCCGAGCTCCATCTCGCCGTCGGGGAGGTCGAAGGTCGGCTTCCCCACCTGCGGCACCGTGCACGACGTGAGCGCCATCCCCATGCTCCGGCCGTGCGCGTTCACCCTCCGGCACACCTCGGCCACCTCCGGGAGCGGCCGGCGCGCCTCGGCGGCGGCGCCCGCCATCTTCTCGGCCACGACCGTCGCGCCCACGCCGCGGCGGCCGGCCGTGTACAGGCTGTCCTTCACCGCCACGTCGTCGTCGATGACCACCGCCTCGACCTCGATGCCCTCGGCCCGGCAGAGCTCGGCCGCCATCTCGAAGTTCAGGACGTCGCCGGTGTAGTTCTTGACGACGTGGAGCACGCCCGCACCGCGGCTCACGGCCCGGGTGGCCTCCAGCATCTGGTCGGGCGTGGGCGAGGTGAACACGGCGCCCGGGCAGGCCGCGTCGAGCATGCCCATCCCCACGAAGCCCGCGTGCAGGGGCTCGTGGCCTGAGCCGCCGCCCGAGACGATGGCCACCTTGCCGCGCACCGGCGCCTCCGCTCGCGTCACGTAGTTCGGCGCGAGGTGGATCCTCAACAGGTCGCCGTGGGCCGCGGCGAGTCCCCGGAGCGCCTCCTCGACGACGTCCTCCGGCCGGTTGATGAGCTTCTTCATCGCGTCGCCCTCCGGCGCGTCCCGCAGCGCCTCCCCTCAACGTAACGCCGCTATGGGTGGTGAAGTACCGACGCAGCGATACCCGATCGGTTCCGTCGCCGCCGCGCCGACCCTCTCGCGCTCGAGATCGAGCGGGGCTTGCTTGCGGTCCGCGAGATTCCGTGCCGCTCGCCAAACACCCGTTTACGAGTTCAAGAACTGCCCCGCAGTCCCGAATTTGAACGGTCGACGGATCGAAGGTGGTGTCCGGGGTTGCGCGAAGAGAACGTCGAGGAACGTGCACGGCCGGCCCGAGATCACGGCGGCCAGGCAACGCCAATAGCAGCGAGGGCCCCACAGTCGGATGATCGTGAGCGCCTCGCGCAGCACGTCCTTTCCTGTGATCAACCCCTGCACGATGCGTCGGTCCTGCATGCGGGGTGCCGTTCAGGGCCGGGGAGTGGAGTTCATCCGCAGGCGAGCTTTCACGACCCGGCGTGCACGCACCCGGGCGTGAGCTCCATCTCGGCGGCCACCGCGGCCGCGGCGTCGCGCCCGGCGATCCGCTCGACGAGGCGCAGGCCGAGGTCGATCCCGCTCGTCACGCCGCCCGCCGTGACGAGGTCGCCGTCGTCCACGACGCGCGCGTCGATCAGGTGCGCGCCCGCCGCGGCGAGGTCGCGGAGCGCCGTCCGGTGCGTCACCGCCGGGCGGCCCCGCACC
>DASTGH010000209.1:0-3749 GCA_035719345.1 Anaeromyxobacteraceae bacterium
GTAAGAGCGGTACGCGCAAGGAGGAGCTGCTGCTCCCGCCGGCGTGGCTCTCCAAGATCTACATCCTGCGGCAGACGATCCTGAACGGGCTCGACAACGTCGAGGCGATGAAGTTCATGCTCGACAAGTTCCGCCAGGTGAAGAACCACGACGAGTTCTTCAAGATGATGGTGGGGGGCGGCAAGTAGACCGGCGGCGCCGCGACCCGGCGCTTGACGCAACCCCTCGATCCGACTAGATCCGGCCCCCTCGCGGCCCGGACCATGGCGACTCTCCGCCATGCAAGTGGCCGCTCGAAGGCACCCTGATCATGCGCGAAGGCATCCACCCCGACTACAAGGCCGCGAAGGTCGTGTGCGCCTGCGGGAACGTCATCGACACCCGCTCGACGCGCGGCGACTTCCACATCGAGATCTGCTCCGCCTGCCACCCGTTCTTCACGGGCAAGCAGAAGATCCTCGACACCGCCGGCCGCATCGAGCGCTTCAAGACGCGCTACGCCGCGCAAACGGCCGCGCCCGCCAAGGCGGAGGCGAAGCCGGCCGCGCCCAAGGCGGAGGCGAAGAAGGCCGACGCCGCGAAGGAGAACCGCGCCGCGAAGCGCGCCAAGGCGAACGCCGGGAAGCCGAAGCCGAAGGCGGAGCCCTCCGCCGAGGCCAAGCCGGCGGAGACGGCCCCCGCCCAGGCGGCCGCCGAGCCGAAGGCGTAGGCCCCGGTGCGCCGGGCGCTCCTCGCCGCAGCCGCGGCAGCCGTGCTGGCCGGCTGCCCCGAGGAGCGGCCCGGGACGGAGAAGCGCATCCCCGGCGAGCGCGTCCCGCCGGCGGTGGCGGTCGATCCGGCGCCCTCGCCCGCCGTGCCCGGCCGCGCCGGAGTCGCGCCCGACGGCGGCGTCCCCGCGGCGCCGGAGGGCGGCGTCTCCGCCGCGAGGGCGGACGGCGGCGCGCGGCGGTAGAATCGCGGCGTGGAGCCGCTCATCCTCATCGCCGACGACGAGGCGCCGAACCTCGAGTCGCTCTCGCGGATCTTCGCCAGGGAGGGCTGGAAGGTCGCGACCGCCTCCTCCGGTGCCGCCGCGCTCGACGTGCTCCGCCGCGAGCGCGTGGCGGTGCTCGTCACCGATCTCATGATGCCGGGGATGAGCGGCGAGGCGCTCCTGCGCGCCGCCCGCACCGTCTCGCCCGAGACCGAGGTCGTGCTCGTCACCGCCTACGGCACGGTCGAGGCGGCCGTCTCCGCGATGAAGGAGGGCGCCTACGACTTCATCACCAAGCCGGTGAAGCGGCACGCCATCGTGAAGAGCGTGCGCCAGGCGCTGGAGAAGGCGTCGCTCCTCGCCGAGAACCGCGCGCTCAAGGCGCGCCTCGCCGGCCTCGCCCCGCAACCCGGGACGCTCATCGGCAGCGCGCCCGCCTTCCGCGCCGCGCTCGACGCCCTGCGCCAGGCCGCTCCCACCGCGGCCACCGTGCTCGTCTCCGGCGAGAGCGGCACCGGCAAGGAGCTCGCCGCGCGCATGCTGCACGAGCTGTCGCCCCGCGTCGCCGGGCCCTTCGTGCCCATCAACTGCGCCGCCATCCCCGACACCATCCTGGAGTCGGAGCTCTTCGGGTACGAGCGCGGCGCCTTCACCGGCGCCGCCGCTCGCAAGGAGGGCCGCTTCGAGCGGGCCCACGGCGGCACGCTCTTCCTGGACGAGGTGGGCGAGATGACGCCCGCGGTCCAGGTGAAGCTCCTGCGCGTGCTTCAGGACGGGGTCATCGAGCGGCTGGGCGGCACGCAGCCGGTGCGGGTCGACGTCCGGATCGTGGCCGCCACCAACAAGGACCTCTCGGCGGAGGTGCGCGGCGGCCGCTTCCGCGAGGACCTCTTCTACCGGCTCAACGTCATCGCGGTGCGCCTCCCGGCGCTGCGCGAGCGGCGCGAGGACGTGCCGCTCCTCGCCAGCGCCTTCCTGCGGCGGCTGGCGGAGAAGAACGGGAAGGCGGTGTCCGGGTTCACGCCCGCCGCGCTGGCCGCCCTCGAGCGGCACGACTGGCCGGGAAACGTGCGCGAGCTCGAGAACACCGTCGAGCGGGCGGTCGTCCTCTCCCACGGCGGCCTGGTGGGCGTCGACGAGCTGCCGGAGGCGGTTCGCGCCGCGCAGGCCGAGCCGGCGGCGCCGGGCGGCGCCATCATCATCCCGGTCGGCACGCCCATGGACGAGGTGGAGCGGCTCGTCATCCGCGAGACCTTGCGCCACACGCGCGGCGACAAGACGCTCGCCGCGCAGATCCTCGGCATCGCCTCGCGGACGATCTACCGGAAGCTCGATCGCGACGAGTCCGGCCGCCTGCTGGAGCCGGGCGAGGGGTAGACAGGCGGCCGTGCGGGCTCCTCCCGCGCAGGTGCCAAATTGGCGCCGGGCGAGACGTGCCCACCGTTGAATTTGACAATGTGGCAGGGGCGTCCCTCGCGGGCCGTCCGGCTCCGCGACGCGCGCGGAATCGCGCAGTCGCCGCGGGCGTTTGCGCGACGAACCCGGCGCGCCCTCCTGGCACGTCGGTTGCTCGAACGCTCGCCAGCGGCTCAACGCATGCTCGACCTCTTCTTCAAGAAGTACGCCTGGACCGCGAACCTGGTGCTGATCTTCGCGGCAGCCTGGCTCACTGCACGGACCGTGAACACGGTCCTGGGCGCCGCGATCCGCCCGCGGCCCGCCATCGACTTCGCCTCGATCCCGGCGCAGCCGGCGCGGCCGCCGGCGCCGACGCAGCTCGACGTCGACCGGCTCTACCACCTCGTCGGCTCGAAGCCGCCGCCGCCGCCCGCGCCCGAGGAGCAGCCGGGGCAGCCGCAGGCGAAGGGTCCGCAGAACTGCCACGACCGCGGGGCGACCCCGGTGAAGAGCGGCCTGCGCGCCCAGCTCGTCGCCGGCGTCGTCTCCGACCGCCCCCGGTCCTCGATCGCCTCCATCATCGACCTCAACACGCGCGAGACGCGGGTCTACGGCGTGGGCGACGCCCTCATGGGCGCACAGGTGCTCAGCGTCGAGCGGCTCCGCGACGACAAGGACGCGACCGGCACCGGGTTCAAGGTCGTGGCCATCGTCTGCAACGACGGGCGGAAGGAGTTCGTCGACTTCGAGCCGGGCGACGGCTCGTCGGCCGCGCGCGCGCCGGTGATGGCCGCCGTCGCGCCGCGCCCCGGCGGCGAGGCCCCGGAGGCCGACGCCGCGGCCGCGGACGGCGTGAAGAAGCTCGAGAACAACAAGTACGAGATCAAGCGCACCTACATCGACAACGCGCTCGGCAACCTCAACAACATCGCCACCCAGGCCCGCATCGTCCCCTCCTTCAAGAACGGGGTGGCGAACGGCTTCAAGCTCTTCTCCATCCAGCCCGGGTCGCTCTACTCCGCCATCGGCGTCGAGAACGGCGACGTCATCCAGCGCATCAACGGGTACGAGATGAACTCTCCCGACAAGGCGCTCGAGGTCTACCAGAAGCTGAAGGACGCCTCGCACATCACCATCGAGCTCGAGCGGAACGGACAGATCGTCCGCAAGGAGTACAACGTCACCGGGTCGTGAACCGTCGCCGCGGCCCCGAGCCCCCGACCATGCGCACGCTCCTCGTCCTCGCCGCCGTCGTCCCGGCGCTCGCCCTCGGGCAGGCTCCTCCCTCGCGCGCCCCCGCCGGCGCGCCGCCGCCCTATCCCGGAGCGCCGCCGCCCGGTGCGGCGCCGGGGCCGCAGCCTCGCGTCTTTCAGCAGGC
>DASTGH010000210.1:0-4048 GCA_035719345.1 Anaeromyxobacteraceae bacterium
GGGCATAGAGCTGCCGCGGCGGGTCGTCGGCCAGCCCCAGCTCGCGGAGGAGGTCGTCGCGCCGCGAGCGCGGCCCCAGCAGGCCGAGGTAGGCGAGCGGCTCGCGCAGCAGCGCGCGCATCCAGGCCCGGTCGTGCTCGAGCGCGTGGGTCTGGACCACCGCCAGCTGGCCGCGCCCGAGCCCGAGCCCGGCGAGGCCCTCGTCGGAGCGCCGGAGCACGCGCCGGACCGGGTCGGGGAAGCGCTCCGCCGTGAGGTACGCCGGGCGGTGGTCGACCACCAGCACGTCGAACCCGGCCAGGGCGGCGATGCGGCAGAGCGGGATCGCGTCGTCGCCGGCGCCGAAGACGGCGAGGCGGGGCGGCGGCGCGAGCCGCTCGACGAAGGTGGCGGCGCTCCGGGCGGCATCGGCCGCGCCCGCGCCGGCGGGCTCGGCCGCCACGCGGAGGGTCCCCTCCTCCGGGCCCTCGAGCGCGATCGAGAGCGAGAACGGGGCGCGCGCCGCGAGGAGCTCGGCCGCGCGGCGCTGCACGTCCTCGGGCATCCCGTCCGGGAGCCGCAGGACGAAGACGTCGACCGCGCCCTCGCAGCCGAGCCCGAGCCCGAAGACGCCCGAGACCTCCGAGCCCGTCTCGTAGTGCCGCAGCCGGGGGCGGCCCGAGCGGATCACCTCGCGCGCCACCTCCCTCACGTCGGCCTCGAGGCACCCGCCGCTCACGCCGCCGGAGGTGTCGCCGTCCTCCGGCACCAGGAGCTTCGCCCCGGGTCGCCGGTACGCGGACCCGTCGATGCGCACGACGGTGGCGAGCGCAGCGCGCCGGCCCGGCGCGAGACCGGCCAGGCGCTCCAGCACCGCGGCGGTCTCCTGCCAGTGTTTCACGTACAGTGCTCCCGGGCGAGGGTGTGCGGGTGCATAGCCAGCGGAGGGCGGCGCCCCAAGCCCGCAGGGGCCGCCGACCCACCCGGAGATCCCGCTTTCGCTGCGTGACGACGTGCGTCAGAGCGCCGGACGCGTCACCGGCGCGCGATGATCCAGCGCTCGACGTCCGAGCGGGCGAACGCGAGCGGGACCGAGCCGTGCTCGAGCAGGCGGTCGTGGAACGCGCGCAGGTCGAAGCGATCGCCGAGCGCCCGCTCCGCCTCGTCGCGCAGGCGGCGCAGCTCCAGCATGCCGAGGAGGTACGACGGCGCCTGCCCGGGCGTCGCGACGTAGCGTGCGACCTGCGCGGCCGCCTGCCTCCGGCTCACCGAGGTGTGGGTCAGGAGGAACTCGACGGCCTGCTCCTCGGACCACCCGAGCACGTGCAGGCCGCTGTCGACCACCAGCCGCGCAGCGCGGAGCGCCTCCCACGAAAGCATCCCGAGCCGCTCCACGTCCGTGGAGTAGAGCCCCATCTCGTCCGCGAGCCGCTCTGCATAGAGCGCCCAGCCCTCGACGAACCCGTCGAACGCGAGGAAGCGCGCCGCCGCCGGCAGGCGCGCGTCCTCGACCGCGAGCCCGAGCTGGAGGTGGTGGCCGGGCAGGCCCTCGTGGAAGGCGACGGCCTCGAGCGTCGCGCGGCTCTGCCGCGCCGGCTCGGAGGGGTTGACGAAGATGGTGCCGGGGCGAGACCCGTCGGCGGCCGCGACGACGTAGCTCACGAGCGCGCTCCGCTCCTGGAAGGGCGCGACCGGCCTCACGACCACCTCGGCCCGGGGTACCCGGCCGAACCAGCGCGCGAGGCGTTCCCGCGCTCGCCGCTCGGCGGCGCGCGTGCGCTCCAGGATGTCCTCGCGCGAGGCGAAGGTGTGGCGCGGGTCGGTGGCGAGCCGCCGCAGGAGCGCCCGGATCTCCTCGCCGCCGAAGCTGCGCGCCGCGAGCTCGCGCATCTGCCGCTCCACCTCGGCGAGGTGGCGCGCGCCGAGCGCGTGCAGCTCCGCCGGCGCGACGTCGACCGTGGCGTAGGAGCGGAGCGCGGCGCGGTAGCACCCCTCCCCGCCCGGCGTGTCGGCGACACCAGCGCTGGCGCGCGCCGACGGCAGGACCTCGGCGGCGAGGGCGTCGCGGTAGGCGCGGATGGCGGGGAGCGCGGCGTTTTCCAGCGCGCTCGCGAGCGCTGCGCGGAACGCCGGGTCGGGGTCGCGCACGCCCGGCAGCGCCAGCGCCGAGGTCGCCGCCGGCTCGGCGAGGAGCGCGTCCAGGTCCGCGATCACGCGCTCGACGCTGGCGCGCGGCGCCACCCAGCCGGTGCGGATCCCCCGGCGCAGGTTCTCGAGGTCGGCGGCCAGGAACGCCGGGAGCGCCTCGAGCCGCGCCACCGCCGCGGCGCGGGCGCGCGGGGTCCCGACTGGCTGCAGCGCCGCCATGTCGCCGAGCCGCGCCTGCCAGCCGCGGATGGGGGAGACGGACCAGAGGTGGAAACGGCAGGCCCTGAGCCCGCGGGCGGCCTCGAGGCGCTCGAGCACGATGGCGCGGGCGAGCGCGGCGGGCGTGCCGGGCGCGGGCGGGGCCAGCGCGGAGAGCTCCGCGAGCCACCCGTCCTCGCGCCGCTCCCAGGCCGCGATCGCCTCCGGCGAGCGATCCGGCAGCCGGCCGTCGGCGGCGCCGGGCCACGACACCTCGGTGGCCTCGAGCGGCTCGCGCTCGAACCACGCTGCGACGTAGGCATCGGCGAGCGCCAGCGTCCGGGCGTCGTCCGCCGAGCCGGGCCGCGCGGCGGGGGCGGCGCAGCGAACGCCCGCGAGCGCGAGCGCGAGCGCGAGGAAGCCATGCCTGGAACGCACGGGGCACCTCCGGCGCGAATGATTCAGTTGTGATAGTAGCGATACACCTGTGCGTCAAGGGGAGGCCGGGCGGATGACGGATCGACGTCCTCGCCCGGCGGCCGGCATCGACGAGACTCCCTCCGCGGGTCAGCGCGAGTCCGCTCCTCATCGTCCTGCGACAGTTCTCGGGCATCGAAGGAGCGAGGGACGCGGAGGGGCGGTCGCGAGCGTTCGCACCCTGCGGGCGGCGCTCGCGCAGGTGGCACCGCGAGACGGTGCCGCTGGCCGGATCGACGGGGATGCATCGCTCCAGCTCCGGTATCGACCCAACCGAGAGTGAAAAACGAGCTTGACACGACTTCGCTCGAAGTGCGCCCCGCGCCGCGCGGTCTCGCGGGAAGTGCCTCCAGGATGCGCCGCACAGGCGCCTTCGCACGCCCGCCGTCGGCGAGCCCGATGCCGGCGCCCCGCCCCGAAGAACCCGCCAGCGGGCGAACCAGGGCCCTTCCCGGAGGCTCGAAAATCCCGTGCTACGAAGGGAAGGACGCTCACCGGAGGTGCACATGCACGCCGCCCTTCCTGCCGCGCTCGACTCCGCCACCCTCTCCCGCCGCCTCGCCGACCTCGCCGGCGACGAGCGCGCGCTCCAGGTCGAGTTCCTCCTCCACCTGGAGGAATACGACCGTCGACGCGCCTACGTCGAGGCCGGCAACGCCTCGCTGTGGGAGTTCGTCACCCGTGCGCTTCACTACCGCGAGGGCGCGGCCTACCGGCGCATCACCGCCATGAAGGCCCTCCGCCGCGTCCCCGAGACGGCACAGGCGCTGCGCTCGGGGGCGCTCAGCCTGACCACGCTCGCGCTGCTCGAGGATGTCCTCACGCCCGAGAACGCCGCCGACGTCATGGATCGGAGCACGTTCAAGTCGAAGCGGGAGGTGGAGCAGATCGTGGCAGCCCTGCGGCCCCGCCCCGCGCCGAAGGAAGGCCTGCGGCGGCTCTCGACCGCTCCACCCCCAGCCACCGCCCTGCCCCTCGCATCACCGCCGCTGGCAGCGCCGCCGCCCCCGGCCCTCCAGGCGCCCTCGCTCCCGTCCGAGCCGCGCCTCGCCGCCCCTGCGCCACCTCGGCGGGAGGTGCCGGCCACTCTCGAGCCGGTGTCCGGGGACACGTGGTCGCTCCGCGTCACCGTGGACGCCGCGCTCAAGAAAGATCTCGAGACGCTCATGGGGCTTCTCTCGCACAAGCTGCCGAAGCGCGAGCTGCACGAGGTCGTTCGCGAGGCGGTGCGCTGCGCCATCGAGAA
>DASTGH010000211.1:0-6061 GCA_035719345.1 Anaeromyxobacteraceae bacterium
GGCTACGAGAGCGGGCGCTGGATCCTGGTCGACTACGGCGACGTGGTGGCGCACGTCTTCAACCGGGAGACGCGCGGCTTTTACGACCTCGAGGGCCTGTGGGCGGACGCGCCCCGGTTCACGGTGCACGGCTGAGGCCACCTCGGGAGGGCACACGCATGGCCAAGGAACACACGACGGATCTGCTCCTCGACTTCGGCGCGGACGGCCGCACGCTCTTGCCGGTCGTCACCCAGGACGTGCGCACCAGGGACGTCCTCATCCTCGCCTTCGTGAACCGCGAGGCCTTCGAGGAGACGCGGCGCAGCGGGTACGCGACCTACTGGAGCCGCAGCCGCAACGAGCTGTGGAAGAAGGGGCTCACCTCCGGCGACATGCTGAAGGTGGAGGAGATCCGCATCAACTGCGAGCAGAACTCGCTCGTCTACCTGGTCACGCCGCAGGGCAAGGGCGCCTGCCACGCCAAGGGGCCGGACGGGATGCCGTACAAGTCGTGCTACTACCGCCGCATCGAGCCCGACGGGACCCTGTCCCACGTCGCCGACGCCGCGCCGCGGCGCTGACGCCCAGCGGAGCACCTGCCATGGCCAAGACCCAGCTCAAGATCGGCATGCCCGCGGGCTCGCTGGCGAGCGTCTCGCGCGGCGGCAACCTCGTCGACCTCCTCGCCGCCGCCGGGTTCCGCACCAGCGGCTACGACAAGGGCGGCCCGACGAAGTTCACCGGGACGAACCTCCTCTTCGGCTGGGACGGGCGACCGCAGGAGTTCGGGGCGCAGCTCGAGATCGGCGAGCTCGACGTGGCCATCGCCGGCGACGACTGGATCCAGGAGCGCGTCCTGGAGATGCGCATCGAGCACGGCGTCGACATCAAGCTCGAGCGCGTCATGACGCTGAACCGCGGCGAGGTGCAGCTCGTCGGGATCGTCGCCGACGCGGCCTTCCGGTCGACCGAGGCCTTCCTGCAGAAGGTCGCGGCGCAGAAGCCCCTCCTGGTGGTCGCCTCCGAGATGCCGTACCTGGCGCTCGACTGGATGCAGCGCAAGCTCGCTGCCGTCGGGCTCGGCGACCGCTTCCGCGCGCACTCGGTCCAGAAGTACAAGACCCCCTCCAAGATCCGGGAGGGCATCCTCGTCTACGAGTCGTGGGGGAAGACCGAGTCGAAGGTGATGAACGGCGCGGTCGACATCGGCCTCGAGATCTCGCAGAGCGGGAGCGCCATCAAGAGCTACGGCCTCACCATCTGCGAGACGGTGATGCGCTCGCAGACGAGCGTCTACACGCACGCCTCGGTGCAGCGGGACGCCGAGAAGCGCGAGCTCCTCGAGATGTTCCTGGTGAACCTCTACGGGGCCGTTCACGCCGAGTCGAAGGTGATGCTCCTCTTCAACGTGCCGAACGCGCAGACCGAGGAGGTCGACCGCTACCTGCGCACGAACAACCTCTTCGGCGAGGAGCCGACGCTCTCGCGCGGCAAGGAGTTCACCGAGTACAACATCCAGGTGGACGCGGCCGACCAGGAGAAGCCAGTGGCACTGGTGCGCTACACGCTGGCCAAGCTCGGTGCGCGCTCCATCAACACGGTCCCGCTCACCTCGTCCATCCCCGGCATCCGCATGATCCGCGGGGAGCGGTAGCTCTGCCTCAGCGAAGCGCCTTGAGCGCCTTCTGCATGTCGGAGACGGCCAGGAAGACGGTGGCCTTCCGCGCGCCGCCGGGGCCGACGAAGACGTAGCGGATGTTGACGCCGGCCTCGCCCAGGATGGTGGCGACCTCGCCCAGCGAGCCGGGGCGGTGGCGCAGCTCGACCTCGAGCACGTCCTCCTCCTCCGGCTTCAGGCCGCGCCCGGCCAGCACCTTGCTGGCGGCGGCCAGCTTGTCGACCACCAGGCACACCACACCCTCGCCCTTCTCGGCGTAGGCGTGCACCGCGCGCACGTTGATGCTCTTCGCCCCGAGGGCCGAGGCGATCTCGCCGAGCATGCCCGGGCGATCCGGGACGTTCACTTTCAGTGCCTTGGCTCGTGGCATGTCGCGCGCCTCCGCGTGCCCCATGTCGCCGACGGCGCCGCCGCGCAACCTTCTCCGCCGCGCCGCCGGCGGCGGTCACTTCACCACCACCAGCCCCTCCGTGATCTCGGGGCCGGAGGTCACGAGGCCGGCGGCGTGCTCGGCCACCCACTCGGCGGCGACCCGATCGGACTCGACGATGCCCTCCCGGCCCTCGAACAGGCTCACCGACGCCCACCAGCCGTCGCCCTCGTCGATGGCGATGTACGAGATGAAGCCGGGCACCTTGCGGACGACGTTGATGAACGAGGCGTTCACCTTCTCCGCGAACTCCTTCGGGCGCGCGATCTTGTAACGCCGGACGGTCCCGTACATGCGATCTCCTCTCCCCCGCCGCGGTCCGCGGCGCGCACACGGAGGATATTCGCCGGGCGGCGACGCGGCGCGCCGGAACGACCCTTCCGAGCCCGAGACCCGCCGTGATGCCCCGCGCCGGGCGCGGCATATGGGCCAGGAGAGGTGACGCCATGGCAGGCAGCCCTCCCGACCTCGCGCCGACCCGGCCTCTCGCGGGGGCGGTCCTCCCCCGAGCCGGCGTGCCGGGCGGCGAGCGAGGACGGCGGGCGCGGCACGGCGCCGACGGAGGCGAGGCGCCCACCGGCGCGGCGATGGCGGCCCTCGTGCTGGGCGCGCTCGGCGTCGTCTTCGGCGACATCGGGACGAGCCCCCTCTACGCGCTGAAGGAGTGCTTCAACGGGCCACACGGCGTCACGCCCACCCCCGGGAACGTGATGGGCGTGCTCTCGCTCGTCTTCTGGGCGATCACGTTCGTCGTCACCTTCAAGTACCTCACCTTCGTCATGCGGGCGGACAACCGCGGGGAGGGCGGGATCATGGCGCTCCTCGCCCTGGTGGGCCGCCGCCGCACGTCGGCGCCGGCGCGCCGCGTGCTGATGGTGGCCGGGCTCTTCGGCGCGGCGCTCCTCTACGGCGACGGCGCGATCACGCCGGCCATCAGCGTGCTCGGCGCGGTGGAGGGGCTGCAGGTGGCCGCCCCCGGGCTCGGGCCGGCCGTGGTCCCCCTCTCGGTCGGCATCCTCGTGCTCCTCTTCCTCTTCCAGAAGCGCGGGACCGGGGCCGTGGGCGCCGTCTTCGGCCCCGTCATGCTCGTCTGGTTCGCCGTGCTGGCGCTGCTCGGGATCCGGGGCATCGCGCAGGCGCCGGAGATCCTGGCCGCGCTCTCGCCGCACCACGCGGCCCGCTTCTTCCTCGCCCACCGCACGCACGCGCTCCTGGTGCTGGGCGGCGTGGTCCTCGTCGTCACCGGCGGCGAGGCGCTCTACGCCGACATGGGGCACTTCGGGCGCGAGCCCATCCGCCGCGCCTGGCTCGCCGTCGTCATGCCGGCGCTGCTGCTGGCGTACTTCGGGCAGGGGGCGATCCTGCTGCGCGACCCCGCCGCCGCCGCGAACCCGTTCTACCTGGCCGCGCCGGGCTGGGCCCTGGTTCCGCTGGTGGCCATCGCCACGGCCGCGGCGGTGGTGGCGTCGCAGGCGCTCATCTCCGGTGCGTTCTCGCTGACGCACCAGGCGGTGCAGATCGGCTATTGCCCGCGCGTCACCGTCCGACACACGTCCCACGTCGCGCACGGCCAGATCTACATCCCCGAGGTGAACTGGCTCCTCGGCGCGACCTGCATCGCGCTGGTCGTCGGCTTCCGGAGCTCGAGCGCGCTGGCGGCGGCCTACGGCATCGCGGTGACGGGCACCATGACCATCACCACCCTCCTCTTCCAGTGCGTGATGCGCGACCGCTGGCGCTGGCGCCGCTGGCAGTCCTGGCCGCTGACGTTCGCCTTCCTGGCGGTGGACCTCGCATTCCTGTCCGCGAACGTGGTCAAGATCGAGGAGGGCGGGTGGCTGCCGGTCGCCGCCGGGGCGCTCGTCTTCCTGCTCATGTCGACGTGGAAGCAGGGGCGCGACCTCCTCGGCGCGCGGCTGCGCGGCGGCGGGACGCCGCTCGACCGGTTCCTCGTCGAGCTGGAGCGGGACCCGCCGCAGCGGATCCGCGGCACCGCCGTGGTCCTCAGCCCCGACGCCGCGACGGTCCCGCCGGTGCTCCTGCATCACCTCCGGCACAACCAGGTGCTCCACGAGCGCGTCCTGTTGCTGTGCGTCCTCGTCTACGACGCGCCCACCGCGCCCGAGGCCGAGCGGTTCAGCGTGCGCGATCTGGGGGGCGGCCTCTACCAGGTCATCGGGCGCTTCGGCTTCATGGAGAGGCCCGACGTCCCGGCGCTGCTCCGCTCCCTGCCGGAGTGCGCGCTGCGCGGCCCGCGCATCGACCCGGCCGCCGGCGCGAGCTACTACCTGGGCCGCGAGACGGTGCTCCCGACGGGTCCCGCCAGGATGGGCCGGTGGCGGAAGCGCCTGTTCATCCTCATGGCGCGCAACGCGCCGAGCGCGTCCGCCTTCTTCGCGCTGCCGCCCCAGCGCGTCGTCGAGATGGGCGAGCAGGTGCAGCTCTAGCGCACGGCGCGGCCAGGACCGCGACGCGCCTCTGGCGGGTCTGGCGGGTGCCGCGGTGAAACGATCCCGGGCCCTCCGGCGACTGCATGGGCACACGCACCGCGCCGGCGACCGCAGAGAGCGGCGCCGCGCGGGCCAGACCCAGGAGATCCCATGCCGTCCCCGATCGCCCTCCGCCGCACCCTCGCTGCCGCCCTCGCCTCGCTCGCGCTCCTCCCCGGCGCCGCCTCTGCCCGCCTCGACGCGCGCCACGCGGCCGCGTCCGATCCGGAGTACGGCGCCGCGTACCGCGAGGGCGCGGGAGGTTCCCCGACGCTGGCCATGATCCGGAGCGACGACGAGGCCCGGCTCGCCGCAGCGCAGGACCCCGAGTACGCGGGCGCGTACCGCGCCCGGGTCGAGATGCCGCGCGCGCTCGCCGCCGCGGAGGCCGCCTCGAGCGCCGGCGCCGCGTCCGATCCGGAGAACGTGGCCGCGTACCGCTGATGCGGTAGGCGCGCAGCCGCGGGTTCCCGCCCTCTCCCCGGACCCTCCCCCGGCGCGGGCCGGGGGAGGGGGATCAGCCGCCGACCTCCGAGACACCGGGACGTCGTCGAGGTCGGGGACGGGGTCGACATCCTCCGTGCCGCCGGCGGTCGAACCCCCTCCCCCGCGGCAGCGGGGGAGGGAAGGGGAGAGGGCGTCCGCCTCAGGGCACCTGTGCCACGTGCAGCAGGTTCGTCGTGCCCGGCCTCCCGAACGGCACGCCGGCCGCGATGGCGATCGTCTCGCCGCTGTGGGCGAAGCCTTCCTCGAGCGCCGTCTTGCAGGCGCACTTCGTCATCTCCGAGACGTGGCGGACGTCCTCCGTGACCACCGCGTGCACGCCCCAGTAGAGCGCCATCCGCCTCGCCGTCTCGATGTTCGGAGTCATGCCGATGATGGGAGCCTCGGGCCGCTCCCGCGCCAGGCGCAGCGCGGAGTAGCCCGAGCTCGTGTAGGCGACGGTCGCGGCGACGTGCAGGATGCCGGCGACGGTCCGCACCGCGGCCTCGATCGCGTCCGCCACGACGGCCCGCGGCGGCGTGCGGAAGGCCTCCACCGAGTCGCGGTACTGCGGATCGGCCTCCGTCTGGACGATGATGTTCGTCATCATCGTCACCGCCTCGATCGGGTACTGACCCGATGCCGACTCCGCCGAGAGCATGACCGCGTCCGCGCCGTCGTAGACCGCGGTGGCCACGTCCGACGCCTCGGCGCGGGTGGGCGCGGGGGCGTGGACCATCGAGTCGAGCATCTGGGTCGCGACGATGACCGGCTTCGCCTGCTCGCGGCACAGCTGCACCGCGTGCTTCTGTACCAGCGGCACCTGTTCGAGCGGCAACTCGACGCCGAGGTCGCCGCGCGCCACCATCAGCGCATCGAAGGCGGACACGATCTCGTCCAGCCGGGCCACCGCCTCCGGCTTCTCGATCTTCGCGATGACCGGGACCCGGCGACCCTCCTCGCTCATGATCTCGTGGACCAGCTTGACGTCGTCGGGGG
>DASTGH010000212.1:0-8062 GCA_035719345.1 Anaeromyxobacteraceae bacterium
ATCCGCGAAAGGGCGGCGACGCCCCTTCGTCTGGCTCGCGCGCGCGCGGCCGGAGCGGAGCGAGGAACTCCCATGACCGTCGCCGCCCTTTCGCGGATGGTGAAGTTCGAGCACGCGCTCTTCGCGCTGCCCTTCGCCGCCAGCGCCATCGTGGTCGTGGCGCGAGACGCGCGCCTCGAGCCGGCGCGCCTCGCGCTCGTCGTCCTGTGCGTGGTGGCCGCGCGCACCGCGGCCATGGCCATGAACCGGATCGCCGATCGCGCCTTCGACGCCGGGAACCCGCGCACCGCCCGGCGCGAGCTGGTGACGGGCGAGGTCTCGCTCGCCGGCGCCTGGGCGCTCCTCCTCGGCAGCGCGGCCGCCTTCGTCGCCGGCGCCGCGCTCATCTCGCCGCTCTGCGGCGCCCTGGCGCTGCCGGTGCTGGCCATCCTCCTCGGCTACTCCTACGGGAAGCGCTTCACCTGGGCCGTGCACCTGTGGCTGGGCGTGGCGCAGGCGCTCGGGCCCATCGGCGTCGCCATCGCGCTCACCGGCCGCGCCTCGGCGGCCGCCATCGTGCTCGGCACCGCCGTCGGGGCATGGGTCGCCGGCTTCGACGTGCTCTACGCGCTGCAGGACATGGACTTCGACCGCGGCGCGCGCCTCCACTCCATCCCGGCGCGCTTCGGGGTGGCGGGCGCGCTCCGCTGGTCGCGCGGGCTGCACCTCGCCGCGGCGGTGCTCTTCACCGCGGCCGGCCTCCTCGCCGGCCGGGGCGCCGCCTGGCTCGCCGGCTCCGTGCTGATGATGGCGGTGCTGGGGGCGGAGCACCAGTACGTGGCCCCCGCCGGTGAGCTGCGCCGGGAGCGCATCGGCGCGGCCTTCTTCACCTTCAACGCGCTCGCCTCGGTCGCCTTCGCCGCCTGCGCGCTCGCCGACCTCGCCTGGAGGGGCTAGACCATGAACGCCGCGACGGACAGCCGCGCCCGGTCCTACGCGCTGCAGCGGGCGGAGCTGTCCGTGGCCGACGCCGTCGGCGAGCTCATGGAGCTGTGGGGCTTCCGACGGCAGCTCGGCCGGATCTGGGCGGTGCTCTTCCTCTCCGAGCGGCCGCTGGCCGCGCCCGACCTGTGCGAGCGCCTGCAGATCTCCACCGGGCTCCTCTCCATGAGCCTCTCCGAGCTGCGCAGCTGGGGCGTGGTGCGGAGCGTGGCGGTGCCCGGCGATCGCAAGGAGCACTTCGAGGCGGAGACGAACATCTGGTCGCTCGTCCGGCGCGTGCTGGCGGACCGGGAGCGCAAGGCCATCGACGCGGCGCTGTCGACCGTCGAGCACGCGCTGCGCGAGGTGAAGGCGGCGCTCTCCGACGTCGATCCGGCGGTGAAGAGCGCCGCCCGCTTCCGGCTGCAGCGCCTGGAGCAGCTGGCCCAGCTCTGCCGCGTCGGGCAGGGGCTCCTCCAGGTCCTGCTGCAGAGCGCGCGCGTCGACATCGCACCGCTCAAGCTGCTCTCGGAGGCGCTGGCCGGCAGGCGCGAGTAGGCGGGGCGGCTACCGCGCGAGTGAGCGCGACCTACAAGAAGAAGTAGCGCAGGAACACGACCGCGTTGGTGCGGAACCCCGAGCGGTCGTTGTTGCTGGTGACGCTCGCGCCGGCGGTCTCCGACGTCGGGTTGCCGTACCAGGTGAACGGGAGCTGGAACTCGGCGCCGAGCGTGAAGCGCGGGGCGAACGCGTACTCGCCGCCGAACACGGGCGCGAGCGAGAAGTCGGTCTCCTTGGAGGTGGTGGTGGTCCCGCCCGCCGCGGCGACGTCGGCCGACTGCAGATTCAGGGCGAGGCGCAGCCCGGCGTAGAAGCCGGTCGGCGCGGGCGGCGCGAGGTAGAGGAGCCCGCCCACGCCCAGGGTGGTGGCGCTGCCGCCGATCTGCTGGCCGTCCGACGCCGCATTCCGGCTCCCGGAGACGTGCCAGAAGCCGATGACCGGCTCGATCCGGATCTGCGGGTTGACCTGGATCGGCACGTAGAGCCCGACCGGCGCGAACCCACTGCCGTTCACGGTGCCGTTCAGGTTGCCGGCGGAGGTGATGCCGAGCGTGGCGAGCGGCTCGATCCCGACGCCGAGGCCCACCGAGACGCCCGGCTGCGAGCCGGGCGAGCGTTCCTGGGCGGCGGCGGGCGCGGCGGCCGTCAGCGCGGCGACGGCGAGGCTCGCGAGGATGCGGGGCATGGCTCCTCCATCCGTCCGGCGACATGCCGGGCGGCGCAGATTAGCGGGGCGCGCACCGCCCGTGCGTGGAAAGTTCGATGCGACCTAGAGGAGGGAGCCGCGCGCGGCACGCTCCTTGCCCGCATGCCCGTCGGGCGGTTAGAACACGCTCCCCATGCTGTCGCCCGAGGTCCTGAAGAAGCTCGATGCCATCGAGGCGCGGTTCGAGGAGCTGACGCTGCAGCTCTCCGATCCCGCCGTCGTGTCCTCGGGCGAGCGGTACCGGAAGGTGGCGAAGGAGCGCGCCGGGATCGAGGCGACCGTCGTCGCGCTGCGCGCCTACCGCAAGCTCCTCTCCGACATCGCCGAGGGCGAGGCGCTGCTCGCCGACGCCGACATGCGCGAGATGGCGAAGGAGGAGCTGGCGCTGCTCCGGCCGCGCGTGGACCCGGCCGAGGAGGAGCTGAAGGTCCTGCTCGTGCCGAAGGACCCGAACGACGAGAAGGACGTCATCCTCGAGATCCGCGCCGGCGCCGGCGGCGACGAGGCCGGGCTCTTCGCGGCCGAGCTCCTGCGCCTGTATCTGCGCTACGCCGAGCGGCGCGGCTGGCGCTGCGAGCTCGCCGACACCTCGCCCGGCGCGCTCGGCGGGATCAAGGAGGCGGTGGTCAACATCGGCGGCGACGCCGTGTACTCGTCGCTCAAGTACGAGTCGGGCGTCCACCGCGTGCAGCGCGTGCCGGCCACCGAGGCGCAGGGGCGCATCCACACCTCGACCGTGACGGTGGCGGTCATGCCCGAGGCCGAGGACATCGACATCCACATCAACCCGGCCGACCTGGAGACGGACGTGTTCCGCTCCACCGGGTCGGGCGGGCAGTCGGTGAACACGACCGACTCCGCCGTGCGCATCACCCACAAGCCCACGGGCGTCGTCGTGAAGTGCCAGCAGGAGAAGAGCCAGCTCAAGAACCGCAACATGGCGATGCGCATGCTGCGCGCGAAGCTCTACGAGATGGAGCTGGAGAAGCAGCAGAGCGCCCGCGACGCGGCGCGCAAGAGCCAGGTGGGCTCCGGCGACCGGTCCGAGAAGATCCGGACCTACAACTTCCCGCAGGACCGCCTCACCGACCACCGCATCAACTACACGCGGCACAACCTGCCGGCGGTCATGGACGGCGACGTGCAGGACGTGGTCGACGCCTGCCGCACCTACTACGCGGCGGAGGCGCTGCGCGACGCGGCGCGGGGGGATGCGTCGAGACCGGGGCCTCCGGAGAAGAGAGTGTGACGGCGTCCTCGTCCCCGTCCCCGTCCCCGTCCCCGTCCCCGTCCCCGCCCCCGTCCCCGCCCCCGTCCCCGTCCCCGACCCCGTCCCGGACCCCGTCCCGGTATCCGGCCCTCGCCCCGACCCGGCGCCCCATCCCATGACCGCCGAGACCTGGACCCCGCTCAAGCTCATCGCCTGGACGCAGGGGTACTTCGCGCGCTCCGGCGTGGACGCGCCGCGCCTCACCGCCGAGGTGCTGCTCGCTCACGCGCTCGGCTGCGACCGCGTCCGGCTCTACCTCGACTTCGACAAGCCGCTCGGCGCGCAGGAACTGGAGCGGTACCGCGCGCTCGTGCGCCGCCGTGCCGAGGGCGAGCCGACCGCGTGGCTCACCGGCGTGCGCGAGTTCCACGGCCGCCCCTTCGCCAGCGACGCCCGCGCGCTCGTGCCGCGGCCGGAGACCGAGCTCCTGGTGGAGGCGGCGCTGGCGGCGCTCCCCGAGCGCGGCTCCGCGCTCGACCTGTGCACCGGGACCGGCTGCGTGGGCGTCACCCTCGCCCTGGAGCGACCCGGCGCCCGCGTGGTGTCGGTGGACCTCTCCGAGGACGCCCTCGCCCTCGCCCGGGAGAACTCCGCCCGCCTCGGCGCCGCGGTCGAGCTCCTCCGCGGCGACCTCTTCGCCCCGCTCGCCCCCGGCGACCGCTTCCACGTCGTCGCCGCGAACCCGCCGTACGTGCCGACGGGCGAGCTGGCCGGGCTCTCGCGGGAGGTGCGGCGCGAGCCGCGCCTGGCGCTCGACGGCGGACCCGACGGGCTCGCCGTCGCGCGGCGGATCGTCGCCGGCGCGGCGGCCTGGCTCCTGCCCGGCGGCACGCTGGCGCTGGAGATGCACGAGAGCCACGTCGAGGCGCTTCCGGCGCTCTGCCGCGCCGCCGGGTTCGCCCGCGCCGAGGCCCGGCGGGACCTCGCCGGACTCCCGCGGCTTTGCCTCGCGCGCGCGATGGGTTAGGAAGGCGCCGCGATGGACAAGATCATCCTGGAGGGTGGCGCTCCCCTGCGCGGCGAGGTGCGCGTCTCGGGCGCCAAGAACGCGGCGCTCCCGGCGCTCGCCGCGACGCTCCTGGCCGAGGGCGACCACGTCGTCCGCAACGTCCCGGACCTGGCCGACGTGCGCACCATGGCGCGCCTGCTCGGCCACATGGGCTGCAGCGTGGAGCGCGGCGCCGGCGGCGACCGGCACGCCGTGGGGCTGCGCGTCCCGCGCGCCGTCGAGCCCGAGGCGCCGTACGACCTCGTCCGGACGATGCGCGCCAGCGTCGTCGTGCTCGGCCCGCTCGTCGCGCGCTGGGGCCGCGCCCGCGTCTCGCTTCCGGGCGGCTGCGCCATCGGCGCGCGTCCCATCGATCAGCACCTCAAGGCGCTCGGCGCCATGGGCGCGGAGATCGCCATCGAGCACGGCTACGTCGATGCGCAGGTGCCCGCCGGCCGGCTCCGCGGCACCGAGTTCGTCTTCGACCTGCAGACCGTGACCGGCACGGAGAACGCCATCATGGCCGCGGCGCTGGCGGAGGGCCGGACCGTGCTCCGCAACTGCGCGCGCGAGCCGGAGGTGGCCGACCTGGCCGCCGCCCTCAACGCCATGGGAGCCCGCATCGAGGGCGCCGGGCGCAGCGAGATCGTGATCGAGGGCGTCGAGCGCCTCCGCCCCATGGACCACACCGTCATCGCCGACCGGATCGAGGCGGGGACCTTGCTCGTCGCCGCCGCGCTCACCCGCGGCGAGGTCACCGTCCAGGGCTGCGAGCCCGCGCACCTGGCCGCGCTCCTGGAGAAGCTGCGCGAGGCGGGCGCGCGGGTGGACCCGGTGCCCGGGGGCCTGCGCGCAGCTGCCCACGGGCCGGCGCGCCCGGTGCAGATCCGGACCGCCCCGCATCCGGGCTTCCCCACCGACATGCAGGCGCAGATGATGGTGCTCCTGGCGGTGGGCGAGGGCTCGTCCCTCGTCACCGAGACCATCTTCGAGAACCGGTTCATGCACGTGCTGGAGCTGCGGCGCCTGGGCGCGGACATCACCGTGGACGGCAAGGCGGCGGTGGTGAAGGGCGTGACCGAGCTCTCCGGCGCCCCCGTCATGGCGAGCGACCTGCGCGCCTCGGCGGCGCTGATCCTGGCCGGCCTGGTCGCCCGGGGCTCGACCGAGGTGCAGCGCGTCTACCACCTCGACCGCGGCTACGAGCGGCTCGAGGAGAAGCTCGCGCCGCTCGGCGCGCGCGTGCGGAGGGTGAAGGCGTGACGCGGAAGCGACGCGGCCCGGCCGAGGCCGGCGACCTCATCAAGGTCGCCATCCCCAAGGGGCGGCTGCTGGAGGAGGCGTCGGCGCTGTTCGAGCGCGCGGTGGGCGTGTCGCCCAAGGCGCTCCTCACCGGCACCCGCAAGCTCGCCGCCGACGCACCGGAGGCGGGGCTCCGCTTCATCTCCATCCGCGCCGGCGACGTCGCCAGCTACGTGGAGCACGGGGCGGCGGACGTGGGCGTGGCCGGGCTCGACGTGCTGCGCGAGGAGCCACGCGACCTGTACGAGCCGCTCGACCTCGGCATCGGGCGTTGCGCCCTGATCGTGGCGCGCCCCAGGGGACACCCGCCGCTCCCTCGGGGCGTCGCCCCGCGCGTGGCGACCAAGTACGTGCAGCTCGCGGCCGAGCACTTCGCCAGGAAATCGCTGCCGGCCGAGATCATCGAGCTGTCGGGCTCGATCGAGGTCGCCCCCTCGCTCGGGCTCGCCGACGTCATCGTGGACATCACCGAGACGGGGGAGACGCTCCGCGCCAACGGGCTCTCCGTCGACGAGAAGGTGCTGGAGATCTCCGCCCGGCTCATCGTCAACCGGGTCGCCCTGAAGCTCCACGCCGAGCGGCTCCGCCGGCTGGTGTCCGCGCTGCGCCAGGCGACGGCGACCGGGATCGACCGAAGCGGTTGATCGGTCCCACACGTTCTGCCTATCCTCGAAAACCGGCTTGATCCCCACCCCCATCACCAGCGCCTCCCCAGGCCCAGGTACGAAGGAGAACGGTTCCCCCATGGATTGCCCCCGGTGCGGCGTCGAGATGAACGAGATCGCGAGCGAGGACGAGGCGCTCCACCGGTGCGGGACCTGCGGCGGGCTGTGGGTCGACTCCGCCGACCTGAACCGGATCCTGCTGCACTCGAACCTGCCGGCGCTCTCGGCGCTGGGTGGGTTCGTCAACCCGGACGAGATCGCCGGCATGTGCCCCGCCTGCCACGTGGACCTGGTCGCGGTCGAGGGCGGCGAGAAGCGCTCGCTCCACTACGACACCTGCGAGTCGTGCGGCGGGATCTGGCTCGAGGGGCCGGACTCCGACGAGATCGCGGAGACGATCGACCGCAAGACGGCGGAGAAGGAGATCGTCGACTTCTACCGGAGGTTCCGGCGGAAGTAGCCGGGCCGGCGCCGCGCCCGCGGCGCTCACCACATCCGGTCGTCGCGCCACGGGTAGGCGGTGTTCGAGTACCCGCGGATCTCCCAGTAGCCGCGCCGGTCGTGCGGCAGCAGCTCGAGCCGGCTCACCCACTTCGCGCCTTTCCACGCCCAGAGCTGCGGGACGACGATGCGCACCGGCCCGCCGTGATCGGGCGGGAGCGGCGCGCCGTCCAGCGTGTGGACGAGGAGCACGTCCGGCTTGAGCGCCTCCTCGAGCGGCAGGTTCGTGGAGTAGCCGTCCGCGCCGTGCGTCATGAGGTGGGTCGCCTCCGGTCGCGCGCCGGCGAGCGCGATGACGGTCTCGAGCGCGACGCCGCCGAGCCGGAGGTCGAGGATCGACCAGCCGGTGACGCAGTGGAAGTCGGCCCGCTGCTCCTCCTGGGGGAGCGCCAGCAGATCGGCCCAGCGCAGGACGAGCGGCGCCTCGACCAGCCCGTCGACGGTGAGCGTCCAGCGCTCCGCCGTGATCGCGGGCGTTCCCCAGACGTCGAGCACGGGCCACTTGCTGCTCTCGAAGACGTTCTGGCCGGGCGGCTCCTGCGGCATGCCGTGCCGGTTCGCCGGCCCCTCTCCCTGCGGTGCCGCGTCGGCGAGGCTGGGGGTGGTCCGCATGCGCTCGGCGAAGCGCGCGCGCAGCTCGGCCCGGCGCTCGGCCAGGCCCGCGAGCCGCGCCTGGACCTCGGGCGACGGAGCATCCGGGCTCACGGTCCGTGCTCCGCGCGCGGCGCCCGAGCGCGAGTGCCGGTGTCGTCGATCATGCCGTTCAAGACCTATCCGGACGCGCTCGCCGTCGCAGCGCTGGGCGCGGTGGCCCGCGCCGAGGGCGAGGCGCCCCCCGCGACGCTGCGGCGCCTCGGCCGACGTCCGGTACCCGGCGCGCGCGCGGACCGGCGCCCCGGCCTGAGCCACCCGCTTCGCTTGACTCGCGCCGCATCGTGCGGCAGATCAGGCCACGTCGCGCGGGAATAGCTCAGTTGGTAGAGCATCAGCTTCCCAAGCTGAGGGTCGCGGGTTCGAACCCCGTTTCCCGCTCCGGAAATCATTGAAGATTTTCTGAGCGTTCGCGCCGTCGAGACGATTTTCAGGACGAAATTCCCCCGCCGGTGCCT
>DASTGH010000213.1:0-5394 GCA_035719345.1 Anaeromyxobacteraceae bacterium
GGCGCCGCGGCGCGGGCGGGGTGGGCGCCGGCCGCCGCGGCCGGAAGCTCGGAGATGCGAAAGACCCGGCCGGTGCGCGGATCGGTGACGTCGATGGTGGCGTCGTCACGGACGTCGCAGAGGACGTTCGGGGCGAGGTCCGCGCCGCAGATCTTGGAGACGCCGGCCTTGAGCGCGGCGAGCCAGGTGTCGGACTCGACGCGCAGCGTGACGTCGAAGGGCTGGTCCGGCGGCGACGCGGGGATCAGGACCTCGAAGCGCACCTGCTCCTCCGCTCGCGGCTGCCACCTGGCGCGACCTGCGCGACGCTAGCGTCCGGCCGGGGGCGCGTCAAGGCGCTCCCTCACGGAGCGTCACGGACGGCCGCCGGCGCAGCCCTGGTGCAGCTGCGCCAGATCCATGGCGGCGTCCTGCAGCGCGAGCGCGTCCGCCGGCACGAGCTGCCGGCTCTCGTCGAACCAGCCGGTGACCCAGCGCCGCTCGCCCGCGCCGGCACCTCGCCCCACCGCCAGCGTGGTCGCCACCTGGTCGCAGCAGCCCGTCGGGTTGTCCGGCTGGAAGTAGCGCGGCCGCCAGCGCTGCGGCCGAGCCCGCGCCAGGGCGGCCGCCACGCGCGCGAGGTCCTCCGCGGGCACGCGCATCGCGCAGCGCTGGCCGCCAGGCGCGACCACCTCGATGTCGCCGCTCGACCGGACCTTGACGGCGCCGGCGCCCCGCCCGCCCAGTCCCCCGTGCGTCGCCACCTCGACCCGCCAGACGGCGTCCGTGGGGCCTGGCGGCGCGAGGAGGAGGGCGAGGAGCGCCGCCTTCACGGCAGACCCTCTAGCCGCCGGGCGTCGGCGCCGCCAGCGGGGAGGCGAGCGGGCCGCGCCGGCGCGGGGCGACCTATTTTTCCGGGCAAGGGGAGGAACGGGACCATGGGGATCATCGCCTGGATCGTGTTCGGGTTCATCGTGGGGCTCATCGCGCGCGCCGTCGTGCCAGGACGGCAGCACATGGGCCTCGTCATGACGACGCTGCTCGGCATCGCCGGCTCGCTCATCGGCGGCCTGGTCGCCACCGCGCTCGGGGGCGGCTCGATGAACGAGATGCACGGCGCCGGCTTCCTGGGGAGCCTCATCGGAGCCGTCCTGCTGCTCGTCATCGCCGGCGTGGCCATGGGTGGGCGACGCCGCGCCACCGTCTAGGCCGGCGCCCGCCCGCCGGGCCGGTCGGGGGGTGCTCCCGCCAGCGGGGGCGCTCCCGCGCGTCAGGGGGCGGCGCGCTGGACGCGCTGGGTGGCCGCGACGCGGTTGCGCCCGAGCCGCTTCGCGGCGTAGACGCCCTCGTCGGCGACGCGCACCAGGTCCTCGGAGCCGCCCATGGCGGGCGTCAGCGCGGCGACCCCGATGCTGACGCTGCCGTGCCAGGCGCCGTCGCCCGCGCTCACCCGGAGGACCGCGACCGCTCGGCGCACGCGCTCGGCGAGGCGGACCGCGCCCGCGAGCGCCGTGTGCGGGCAGACGACGAGGAACTCGTCGCCTCCGAGCCGGCACACCTCGTCGTCCTCGCGCACCGCCTCGCGCAGCGCCGTCGCGACCGCCTGCAGCACCGCGTCGCCAGCGGCGTGCCCGTGGAGATCGTTCACCGCCTTGAAGCCGTCGGCGTCGATGAGCATGACCGAGAGGGCCTGGCCGTGGCGGACGGCCGCGGCGCGGGCGGCGGCGAGCCGCTCCAGCGCCCAGCGGCGGTTGGGGAGCCCTGTCAGGGCATCGGTCATGGCCATGTGCTCGACCTGGCGGACGAGCGCGGTCAGCTCCGCATTGGCGGCGGAGAGCTCGCGCGTCCGGTCGGCCACGCGCTCCTCGAGCGACCCCGCCAGCTCGTGGAGTTCGCGGTTCTGCTCCGAGAGCACCTCGAACAGCGCGGTGACGGACCGGAGCAGCGTGCCGGTCGCGGCGTCGACGCCGTGCTCGGAGCGCGCGAAGGCCTCGTCCGCGGCCAGCCCATCCGCCACGGCGCGGAGCTGGCGCGCCATGGCCTGATCGCAGCCGAGGATGTGGTACGCGAGCCAGTGGACGAGGAAGGCGAGCAGCTGGCGGCCGGCGGCCGGCGCATCGGTCCCCGCCCGGTCCGCCATCGCCCGCACCTGCTCCAGGAATCGGTCGTGCTCCCGCCGGTGCGGCCCGGCGTGGCGCGGGTCGAGGCCGTTCAGCGTCATGAGACGCTCCTCGTCCTCGAAGTGGTGGCGCGCGTACTCCTCGAGCTCGCCGCGGAGCCCTGCCAGCTCGGCCGCGGCCGGCTCCGGCACGCCGGCGAGGCACGACCCGAATCCGTTGATGAGCTCGACGAGGCGCCGGTGCTGGCGGTCCACCTCGCCGTAGCCGGTCTCGAGGGCGCTGCTCCACTGGAACGCTTCCATCCCGGGCTCCCGAGCGTCAGGGGAGCGGCGAGGCCGCGTTCCCGGTGTTGCGGAGGTCGTGGTGCGCCTTGGGCCAGGGGGAGGAGGTGTCGAGCGGCCCGTCCACCACCACCGCGTAGACGATGCCCGCGGCGGAGGTCGCGTACAGGGTCGGCAGCGCGCTCGGGGGCGCGCCCGGAGCGAGCGCCACGGCGGGCGCCTGCAGCGCGGCGGTCCCGAGGTCGCCACTGGCGGAGGACCAGACGATGCCGCCCGCGGCCGTGAGCGCGTGCAGCGTCCCGGCGCCGGTGGTGGCGAGCACGGCGACGCCGCTGGCGTCGGGACGGACGACGGCGAGGCCGCTGACGCTGTGCCCGAGCTCCGTGGACCAGATGGGCGACGCTCGCGACGGCGCGATGCGGACGACCTGCTCGTCGGTGCCGACGAGATGGGCGACGCTCGCGACGGCGCGATGCGGACGACCTGCTCGTCGGTGCCGACGACGAGGTCGTCGCCCGGGAGCGCCACCCCCACCTGAACTGCCTTGCTCAGCGTCGTCAGCCACGTCGCCGATGCGTTCGAGAAGTCGACGAGGTGGACCTGCCGGTTCCCGCACGCGGCGTAGACCCGTCCACGCCCGTCGACGACCGGCGGCACCGCGATCCCGGTGCACTGGTTGCCAGCGGAGTCTTGCAGCGCAGGAGGCTGCGCCGGGTTGAGCGCAACCGAACCGTCGTCGGGCGCGATGACGTACCGGTTCAGGGTCGCCCGCGCGCCGACACTGGGCGCGAACAGCACGCCCGGGCCGCCGGCCGGCGCTGCCGTGACGGGGTCGAAGGAGAAGGGGAACGGCGGACACACACCTCCAGGCGCCTGGACCCACATCCGACCCAGCTCGTTGAAGGCATGGACCTCGTCGACCAGGCGCGCGCCGAGGACCGGCCGGTAGAGCTTCTTGCTCGTCGGAGCACCGGGGCACGTCGTCGCGCCCGGCGTCCCGTCCGACGCAACCGAGACGAGCACGCCGTCATCCGTCGCAATCCAGGTCGTGCTCGATCCCAGGACCGGGGGCTGGGTCGGCCCGGCGCCGGCGTTGACCTGGGCCAGCGAGATGGTCGTCGGAGCCCCGGCGCTCGAGACGCGGTGCAGCGTCCCGTTGTCCCCGCCCACGACCACGTCGCCGTTCGCGTCGACGGCAGGCGCGGTGAGGTGCGGGCGGCTCGGCAGCGGCGTGGCCCACCGCAGCCGCGTCACCGGCAGCGGCGGGAGCGGCGTCGAGACCGCGTTCCCCGCCCCATCGCGCGACGCGATCGTCACCGCGACGCTTCGGCTGAACGCGTTGAACGGCCAGCTCCCGAGCGCGACCTGCGCCTGGTACACGCCCCCACCCGCGTCGACCAGCGGGACCGCGCGCGCCGCGTCGAGGTCGAGCGACGCGGTGACCGATTGCACGCGAGCGTCCGCCACCGTCGCCGTCACCGTGAGGACGCCATCACGGAGGCACGGAGCCGCGCTGCAGATCACCGAGGCGCCGCTCACGGCAGGCGCCACCGTGTCCACCTGGACCGGGACCGTGGCGCTGTCGTACGGGCGCTGCGCGCCGTCCAGGGCGCGAGCGGTGAGCCGCACGGCCGCGTCCGTGCCCGCGGCCGGCAGCCACGATCCGGCATAGCTGACGACGAGTCCGCTCACCGCGCCGCGCGCGAGGCGCACGCCCGTGTCCTGGCCGTCGGCGAGCAGCGCGAGCGAGGGCGGCACCGGGGCGAACGCCGGGTCCACCGTGGCGAGCGTCACCGTCGCGGTGACCGTCATGCCCGCCGCTCCGACGAGCGCCGCCGGCGACGGCGTGCCGATCGACACGGTGTAGGTGGGAGCGCAGGCGAGCGCGTCGCCGCACAGGTCGCCCGGCCCGCAGACCACCGCGGCCTGCGACTCGAAGAGGCACTGCTTCTCGTCCCGGGAGCAGCCGAGCACGCGGGTCCGATCGACGCTGCACTGCACTCCGGCCGTGGCGCAGGCGGACGTGCGGCACGTGCACGACGCGACCCGGTCCGCGATCACGCAATCCTGGTGCTCGCCGCACGCCGCGCTCGAGACGACGAACGGGCAGCCGTTCGTGACGTCGCAGTTGACGGCGGCGTTCCCGGCGCAGACCGGGCCGGGGTGCGTGCACGCCGGCGCCGGGACGCAGGAGCACGAGGCGCTCCCCGGATCTCCGCTGCAGGCCTGGTGGGGCTTGCACGTCGTCTCCGACACCTTCGCGAGGCAGCCCCAGCGGTCGGCCTGGCAGCTTGCGACCTGGCCGGCGCCCTCGCACACGTCGCCCGGGCCACGGCAGATCTCGGGCTCGGCGACGCAGACGCAGGACGCCCCCGCGTCCGTGTCCTGGCAGGCCTGGGAGTCGCCGCAGCCGTGCACGACCCACTGCGCGCAGATGCCGTCGGGGGCGGCCTCGCAGGCCTCGAGCCCCTGCCCGCCGCAGTGCGCCTCGCCGGGGCGGCACGCGGCGACGCAGGAGCTCGCCCGCGCGCTGCAGCGCCCGTCCGCGCCGCAACCCTGCCCCGACGGGCAGTTCTCGATGCTGGAGCAGGGCGCGCCCTCGACGTCGACGGCGCACGACGCGAGCGCCGCCAGCAGCGCGGCGAGGCCCGCCAGGCGAGCGCCACCTGGCATCAGAAGCTCCCCTCGAGGAAGAAGAGCGTCACGCCGGCGGCGCCCGCCACCGCGGCCACCCCGTACAGCACGTTGGCCGTGTGCGCGTGGGACGTGGCCTGATCGGCGAGCCGCTGCGCATCGGTGCCGGTGCGCTGCACCGAGCGCAGGTCGCTGCTCGTGCTCTGCGCGGAGAGCCCGTCCGCGGCCCCGGCCGCGAGCGCCGCTCCTGCGGCGCCCACCGCCACCCAGGTCCAGAGGCGGGAGCGGGGCGCGGCCTTCACCTCGGGCGCGGCCGCCGGCGCAAGCGGTGAGGTGGGCGCGGCCGCGGCGCTCGCCGGCGCGAGGTCGGGGGCGGCGAG
>DASTGH010000214.1:0-2484 GCA_035719345.1 Anaeromyxobacteraceae bacterium
AGGCGCGCGGCGCGAGCGGCGAGCCGGAGCCGGATCCCGAGGGGCACATGGTGGCGCGCGTGGCGGGCGAGGACGCCGCACGGTTCGCGCCGCACCCGCTCACCGAGAGTGCGCTGGAGTCGTCGCTCGGCGCGCGGCCGCCCGTCGCGGAGCCCCGCCGCGGCGACGAGCGCGACGAGGCGGCGGCCGCCGCGGAGGGGCTCGGCGAGCTCCCGTGGGCCTACGCCGACGACACCCTGATGGTCCTTCCGCGCGATCCGCGGACGCTCTTCCTCTACTGGGACCACGCGCCCGACACGCTGCGCGACGCCTGGGAGGGCCTCGACGGGGGCAAGCCGCAGATCTGGGTCTTCGCGCAGGAGCGCGACGGCGGGTGGACGCGCGTCCGCGTCCTCGACTTCGCGCTCGAGTCGCGCAGCTACTACGTCCACGACCTCGACGCGGGGCGCGTGTACCGGGCCGAGATCCACGTCGTGGATCGGACGGGGCGCGACCGCCTCCTGCCGCGCTCCTCGAACCTCATGATGCTGCCGGCGGTGGGCCCGTCGCCCATCATCGACGATCGCTTCATGCGGATCCTGTGGGCCGAGCCGCTGCAGCGCCTCCTGGCGCGCGCCCAGGCCGGCGGTCACTTCCCGGAGGACGTCCGCGAGGAGCTGGCGCGCCTCTCCGACTGGTCGCGCTTCCAGGCGCAGGGCGGCTCCTCCGGCGGCGTCGGCGGCGTGCTCGGCGGGGGCATGGGCGGGCGGCCCAGCTCCCCCTGGATGCGGCCCACCTCCTCCTCCTCGCCCTCCTCACCCTGGGGGCGGCCCGGCGGGGAGGATGTGTAGATGGCGCCCGACGTCCTCGGCTACCTCTCGCTCCACCTGCACGCCCACCTCCCCTTCGTTCGTCACCCCGAGTACGAGGACTTCCTGGAGGAGGACTGGCTCTACGAGGCCATCACCGAGACCTACCTGCCGCTGCTGAGGGTCTTCGACCGGGCCACCGACGAGGGCATCCCCTTCCGCTTCTCGCTCACCATGTCGCCGCCGCTCGTCGCCATGCTGCGCGACGAGCTGCTCATGAGCCGCTACGCGCGGCGCATGGACAAGCTGTGCGAGCTGGCCGAGAAGGAGGTCCACCGCACCCGCAACGACCCGACCTTCCACCCGCTCGCCACCCACTACCAGCGCGAGTTCACCGAGCTGCGCGGGCTCTTCCTCGACCGCTACCGCCGCGACCTGGTGGCGGCGTTCAAGCGGCTGGAGGACGCCGACCGCCTCGAGCTGGTCACCTGCGGGGCGACGCACGGCTTCCTGCCGCTCATGCAGATGTACCCGGAGGCGGTGCGCGCCCAGATCGCGGTGGCCGTGGCGCACCACCGGCGCCACTTCGGGCGCGATCCGGTCGGCATCTGGCTGCCGGAGTGCGGCTACTACCCCGGGCTCGACCGGCACCTCGCCGAGCACAACATCCGCTTCTTCTTCGTCGACACGCACGGCGTGACCGACGCCACGCCGCGGCCGCGCTACGGCGTGTACGCGCCCATCTACACGCCGACCGGTCCGGCCGCGTTCGCGCGCGACCCCGAGTCGTCGATGCAGGTGTGGAGCGCGGAGTCCGGCTACCCGGGCGACCCCGACTACCGCGAGTTCTACCGGGACGTCGGCTGGGACCTCGACTTCGACTACGTGAAGGAGTACGTGCAGCCGACCGGCCAGCGGAAGAACGTCGGCATCAAGTACTACCGGATCACCGGCAAGACCGCGCACAAGCAGCCGTACGAGCCGGAGCGGGCGCGGGAGCGCGCCGCCACGCACGCGGGGAACTTCATGTTCAACCGCGAGCGCCAGGTGGAGCACCTCTCCTCGCGCATGGGCGGGACGCGGCCGATGGTCGTGTCGCCCTACGACGCCGAGCTGTACGGCCACTGGTGGCACGAGGGGCCGATGTTCATCGACTTCCTGCTGCGGAAGGTCGCGTTCGACCAGAAGGTGTTCCGCCTCGCCACGCCCGGTGACTACCTGCGCGAGAACCCGGAACAACAAGTTTCGACGCCCCCGCTCTGCTCGTGGGGCGCGGGGGGCTACGCCGGCGTGTGGCTCGACGGCTCGAACGACTGGATCTACCGGCACCTGCACAAGGCGGCGGAGCGCATGATCGCCCTCGCCCGCGACCTGCCGCAGGCCGACGGCGTCACCCGCCGCGCCCTCGACCAGGCCGCGCGCGAGCTGCTCCTGGCGCAGTCCTCGGACTGGGCGTTCATCATGAAGACCGGGACGATGGTGGAGTACGCCATCCGCCGGACGAAGGAGCACCTGCTCCGCTTCACGCGGCTGCACGACCAGGTGCGCGCCGGCCAGATCGACGAGGCGTGGCTGTCGTACGTGGAGGGGAAGGACAACATCTTCCCGGAGATCGACTACCGGGTGTACCGGCCGCAGGAACCCCGATGAGCGAGGCCACGTCTCCCTCTCGACCCACTCTCCCCGCTCGTTGACC
>DASTGH010000215.1:0-20407 GCA_035719345.1 Anaeromyxobacteraceae bacterium
GGAGCGCGCGGTCGCCGCGGGCGAGCCCGGCGGCCTGCAGCAGCCCGAGCGTCGCCGGCGCGTCGGTGTTGAACCCCTCCCAGCCGTCGTCGACCCGCCGGAGCGTGTTGGCCGCGCCGCACACCTCGGCGGTCGGGTCGAGGCGCCGGCAGGCGGTCGCGGCGCGCGGCTTGTGCGGGACGGTCACGTTGAGACCGCGCAGCCCGAGCGCGTGCGCGCCGGCCAGCGCCTCCTCCAGGCGGTCGGGCGGGACGGGCAGCGCCACGTACACGCCGTCCACGCCCGCGGCCGCGAGCGCGGCGTTCTGCATCGCAGGCGAGAGGCTGTGGGCGACGGGGTGGCCGATGACGGCGTAGAGCGCGGTGCGGCCGGAGATCATGCCGCCGCCGCGAGGCCGTCGAGGATCTCGAAGAAGCGCGGGAAGCTCGTCGCCACGCAGGCGACGTCGTCGAGCGCCACCTCGCCGCGCTCCATGAAGAGCTGCGCCACCGCCATGCTCATGGCGATGCGGTGGTCGAGCCGGGTGCGCACCGAGACTCCGGAGAGCGGCGTCGGGCCCTCGATGGCGCAGCCGTCCTCGAACAGCTCGATGCGGGCGCCGGCCTCGGCGAGCGCCTCGCCCATGGCGGCGAGGCGATCCGACTCCTTCACCCGCAGCTCCCTCGCGTCGCGGATGACGGTGCGCCCCGTCGCCTGCGTGGCCATGACCATGACCACCGGCAGCTCGTCGATGAGGCGCGGCACGAGCGCGCCGTCGATGCGGGTGGCGCGCAGCGGCGCCGCGGTCACGGTCACGTCGCCGCGCGGCTCGCCGTCGTCGCTCCGGGCGTCGACGCGGATCCCGGCGCCCATCTCGGCGAGCACGTCGAGGAGCCCGGTGCGCGACGGGTTCAGGCCCACGTTGCGGACCGTCACCTCGCTGCCGGGGAGCGCGGCCGCGCCGCAGAGGAAGAACGCGGCCGAGGAGATGTCGCCGGGGACCTCGACCGTGCCGCCGCGCGGCCGCCCCGGCCGGATGGTGACGGAGAGCCCGTCCGCGCGGAGGTCCACCCCCATCCCGCGCAGCATGCGCTCGGTGTGGTCGCGCGAGAGGTGCGGCTCCTCGACGGTCGTCTCGCCGTCGGCGAAGAGCCCGGCGAGGAGCAGCGCGCTCTTCACCTGCGCGCTCGCCACCTCGAGGACGTGCCGCGCGCCGCGCAGCGCGCCGCCGCGCACCACCACCGGCGGGACGCGATCGCCGTCGCGGGCCAGGAACGTGCCGCCCATGCGCCGGAGCGGCTCGATGACGCGCCGCACCGGCCGGCGCCGGAGCGAGGCGTCGCCGGTGAGGATCGAGACGCCCGGCACGGCCGCCAGCACGCCGCAGAGGAGGCGCAGGCTCGTGCCGGAGTTCCCGCAGTCGACGACGTCGCCCGGCTCGGAGAGGCGTTCCGGCGGCTCGACGATGACGAAGGCGCCCTCGTCGCGGACGGTGGCCCCGAGCGCCTCGACCGCGCGGCGCGTGGCGGCCACGTCCTCGGCCTGGAGCAACCCGCGGACCTTGGAGGGCGAGGTGGCGAGCGCCGAGAAGAGGAGCGCCCGGTGCGAGACCGACTTGTCGCCCGGGACGGTGAACGCGCCGCGCAGCGGGCCCCGGCGGCGGCAGACGATGGGACCTTTCATCTCGGGGGCTCCGGGGGAGGGGTCGGGAAGAGCGCCTCGCGCGCCGCCCGCGCCCCCTCCAGCGCGGCGCGCGCCGCCTCCGGGGATTCGGCGACGGCGGCGAGGACCCGCGCCAGGTGGCGCGAGACGCGCTCGGCGGCCTCGGGCAGCCGCGCATTGCGGCGCGCGACCTCGCCCTGGATGTCGAACGGGAACTGCGCCAGCCGCGTCATGTCCTTGAGGCCGGGACCCGCCAGCGCGGCGGCGAGCGGACCCGCCTCCTGCGCCGCGGCGGCGAGCGCGCTGGCGAGCAGGTACGGCAGGTGCGAGACGGCGGCCACCGCGGCGTCGTGCTCGGCGGCGCGGCAGCGGATGACGTGCGCCCCGAGCGCCTCGTGGAAGCGGGCCACCCGCTCGACGGCCTCGCCGGGCGCACCGTCGGTGCAGACCGCGACCGCACCGCCCCGCCACCGGTCGGCGCGGGCGCCGGCGTAGCCGCCGTGGCCGCCGAACATGGGGTGGGCGCCGACGAAGGCCACGCCCGGGCGGACGTCGGCCGCGGCGCGGGCCGCCACCCGCTCCTTCGCGCCGCCCACGTCGGTGAGGACGGCGCCGTCGGGCAGCGCGCGCGAGACGGGTGCGAGGAGCGCCTCGAGCGCGGCGATGGGCGTGCAGAGCACGGCGAGGTCGCAGGCGCCGAGGGCCGGGCCGGGCGCGGGCAGCGCCTCGTCGGCCACGCCGTCGCGCAGCGCCGCGGCGCGGATCTCGGGGCTCGGCTCGACCGCGACCACGCGCGCCGCCGGCGCGGCCGCCTTGACGGCGCGGGCGAGCGATCCCCCCATGAGCCCCAGGCCCACGACGCCGAGCGTGCGGGGGAGGGCGCCGGGGATCATTTGTGCAGGTCGGGGCGCAGCACGCGCGCGCCCCGCAGGTACACGTGCTTCACGTCGCGGGGGTCGCCGGAGTCGACGTGGACGAGGACGCGGATGGTGCGCGGCAGCGAGCCGGGGACCGGGATCTCGCGGGAGCAGATCATGGGGACCTCGGCCCAGCCGCCCCTCACCCGCGCGGCGCGGGCGGGGAAGTCGGCGTCGAGGTCGTGGGTCACCGTGAAGATCGCCCACACGATCTCGTCCGCGTGGAGCCCGTTCGCCTCGGTGAGGGCGTGGCACAGCTCGGCCACGGCCTCCTCCATCGCGTCGACCGTGTTGGAGTCGATCTGGGTGGCGCCTCGGATGCCTCGCATCGGGAGCCGGTCAGTATAGCGCCAAAGTCGCCGCAGTGCGTCGCGGGATCAGGGCTTCACGAAGCGCAACGCGAAGCGGTCGCTCGTCCCCCGGCGCTCGCCCGCGGCTCCGGGCGAGGCGTTCCAGTCGCGGGCGTCCTGCGGGTTCCGCCAGGCGTCGCTCTCCGCGGCGAGCCGGAACCCGGCGGCGGTGACCTCCTCGCGCACGCGGGCCTCGTCCACCCGGTGCAGCTCGCGGGCGACGCCGTCGCCGGCGCCGGCCACGGCGGAGGAGTCGATGACGACGAAGGCACCGCCGGGCGCGAGCGCGTCGAGGATCGCCCTGTTCATCGCGGCGCGGTCGGTCCCGAGCCAGATGGTGTCGTGGTAGATGGCGTGCATGACGACGAGGTCGAGCCCCTTCGCCTCGGGAGGGAGCGGGCCGTCGAAGTCGCGCTCGACGCGGATCACGCGGGCGAGCGCGGGGCGCGCGAGCCGCTTCGCCCAGTCGTCGCCGACCATCGGGACGAAGCGCGGCGGGTTCTGGGAGAAGACGGTGCCGGTCGGACCCACGGCGCGGGCGAGCAGCTCCGTGGTGTAGCCGCGGCCGGCGCCCAGGTCGGCGGCGCGCATCCCGGCGCGCACGCCGCAGAAGGCGAGCATCTCGGCGGGCTTGCGGCCGGCGTCGAGCGCGCGGTCCTGGTCCGGGCGATCGGCGTCGGCCACCAGCGCCGCCCAGCGCTCGGCGGGCGTGGGCGCCGGCTGCGCGGCGTGCACGCCCGGCGCGCCGCCTCCGGAGGTGGCGCAGGCGACGAGCGCGAGGACGGGGGCGAGGCGCGCTTCGGGGCGGGGCATGGGCACTCCGGCGGGGTCCGGGCGTGTCTTAACGCGGTCCGGAAGCTTTGCCGCGCGGCGCGGTGGCTGCACGATGGGCGGGTGGGCTGGTGCGTCTACATCCTGCGCTGCGGCGACGGCACGCTCTACACCGGGGCGACGAACGACCTCGCGGCGCGGCTGGCGCGGCACGCGGCGGGGCGGGGCGCGCGCTACACGCGCGGGCGCGGGCCGCTCGAGGTGGCGCTGGTGCTGCCGGCGCGAGGCAGGGGCGCGGCGCTCAGGAGGGAGGCCGCGGTGAAGAGGATGGGGAGGCGGGAGAAGATGGAGCTGATCGCGGGGACGGTGGGAAAGCCCTGGTCGCCTCGACCTCGTCCTCGCGCCGATGCGCCGTGATCTGCTCGTTGACAAGTACGCCCCATACGGGCTAGCACGACGCCCGGCTCCAGCCGCTCCACGAAGGGATCGAGATGACCACCTGGGCGAAGCTCTCCGCGCTCCTCCTCGTGTTCTCCGGCGTCGCCGAGGCTCGCACGTTCGACGAGATCAAGAAGTCGGGCAAGATCGTCATCGCGAGCGAGGGGGCGTACCCGCCGTTCAACTACTTCCAGGGGCCGACGCTCACCGGCTTCGAGATCGACCTCGCGGACGATCTCGCGAAGCGGCTGGGGGTCGCGGTCGAGTGGCGCGCGCTCGCCTTCGACGCGCTGCTCGCCGGCCTGCGCCAGGACCGCTGGGACCTGGTGATCGCCTCGTTCGGCATCACCGAGGAACGCTCGAAGGCGGTGACGTTCACCGACCCGCACTACTGCTCGGGCGGCGTGATCGTCACGAAGGACCCGGCCATCAAGACCGCCAAGGACCTCGCCGGCAAGACCGTCGCCGTCCAGACCGGCACGACCTACCTCGAGAACGTGCAGAAGCTGCCCGGCCTGAAGGAGGTCAAGAACTTCCCGAAGGACACCGACGCCCGCTCGGCCGTGGTGAACGGCCGCGCCGACGCGTGGGTCTCCGACCGCTTCGTGGCGAAGGCGGCCATCGAGGCGGATCCGGGCGCGAAGCTGCACATGGGCGACTTCGTGTTCGTGGAGCGCATCGCCAGCGCCGTGAAGAAGGGCAACGCCTCGCTGGCGCAGGCGGTGAACAAGGCGCTCTCCGAGATGCTGGCCGACGGCACCTACGAGCGGATCTCGCGCAAGTACACGGGCGAGGACATCCGCTGCCGCTGAGCGCCGGTCGCCCGGCCGCGGCCGGGCGAGGACGCGAGGATGGAACGGGCCCTTTCCCTCTGGCCGAGCGGCTGGAGCCGGCAGCAGCGCAGCACCGCCACCATCGCGGCGGCGGCCGCGGCGCTCGTCGCCATCCTGCTGCTCATCTCCGTGCCCCTCTCGCTCCTGCCGGAGCCCATCGGCCCGGCGGCGCGCGAGTTTGCCGCCGGAACGCGGGTCACGGTCTGGCTGACGCTGGTCTCCGGGCTCGCCGGCGTCGCCTTCGGCGTGGTGGCGGCGGTCTGCAAGCTGGCGCCGGTCGCGCCGCTGCGCTGGGGCGCGGCCCTGTACGTGTGGGCCATCCGCGGCACACCGCTCCTCGTCCAGGTGCTGTTCGTCTTCCTGGCGATGCCGCTCATCGTCCCCTGGCTGCAGCTCTCCGACTTCAACTCGGCCGCGCTCGCGCTCTCCGTGAACGTCGGCGCGTACAACGCCGAGGCCATCCGCGCCGGCATCCTGGCGGTGCCGAAGGGCCAGACCGAGGCGGCGCGCTCCCTCGGCCTCAGCCCGCTGCAGACGTTCCGCGACGTGGTCTTCCCGCAGAGCTTCAAGATCGCGCTGCCTCCGCTCGTCAACAACGTCGTGGCGCTCCTCAAGGATTCCTCGCTCGCCTACGTCATCGGCGTGGTGGAGCTGTCGAACGTCGGCAGCCGGGTGCAGGCGGCCACGTTCCAGCCGGTGCCGGTGTTCGCCACGACCGCCGCCATCTACCTGCTGCTCACCACCGTGCTCACCCGGATCTCCGACGCCATCGAGGCCCGGCTCGACATCGAGCAGCGGCGCTGATCATCGTGTCGTCCGTCCACCCCATCCCGCCCTCGGGGCGCGCGCGCACGCCGCTCATCACGACCGAGCGCGTGAACAAGCACTTCGGCCCCGCCCACGTGCTGCGGGACGTGACCACCGCCTTCTACGAGGGCGAGGTGGCGGTGATCATCGGCGCCTCCGGCTCCGGCAAGTCGACCTTCCTGCGCACGCTCAACCGCCTGGAGCGCCACGACTCGGGGCGCATCGTGGTGGACGGCATCGAGCTCGACGACCGGGTGAAGAACCTCGACGCCATCCGCCGCGAGGTCGGGATGGTCTTCCAGCAGTTCAACCTCTTTCCCCACCTCACCGCGCTCGGGAACGTGGCGCTCGCGCCCCGGCGCGTGCGCCGGGCGCCGCGGCACGAGGCGGAGCGAGCGGCGCTCGAGCTGCTGGCCCGCGTCGGCCTCGCCGACCACGCGCACAAGCACCCGTTCCAGCTCTCGGGCGGGCAGCAGCAGCGGGTCGCCATCGCGCGCTCGCTCGCCATGAACCCGAAGGTGCTGCTCTTCGACGAGCCGACCAGCGCGCTCGACCCCGAGATGATCAACGAGGTGCTCGACGTGATGAAGGACCTGGCGCGCGCCGGGATGACGATGATCGTCGTCACGCACGAGATGCGGTTCGCGCGCGAGGTGGGGGATCGCATCCTGTTCTTCGACCACGGCGCGCTCCTGCAGGACGCGCCGCCGGCCGAGTTCTTCGATCAGCAGCGCAACGACCGCATCCGCGCCTTCCTGGGCCAGCTCATCCACTGACGCGACACCGGCGCGAGGGGCAAGGCTCGGCCCCCTGCGCCCCGACCAGGCGCGGCGGAGCCCGCGCGAGGGAGACGAGAGCATGACGAGGAACCCCATCACCATCGCCCTGTGCGCGGCCATGGCCCTCTCCGCCTGGCCCGCGCCGGCGCAGGAGGCCAAGCCCGCAGCGGAGGCGCAGCCCGCGCCGGCCCCGGCGCCGTCCGACCCCGCCGCCCTGGCCCAGGAGGTGGCGCGGCTGCGCGCCGCCGTCGAGAAGCTGGAGGCGGAGCGGAAGGCGGCCGAGGAGCGGGTGGACGTGGTCGAGGTGAAGTCGAGCGACGCGGTGGTGGTGGGCGATCTGCCCGGCTCCTTCCGCGTCCCGGGCACGGAGCTGTCGCTCCGCATCTATGGCTTCGCCGAGCTGAACTGGGTGCACGCCTTCCAGGCCGACAACTCCGACGTGGACTACTCCACCTTCGCGCCCTACCTCCCGCTCAACGGCACGCCCGAGGCGAACCGCAAGAACCGCGACTACCTCACGGCCCGCACCTCGCGCTTCGGCATCGAGGGCGGCATGCCGACGCGCTTCGGCGTGCTCGGCGCGCGCATCGAGGGAGACTTCAACAACGAGCCGCGCACCGGTGGCTCCGAGCTCTACGGCAGCGGCCGGAACGTCGTCACCCAGCAGCAGACGAGCAGCTACGGCTTCCGCATCCGCCACGCGTACGGGCAGTTCGCGGGCCTGCTCGCCGGCATGACCTGGTCCACCTTCATGGACGTGGACAACTTCCCCGAGACCCTCGACTACAACGGGCCCATCGGCGCGACCTTCATCCGCCAGCCGCAGATCCGGTTCGCCTACCCCACCCTCAAGGCCGGCACCTTCACCGCCGCCCTGGAGAACTCGTCCACCTACGCGCTCGACGGCCAGGGCAACGTGGTCGCCACCAGCCTCTCCCGCATGCCCGACCTCGTCCTGCGCTGGGACCGCGGGTTCGAGTGGGGCGCGGTCAGCCTGCGCGCGGTGACCCAGGACCTGCACGTCTCGGACGGCGCAGGGGTGGAGGCGGCGGCGCGCGGCTACGGGGCTGCGGCCAGCATCTCCTACAAGTTCCGCGACGTGGACTTCTTCGCCCTCCAGGTCACGGGCGGCCACGGCATCGGGCGCTACCTCAACTACGTGGAGGGCGCGTTCTTCGACGCCGATGGGCGCCGGATGCTGGTGGAGGACGCGGTCGGCGCGGTCGCCGGCTACCAGCTCAAGGCCACGCCCTGGGTGCGCGTGAACCTCGTCTACGGCGTGACCCACTCGTTCGACAGCGACTACACGGACTTCGCCCGCGCCAACGGCCTCACCGACGTCCGGTTCGTCGCCACCAATCGCTGGGTGCACCAGGTGCACTTCGGCCCGATCTTCACGCCCATCAAGGCGGTCGACATGGGCGTGGAGGCGATCTGGGCGCAGCGCACCACCGTCGGCGGGACGAAGGGCGACGACACCCGCCTCAACTTCTCGGCCAAGTACTACATCAACTGAGCCCGACGACCGACGCGGGACGGCGGCGCGCGCGCGATCAGTGCGCTGCGCCGCCCTTCCCCGTCGCGCCGCCCGCCGCGGCGGCCGGGACCGGGAACCCCTTCTCGCGCATGAGCGCCTCGATGCCGGGGTCCTTGCCGCGGAAGGCGCGGTAGGCCGCCGCCGGATCGCGCGTGTTGCCGAGCGCGAACACGTCCTGGCGCAGCCGGGCGGCGAGCTTCTCGTCCCATGCCCCGCCCGGCGCCTCCTCGAAGGCGTGCCAGGCGTCGGCCGAGAGCGTCTCGGACCAGAGGTAGCTGTAGTACCCGGCGGAGTAGCCGTCGTCGGCAAACACGTGCAGGAACTGCGGCGTCCGGTGCCGCATCACGATCTCGCGCGGCATGCCGAGCGCGGCCAGCGTCTCCTTCTCGAAGGCGCGCGGGTCGATCCGGCGGCTGCCGGCGAGGTGCAGCTTCATGTCCACGAGCGCCGCGGACAGGTACTCCACCGTCTTGAAGCCCTGGTTGAAGGTCTTCGCCTTCTCGATGCGCGCCACCAGCTCCGCCGGGATGGGCTGGCCGGTGCGGTGGTGCAGCGCGAACCGGTTCAGGATCTCCGGGGTCTCCAGCCAGTTCTCGAGGAGCTGCGACGGGAACTCGACGTAGTCGCGCGCCACGTTCGTCCCGGAGAGCGTCGGGTAGGTGACGTTCGAGGCGAGCCCGTGGAGCGCGTGCCCGAACTCGTGGAAGAGGGTCCGGGCGTCCTCCCAGGAGATGAGGACCGGCTCGCCCGGCTTCCCCTTCACGAAGTTGGCGTTGTTCGAGACGATGGTGGTGACGCCCTCGAGCTTCTGCTGGTCGCGGTAGGCGTTCATCCAAGCGCCGGATCGCTTCCCCGGGCGCGCGTACGGATCGAAGTACCAGAGGCCGACGTGCTTCCCGCCGCGATCGGTCACCTCCCAGACGCGGACGTCGGGGTGGTAGACGGGGACCTTGCCGTCGGGCACGGGCGCGAAGCGGAACCCGAAGACCCGGTCGGCCAGGTAGAACATCCCCTCGCGCAGCTTCTCCAGCTGGAGGTACGGCTTCACCTCGTCGGCGTCGAGCTGGTAGCGCGCCTTGCGCACCTTCTCCGCGTAGAAGCGGTAGTCCCAGGGCTCGATCGCGATCTTCGCGCCCTGGCCGGCGGCCGCCTCGCGGTCGGCGATCGCCTGCATGTCGGCGACCTCCTCGCGCACGCGCGCCACCGCCGCCGGCCAGACCGCCTCCATGAGCCCGAGCGCCCGGTCGGGCGTCTTCGCCATCTGGTCCTCGACGCGCCAGTGGGCGTGGGTGGGGTAGCCGAGGAGCTTCGCGCGCTCGGCGCGCAGCGCCAGGATCTCGGTGATGACCGCGTTGTTGTCGCGGGCGTCCCCGTGGTCGCCGCGGCTGGTGAACTCGCGCCACACCTTCTCCCGCAGGGCGCGGCGGATGGAGTACTCGAGGAACGGCTCCACCGAAGAGCGGGTGTTGAGCACCACCCACTTGCCCTTCTTGCCGCGCGCCTCGGCGGCGGCCGCCGCCCCCGCCCTCACCGACTCCGGCAGGCCGGCCAGGTCCGCCTCGCCCTCGAGCAGGAGCATGCGCTCCACCTCGTCGCCGAGGACGTTCTGCGCGAAGCGCGTGTGGAGCACCGCCAGCTTCTGGTTCAGATCGGCGAGCTTCTTCTTGGCGTCGCCCTGCAGCCGCGCGCCCGAGCGCGCGAACTGGGTGGCGGTCCACCAGGTGAGCCGCTGCGCCTCCGGGTCGAGCTTCGCCCGCTCCGGCGAGTCCGACACCGCGGCGATGCGGCGGAAGAGCTTCTCGTTCTGGAAGATGCGGTCGCGGTGCGCCGCGAGCTTGGGCGAGACGTCCCGCTCCAGCGCCTGCACGGCGTCGTCGGCCATGGTGGAGGTGTAGACGTTGAAGATCGCGCCGGCGCGGTCGAGCGCCCGGCCGGTGTGCTCCAGCGCCACGAGCGTGTTCTGGAAGGTGGGCGGCGCCGGGTCGTCCGCGATCCGGTCGATCTCCTGGAGCTGCTGCTGCATGGCGGCATCGACCGCGGCGGCCAGGTCCGGGACCTTCACCTGGTCGAACGGCGGGACGCCGCCGTAGGGCCCGGTCCAGGGCGCGAGCAGCGGGTTCCGGGGGGCGGGCGCGCCCGCCTGGGCGGACGGCGCATCGGGGGCGGCGGCGAGGAGCATGGTGACGGCCAGGGTCGTGAACACCGGCCGTGATTAGCCCGAAAGGGCGGGCGGCGCCACCCCGCCCCCATCGCAGGCGGGGCCGCCGGGCGCACCCGAAGCTGACAGCCGACCGCGCCCGCGACTAGACCCCGGCGCATGACCCAGCCCCTCCCCCGCCGCGCCGCCCCCGTCGCCGCCGCGCTCGCCTTCGGCGCCGCCGCCCTCCTCGTCCACCGCGCCTCGGCGCAGCCCGCGCAGCCGGCCGCGCCGTCGATGCTCCTCACCATCTTCCTGCGCCACGATCAGTCGCGGCCGTTGCCGGAGCTGAACGCGCAGCTCGAGAAGAACGGCTGGTACCAGAAGTTCCCGCCCGCCGGCACGGAGGTGGTGTCCTGGTACGTGATGATGGGCGTCGGACAGGTGGTGACGCTCCGGCTCCCCCCGGAGAAGCTGCGCGAGGTGAACCTGGCGGTGGAGAACGCCGGCTGGGGCGCCTACCGCAGCGAGTTCTACCCCACGTACGACTTCCGCCCGGTCTGGGACGAGATGCAGAAGAAGCAGCGGCGGTGAAGCGCCGCCTACCCCGGCGGCCACTGCATGGGGCGGCCGGCGATGACGTGCAGGTGGACGTGGAAGACGAGCTGGTGCGCGTCCTTGCCGACGTTCACCACGGCGCGCCAGCCCTGGTCGGCGAAGCCGCGCGCCCGCGCCACCTTCGCCGCGGTGGTGAAGAGCTTCCCGGCCAGCGCCTCGTCCTGCGGCGCGAGGTCGTTGAGCGTGGCGACGTGCTTCCTCGGGATGACGAGCACGTGCTGCGGCGACACCGGATTGATGTCGTCGAAGGCGAGCGTGTCCGCGTCCTCGTGGGCCAGCTTCGCCGGGATCTGCTTCGCGGCGATCTTGCAGAAGAGGCAGCTCGGGTCGGTGGCCATGGTCGATCCCTCAGAAGAGCCGGTTCGAGTCGAGCAGGATGGTGACCGGGCCATCGTTCACGAGCTCGACCTCCATGTGGGCGCGGAAGACGCCCGTCCCGACGCGCAGCCCCTTCTCGCGCAGCAGGCCGCAGAAGCGCTGGTAGAGCGCGTCGGCGGCCTGCGGAGGCGCCGCGGCGGTGAAGCTCGGCCGGTTGCCCTTGCGGACGTCGCCGAGCAGCGTGAACTGCGAGACGACGAGGACGCCGCCGCCCACCTCGGCCACGGCCCGGTTCATCTTGCCCCCGGCGTCCTCGAAGATGCGGAGCGCGGCGACCTTGTCGGCGAGGAAGCGCGCAGCGTCCTCGCCGTCGCCCTCGGCCACCCCGAGGAGCACCGCCAGCCCGGCGCCGATGGCGCCCGTGACCCGCCCCTCGACGCGCACCTCGGCGCGCGACACCCGCTGCACGACGGCGCGCATGCCCGCGATCCGTTTCACGGGCGCGCCGCGGCGCGGCAAGCGAAGCGTGCGGGCCCTCTTGGGGACGGCGACGCTGACGCTGCGCCGGCCGCGTGGTACAGGTCCCCCGCCGATGCTGCTCCTCCGCGACGCGCAGAAGGCCGACCTCAAGGCGCTCCGGTCCCTCGCCGCGGAGCTCAACTCCGTGAACCTTCCGAACGACGAGCGGGCGCTCGCCGACATCATCGAGCGGTCGCGCGCCAGCTTCGGGGGGCGGATCCGCGATCCCCTGGCCCGGTCGTACGTCTTCGTGCTGGAGGAGCCGCGCTCCGGCCGGCTCCTCGGGACCTCGATGGTCATCGCCCAGCACGGGACGCGCGAGTCGCCCTGCACCTTCTTCGTCGTGTCGGTGCGGGAGCACTACTCGAGCACGCTCGACCGCCACTTCAAGCACCAGGTGCTGTCGATCGGCTACCACTTCGACGGGCCGACCGAGATCGGCGGCCTGGTCGTGCACCCGGAGGACCGCGGCGGGGAGGACAGGCCCGGCAAGCAGCTCGCGTACGTGCGCTTCCTCTACCTCGCCATGCACCGGGAGCGCTTCCGGGACCGCGTCCTCGCCGAGCTCATGCCGCCGCTCATGGCCGACGGCCGGAGCCTGTTCTGGGAGGCGTGCGGCAAGCGCTTCACCGGGCTCGAGTACCAGGAGGCCGACAAGCGCAGCCGCCAGAACAAGGAGTTCATCCAGCAGCTCTTCCCGCCCGGCGACCTCTACGCCACGCTCTTCCCGCCGCGCGTGCAGCGCATGCTGGGGTCGGTCGGCCCCGAGACGCTCGGGGTGAAGCACCTCCTCGAGCGGATCGGGTTCCAGTTCGTGGGGCGCATCGACCCGTTCGACGGCGGCCCGCACTACGAGGCGAAGGTGTCGGACGTCACGCTCGTGCGCGCGCACCGCCGGGTGCGGGTCTCCGAGCGGACGCTCGCGCCGCGCGAGCACGAGCCGGAGAAGCTCGTGGGCGTGGAGCGCCCGGACGGCCGCGTGCGGTTCCGCGCCGTGAGGACGCAGGCGCGGATCGACGGGGACGACGTGCTGCTCGGCGAGGAGGCGAAGGAGCTCCTGGAGGTGGAGCGGGGGGAACGGGTGCACGTCATCCCGTTCGAGTGAGGGCAGAAACCCGTCCCCGTCCTCGATCGCGAACGAAGTCGTTCGCCCTGAGTCCTTCGACTTCGGCCTCGCCCCCGTTCGCCCTGAGCGTAGCGAAGCGGAGTCGAAGGGCGAGGCCTACGCTCAGGACAGGCTGCGCGACGCGAAGCGTCGCGGAGTCGAAGGGCCGAAGCCTACCCCCACCCCTCCGGGCGTCCCCCACCCTTCGCCATCGCCTCCTCCGCCGCCCGCGCGCCGCGGCGGAAGGCCTCCTCGTTGAGCCGCTCCAGCTCCGGCTTCGACGCGAGCGCCACCTTGAGCGCCTCGAGGAACGTCTCCTCCGGGAAGAGGCCGGTCGCGGCCTGCAGCGCGCCCACCGCCACCGCGTTCTTCACGGTGAGCTTCCCCAGCGCGCCCGCGATCTCCGAGCAGGGCACGCCCACCGCGCGCACCCGCGGCCCGAGCACCGGCGGCGGCCCGGCCACCGAGGCGTCGTAGACGACGATGCCGCCCGGCTCCACCTCGGGCGCGAAGCGCGTCAGGCTGGGGGCGTTGAAGGCGACGAGCGCGTGCGGGTGCGGCGCGGCCGGCGACAGCACCTCCTCGGCGGCGATGCGCACGTCGGCGTACGAGGTCCCGCCCCGCGACTCCGGCCCGTAGCTCGGGATGTGGGTCGCGTCGAAGCCCTCCTGCACCGCGGCGCGCGCCACCAGGGTCGCCGCCGTCTGCGCGCCGTCGCCGCCGGCGCCGGCCAGCTTCAGGCCGAGGTCGTCGCCGAACGGCGAGCGGGGGAACCCCTTCGCGAAGCGGGGCACGGCCCGCGACATCCCGCCCACCACCTCGAGCACCCTGGCCGGCTCGAAGGTCGGGCTCGGCCAGTCACCGAACCCCTGCTCCGGCGCGAGGTCCTTCTTCACGCCCAGCGGGAAGACCGGCAGCATCCGCTCCTTCACCCACCGCTCCGCCTCGGCCGCGCTCACGCGCAGGTGCGTCGGACACTCCGCCAGCACCTCGACGAAGGAGAAGCCCTTGTTCTCGGCCTGCAGCCGGAGCGCCTTCTTCACCGCCTTGGCGGCGCGCACCCGCTGCTTCGCGTCGAAGAGCGCGACGCGCTCCACGTAGACGGGCCCGTCGAGCTGGGCCACGAGCTCCGCCATGCGGAGCGGCTGGCCCATGAAGCGGTCCCGGCCCTTCGGGCTCGTGCTGGTCCGCTGCCCCGCGAGCGAGGTGGGCGCGAGCTGCCCGCCGGTCATGCCGTAGATGGCGTTGTTCACGAAGACGACCGAGAGCGGCAGGGCCAGCTGCGCCGCCTGCAGGATCTCGGCGAGGCCGATGGCAGCGAGGTCGCCGTCGCCCTGGTAGGTGACGACGACGCTCTCGGGATTCGCCAGCTTGTGCCCGAGCGCCACCGCCGGCGCGCGGCCGTGCGCCGCCTGCGTGTTGCCGACGTCGAGGTAGTAGTAGAGGAAGACGCTGCACCCGACCGGCGAGACGGCCACGGTGCGGTCCTGGATCCCCAGCTCCTCGATCGCCTCGGCCAGGTACTTGTGCACGAGCCCGTGGCCGCAGCCCGGGCAGTAGTGCGTGCTCTGCGCCTTGAGGCCCTGCGCGTGGTCGTGCCGCTCGAACCGCTCGTAGAACGTGCTCACGCCCGCGCCTCCTCGCGGCCGAGCGCCGCCCGTACCCCGGACACGATCTCGCGCTGCGACGGCAGCACGCCGCCCATGCGCCGCACGTGGTGGATGGGCGGCGCCGCCGCCCCGGCGTGCGACAGCGCGAGGCGGAGCTCGTCCTCGAGCTGCCCGTCGCTCGCCTCGACCACCACCAGCGCCCGCGCCCGCGCGAGCGCCGGGAGCAGGAGCTTCGCCGGGAAGGGCCACACCGTCTGCGGACGGAACAGGCCGGCGCGGATGCCCTCGTCGCGCAGCGCCCGGACCGCGCCCTTGGCCATGCGCGCGGGGGTGTTGCAGGCGACCACCACCACCTCGGCGTCGTCGCACCGGTGCAGCTCGGCACGCGCCTCCGCCTCCATGCGCGCGTACTTGGCGGAGAGCATGCGGTTGTGGGCCTCGAGGTCGGCCTCGTTGAGCCAGATCGAGGCGACCAGGTTCTGGCGGTGCGCGGCGTCGCCCGAGACCGCCCAGGCCGGCAGCCCCGGCTCGACGAGCGCCGCGGGCAGCGTCACCCGGCCGGTCATCTGCGCGAGGTAGCCATCGGCGAGGATGACGACGGGGTTCCGGTACCGGAACGACAGCTCGAACGCCAGCATGGTGAGGTCGAGCATCTCCTGCGGCGTCGAGGGCGCGAGCACGATGGCATGCGTGTGGCCGTGCCCGAGGCCGCGGCAGGCGAGCTTGATGTCGGCCTGCTCGGGCGCGATGTTCCCGAGCCCCGGACCGCCGCGCATCACGTTCACGAAGACGCCCGGCAGCTCGGCGCCGATCATGTAGGAGAGGCCCTCCAGCATGAGGCTGAAGCCGGGCGAGGAGGTGAAGGTCATCGCGCGCCGGCCGGCGCCGCCGCAGCCGTACATCATGTTGACGGCCGCCACCTCGGAGACCGCCTGCAGGAACGACCCGCCCAGCTCGGGCAGGAGCTTCGCCATGAGCTCGGCGCCCTCGGTCGAGGGTGTGATCGGATAGCCGAAGAAATGACGGCAGCCGGCGAGGAGCGCGCCGACCGCGCCCGCGTGCGCGCCCTTCATGAAGGTGGCGCGCGCCGCCGGCAGCTCGCGCCGCGCGTCGGGCACGTCGGCGGGAGGCGCCGACCCGACCCTCGGCTCCGCCGCCTCGAGCGCGCGCGCCGCCCCGCCGTCGAGCAGGCCGTACGGCTCGGGGCAGGCGTCGATGCAGAGCGCGCAGGCGTTGCACGACTCGGCGTGCAGCTTCACCGGCACGAGCCCGGTCGCCGGCAGGATCTCGCTGCCCGCCTCGATGCAGTGGCGCGCGCACGCCTCGATGCAGCGGCCGCAGCCCTTGCAGTACTCCGGGCGGAGCACCGGCTTCGCCTTGGCTTCCGTTTCGACGTGCATGGAGGGTCTCGTTTCGCGCGGGACCCTCGCACGCGCTGCGCGCTGCCGCAAGGACCCGGGGGGTAGGACGCGGCGTCCGGGCTGCGACACGAGGCCCACTTGACGGAGCGCAAGAATCCGCTTCCGCAGCCCCGCGCCACTCCACGGCAATCCGATCGCGGCGTCGCGCCGCTCCTCACCGACGGCAAAGCCGGGTAGAACGGTGGTTTCCGGGGGGAAATGCCACCATGCGCCTCGCCTTCAGGGCCTTCGCCGTCGTGACCGTGCTCGCAGGGATCGGCTGTGGAGGGTCGAGCGAGGGAGAGCTCCCACCCGACAAGCTCGACCACGACGCCAGCGCCGCGTTCGCCGGCCGCTGGTCCGGCATCCTGACGGCGGAGTCCGGCGGCCAGAGCCAGTCCACGTCCGCCGACATGGAGGTGACCGCCACCGCCCGCAACACGCTCACCCTCCCGGGGTTCTGCACGGACGGCAGCGGGCCCACGGCGCGGGTGACCTCCGACTCCGCCTTCACGGTGGGGAGCCACACCTGCACCTTCCCCTCGGCCTCCTGCACGGTGACCTGGCGCATTCAGGGCGGCAGCGGATCGATGTCGAACGGGGCGCTGGCGCTCTCCGTGCACGGCCCCGTGTCCGGCTGCAGCGCGCCGGCGGGCGCGACGTTCGCGCTCACGTTCAGCGGGACGAGGCCGGCGGCGTTCTTCATCACCTTCCTCAGCCCGCCGTCGATCGACGCCGGCAGCCCCGGGTTCACCCTGCAGGTGAACGGGACCGGGTTCCCCGGCGACGCCGTCGTCCAGTGGAACGGCTCGCCCCGCACCACCTCGTACCTGGGCAGCAGCCTGCTGCAGGCGCAGATCACCGCCGCCGACGTCGTCTCGGGCGGTACTGCCCTCGTCACCGTGACGAGCGCCTCCGCCGGATCGACGTCGGCCCCGGCGACCTTCCAGGTCTTCGGCCCGTCGGCGCCCACCGTCTTCTTCATCAGCCCCGCATCGGCCGTCGCGGGGAGCGGCGCCTTGACATTGCAGGTGAGCGGGACGGGGTTCACGAGCCAGTCCGCCGTCCAGTGGAACGGGTCCCCGCGCGCCACCACCTTCGTCCACTCCGGTGCGCTGCAGGCCCAGGTCACGGCCGCGGACGTGGCGACGGCGGGCACGGCACAGGTGACGGTCGTGAACGGACCCGGCGGGACCCCGTCGTCGGCCTTGCCGTTCGAGGTGTTGGCGCCGCAGGCGGGCGTCACCATCCTCTCGCTGCCGGTGCGCGACATGGTCTGGGATCCGGCGCGCCAGAAGATCTACGCGTCGCTCGACAACACCTCCCCCATCAACCCCAACACCATCACGACCGTCGACCCCTTCACCGGCACGTTCGACGCGGGCGCGTTCGCCGGCAGCCAGCCGAACCGCCTCGCCATCTCGGACGACGGCCAGTTCCTCTACGCGGGCGTGGACGGCGCGGCGGCGGTGCAGCGCTTCACCCTCCCGGCGCTGGCGCAGGACCTCAAGATCTCGCTGGGCAGCGACCAGTTCGGCAGCACGTTCACGGCCACCGACCTCGCCGTCGCCCCGGGCGCGCCCACGACGCTCGCCGTCTCGCTGGGCAACGGCCGGGGAGGTCTCGTCGTCTACGACGGCCCCACGCCCAGGACCAATCGCACCTCGCCGTTCGCCTTCACGTTCAGCTCGCTCCAGTGGGGAGCGGATGCGACCACGATCTACGGGGCCAACGCGGGCGACACCGGGTTCGACTTCTACGTGGCATCGGTGAACGCCGCGGGCGTGAGCGGAGTGCAGACCTTCTCCGGCAGGTTCTCCAGCTTCGTGAACCGGATCCACTTCGACCCGGTCACCCGGTTCGTGTACTCGGACGACGGGCACGTCCTCGATCCCGCGACCGGCAGCCCGGCGGGCACCTACGGCGTCTTCGGGCCCATGATCCCGGACGGCAGCGCCGGCGTGGCGGTCTTCGTGACGAATGACTTCAGCTCGTCCACGGCCACCGTCCGGACCTTCGACCTGACGCACTTCACGGCCATGGGCACCTTCGTCGTGCAGCGCCTGACGGGCCAGCCCACCGGTCGCGTCGTGCGCTGGGGGACCGACGGCATCGCGTTCGCGGTCAGCCCCGGCCCGGGGCAGGCCGGCGGGCAGCTCGTGCTCACGCACTACCCGCACCCCTGAGCCAGCGCCGGCCGCGGGCAACCCGCGGCGTCGCGCTCAGCGCGGCAGCACCTTGGCGAGGAAGTCGCGCGCCCGCTCGTGCCGGGGGTGCGCGAAGAACTCGGCGGGCGGCGCCTGCTCCACGATCCGGCCCTCGTCCATGAAGACGACGCGGTCGGCGACCGAGCGCGCGAAGCCCATCTCGTGGGTGACGACCAGCATGGTCATCCCGCCCCGCGCCAGCTCCAGCATGGCGTCGAGCACCTCCTTCACCATCTCCGGGTCGAGCGCGGAGGTGGGCTCGTCGAAGAGCATGATGCGCGGCTGCATGCAGAGGGCCCGGGCGATGGCGACGCGCTGCTGCTGCCCGCCGGAGAGCTGGCCCGGGTACTTGGGCGCCTGGTCGGCCACGCGCACGCGCTGGAGCTGCGTCATGGCGCGCGCCTCGGCCTCGGCCCGGGGCAGCTTCAGCACCCACGACGGCGCCAGCGCCACGTTCTCGAGCACGGTGAGGTGGGGGAAGAGGTTGAAGCTCTGGAACACCATCCCCACCTCGCGGCGCACGTGGTCGATGGCCTGGAGCGCGTCGGTGAGCTCCACGCCGTCCACCACCACGCGCCCCTCCTCGTGCACCTCGAGCCCGTTCACGCAGCGGATGAGCGTCGACTTGCCGGAGCCCGACGGGCCGCAGATGACGATGCGCTCGCCGCGGCCGACCTCGAGGTCCACGTCGCGCAGCGCGTGGAAGCGCCCGAACCACTTGTTCACCCGCTCCAGGCGGATGATGGGTTCGGTCCCGCTCACCGCGCCGCCCCCGCGCGCCGCATCCAGCCGCCCAGCCGCACCTCCAGCCACTGGCTGTAGCGCGACATCGCCAGGCACCCGGCGAAGTAGATGGCGCCCACGAACAGGTAGCCCTCGATGAAGAAGCTCCGCCAGCGCGGGTCGCCCAGCGCCAGGCGCAGCGCGCCGGTGAGGTCGTACATGCTCACCACGGTGACGAGCGACGTGTCCATGAAGGTGGAGAGCAGGCTGTTCACGAAGCTGGGGATGACGATGACGAGCGCCTGAGGCAGGACGATCTTGCGCTGCGTCTGCCACCAGCCGAGGCCGAGGGAGGCGGCCGCCTCGCGCTGGCCGCGCGGGATGGCGGCGAGGCCCCCGCGCACCACCTCCGCCAGGTAGGCGGCCTGGAAGAGGGTGATGGCGAGCCCGATGCGCGTGAGCGCGCCCAGGCGCAGGCCCTCGGGGAGCAGCAGCGGCAGGACGTAGGACGCGCTGAAGAGGACGGTGATGAGCGGCACCCCGCGCACGAGCTCGATGTAGGCGCTCGACAGCGAGCGCGCGAGCGGCAGCTCCGAGCGGCGCGCCAGCGCCAGCACGATGCCGAGCGGCATGGACGCGCCCATGCCCATGAGCGTGAGGAGGACGGTGAGCGGGAGCCCGCCCCACAGCCCCGGCTCGACGCGCGGGAGGCCCGGCACGCCGCCGCCCAGGAGCACGAGGAAGGCGCCCAGGCCGACCGCCCAGGCGGCGAGGAGCCCCCGGCGCCAGGTGCGCGGGAAGGCGCTCGCCACCAGCAGCGCGAGGACGAGCGCGGTGGCGAGGCCGGCGCGCCACTGCTCGGCCCAGGGATAGCGGCCGAAGAGCACGAGCCGCCACTTCTCGGCGACGAAGCCCCAGCAGGCGGCGCGGTAGTCGAGGGCGCGGCAGGCGTCGTAGTCGGCGCGGAACACCGCGCCTGCGACCAGCCAGCCGAAGGCGCGCGGCAGCGCCCAGGCCGCGACCGCCGCGACCGCCAGCGTGGCGATGGTGGAGGGGAGCCCGGCGAACAGGTTCCTGCGGGCCCACGCCAGCGGACCGCCGGCGCGCGGGGGCGGCGGGCGGGGGGTGCCGGGGGCGGCGGCCGGGGCGGCGACGGCGCGCTCCATCTCAGCGCTCCACCGGCGCGGTGCGCCGGCCGTACCAGCCCATGCCGAGCGCGGTCCCGAGGTTCACGGTCAGGTACACGGACATGATGAGCAGGATGCACTCCAGCGCCTGCCCGTTCTGGTTGATGGCGGTGTTCGCCACCGAGACGACGTCGGGGTAGCCGATGGCGACCGCCAGCGACGAGTTCTTGGTGAGGTTCAGGAACTGGCTGGTGAGCGGCGGCACGATGATGCGCCGCGCCTGCGGCAGCACCACCAGCCGGGTGACCTGCCGGGGCGAGAGCCCGAGCGCTCGCGCCGCCTCGGTCTGGCCCTGCGGCACGGCGAGGAGCCCTGACCGCACGATCTCGGCGATGTAGGCCGAGGTGAAGGCGGTGAGGCCGGCGAGGAGCGCCAGGAACTCGGGGGTGACGCCCGCGCCGCCGGCGACGTTGAACGCGGTGAGTTCCGGGACGTCCAGCGCGCGCGGCGCGCCGAGCGCCGCCCAGCCGGCGAGCGGCGGGAGGAGCACCGCGAGCGTGACGGGCAAGG